>CAYYRT010000099.1:0-7741 GCA_964474055.1 uncultured Acidimicrobiaceae bacterium | reverse complement strand
TCCCCACGGACCCTGACGAGGCCCGCAACTCGACCTCGATCCAATAGTCGGGTGCCGGCGCCTGGTCGTAGATCCGCATTCGGTCGCGCAAGTCCGTCATGAGTCATCACCCAGAAGGAGGCGCATCCGCTGGCGTCCTCGGCTGAGATGGGAGCGGACGGCAAAAGGGTTCATGCCCGTCCGACGAGAGATCTCGCCGACCGGACAATCGACGTAGTAGTGGAGGACGATCACGAGCCGCTGCTGGGAAGTCAGGCCCTGGAGCGCGGCGACCAACTCGTCGTCGAGGTGGAAGTCGTGGGTCACGCCCTCAGGAATCGGTGCGTACGCATACTTCGACCTGCTCTTCAGGTCGCCCGCCGCCACGCGAAACGCCGTCCGCCAGACCCACCTCCGCACGTCGCGGATGGCCGTTCCCCGGCCAAGGGCCTGGGCAAACGCCTCGGCGGCAGCGTCGAACGCGAGCTCCGCGTCGTTGGAGTAGGCGTACAGGGCGCGCCACAGCCGCGCCCCATCCTCGCGGTAGACCGCTTCGAGACCAGCGGTTGCCTCAGCCTGCCCCACAACGATTGCCACTATGCCTATAGAGGGACCAAATAGACCGAAAAGGTGGCAGCCCGCTGCGGAAACGCCTCGAACGGGTTGGCGCCTAGCCTCGGTTCGCTAGGCTCCGCGAGAGGCCGATCGTCGGGAGTCCGGCGGGGGCGAGATAGGGCTTGTGGTGCATGAGCCCTGCGGGCCGGGCTGTGTCCTAGTCGCCTGGCAAGGAACTCGAGGGCGTGCGCGACATCGGGAATAGAATCAAACGCCGGCCGTTCACGGCAGGTGCGCTTACACTGGCTGAAGACGGTGGGAGGCGTCCTCTGGTCCGCAAGCCTGCGATCATGCTCGGTACATGAGCAATCCCACGTCCGGTGAGCGGATGAGCGTTGGCCGGCTCGTGGCCCTGCACCTGGCCCCCGGAGCGCTAGCCACCGCACTCTTCGTCGCGATCGGGGAGCCGGTCCAGCGGGCAGGATTCCCGCCGCTCTTCGCGTTCCTCATCGCCATCGCGGTGGTGATCGTGCCGTTCGAGCTGGGAGCGATCTGGCTGGCCAGCCGGCGCGATCAAGCCGGTGGTGGATGGCTCGCGGCAATTCGCTTCCGAAGCCCGATGCCGCGGCGGGACTGGCTGATCCTCTTCCCGGCGCTGCTCGTGGCGGCGATCGTCGGCTTCGGCGTCCTCAGCCTGCTGGACCAGCCGATCAAGGACGCCCTCTTCAGCTGGCTGCCCGACTGGTATCTCAACCTGGTCGACACCGATGCCCTCGGCGATTACACCGCCTCGGCGTGGGTGGTGACCATCGCGCTGTACATCCTCCTCAACGTGGTCATCGGCCCGGTGGTCGAGGAGCTCTACTTCCGGGGCTACCTGTTGCCCCGCATGTCATCGCTCGGCCGCTGGGCGCCGCTGGTGAACGCGGTGCTCTTCTCCCTCTACCACTTCTGGACACCGTGGGCCTTCCTGTCACGCATCGCCGGCGTCGCGCCCTTCGTGTACGCCGTCTGGTGGAAGCGCAACATCCGGCTGGGCATGGCCGTCCACGTCGGCCTCAACGCAATCGGCACGATGAGCCTGGCGGTCTTCATCCTCGGCAACCTGCCCTGACCCGGCTTCCTCGACCCGCGCGGCTCCCTCTACATGGCCGATGGCGCCGAACCCCCGTCCCTGGTGAGGAGCTTCGCTACCGCCGGAACACCGTGGCGCCGAGCCACTCGAGGTACTCGGCCGATGGCGGCGGGGCGGGCCGCAGCGGCAGCCGGACCGATGAGCCCTCGAGCGCGTAGTAGTCGCGGCCGTTCTCGAACTCCTCGCGGCCGCGGCAACACACCTCAATGGATTGCCGGTCGCTGCTCCCGCGGCCCGCCGTCAACTTCGGCATCGACCTGGTCGATGGCTGAACCGATCGTCTCGAGCACCAGGTCGAGCTGGTCGTGTGCCGTATTCAGGCCTTCCAGGATCCCCTGGAGCGATGCCGAAGCCTCGACGTCATCGCGAATCGTCAGGAGCAGCCGATGCGCGACGTTCACGAGGACTGACACTTCATTGAGGTCGTCCGCGACCGCTGACAGTTCCATGGCGGTACGTTCCTGCGAGATGTGACCAGCACACTAGCGGCCAACGGCATGGAGCTCACCCGCGGATCGGCCTGGCCCTCAGTCTGGCCACGGCGCAGCGGTCTCCAGGGCGCGCGTGTACTCCTCCAGCCGGTCGTCATCGTGGGCGCGGACCTGGGAGAGGAATGGGAAGTCGGTCGGGTCCACCATCACGCGCGCCAGCGGCCGGACGGGTACGAGGCTCGCGAGCTGCGGTATCTGCACCTCGTACTCCCCGAACTGGAGCGGCGGTTGGAGGGTGAATGTCTCGCCCGGAAGGACGTACACCGTCCCCGGCCGCCACGCCTCTTCGGACCTGGCCGATCGGCTGATCGAAAACACGTACCGCGGTGGGCTCACGTGGCCCGCCGCATCGACCCGCCGAACGCAGGCATTGGTCACGGTACGAATGCGCCGACGTTTCGTCACCGCAAAGCACATCGCCCAGATGCCGTCCCCGGCCGCGTAAACCGCTTTCTGGTTGCCGAACTCCCTCAGATCATCGGCCTGGCGCGGCTCGAAGACAGCAATGTTCGGGTTCCCCGAGCCGTGAAGGACGAGGCCGTATTCGTCAGCAAGGTGACAAAGGAACTGCCACTTGGGAGCCGGGAGGGCATCGTCCACGACAGGCGACACTCCTCTGTCGACCGCTCGACGCCAGATCGCGTCGAAGCTCGCCCGGACGTCCGGCACCGGCTCGTCGGCGGGGCGCGACAGCCAGTAGTCGGGAAGCTGCAAACCGTGAACCTCCTGCTCGCGCAACTGTAGCGACCATCCGTGTCCGGCTCCGGTGGCTGCGTCAAGAAGCCGCTGCCGTCGTTGTTGCCTGGCGCCGAGCGCGTACATCACGCCGGTCCAGGGCGTCACGACGGCAATCAAGGATGTCAGCAGGAATCAGGGCTCATGACCGTCAGCTGCTCGGTGTGATGAGGAGCCAGATCGCCAGCGCGACCTCGGCGACGATGCCGAAGAGGACGACTGCGAGGGCGGACCAGGTCGGCATGCGCGGCACGACGGCGATGAGCCACCCGAGCCCTGCGAGAGCGATGAGCACGCCAAGGGCGATCGGCGCGAATGTCGACCGCGCGATGAGGTACCCCAGCACCATGAGGTAGGCCGCGAACGGGAGCAGCGCGAGACGAATCGTGCCGGCGTCGGCCCGCACCTGCCCGACACCCTGGATCACGTAATGGATGAACGCCAGCGGCAGGAGCGCGAGCGCGATGTACGGGTCGGCAGGTGCGAACAGCCGATACAGCAGCACCCCGAGCACGAAGCCAGTCGCATTCCCGACGAGCTGAAGCGGCACGTTCCGGAGCCTCTCGCCCGCCAGAGAGAGAAGCAAGAACGCGATGTACACGAGGCCAACGATCTTCACGGCTCCACCAGCTGAACGACCGCGCGCACCCAGACACTCTATCGTCGGCCATGAGCCCCGTGTGAATCGGCACGTCAAGCATGTGCTCGTTTCAGTCTGGTTCGGCGAGGGTCTGCGTGCGGGTCGCCGGCGCGAAACTTCGTTATGGGGGCATGAAGCCGAACCCGGGATTCTTCCGGTACCGCTTGCGTCCCATCAATCAGTGAGAGCGAACGACTCCGCGAAGGCTTCGGCATCCTCCAGCAGGTCACCGTCGTCCTGTGGGCCTCGAACGGAGATCACGTACTGTCGGTCTCCCTCCTCGATCGCATACGAGACGAACACGGCCGGCTCACCGTTCGGGTGGGTCATCTCCAGCGTCGTGCGGACGGCCTCGCCGACCGGCAAGCGCACGATCTGGCCCTCCACGGCATCCATCCCCGGCCAGGTGCTGAGCTCATCCACCCTCTGCGCTTGGAGCTGCTCGAGCGTCATGCCGCTGGCTGGCGACACCAGAATTTCTGCGATCACTTGATCCCGGGTGAGAGCCGTGTCACCCACGCTGTTCGTCGCCACCTCCCAGCCGGGTGGCACGACAATCGACCATCCGTTGGCCTCGTTCACATAGACCGCTTGAGGGCTCGCCTCGGCGGTCGGTGCGCGCGATGGGCTGGCGCTCGCCCCCGTGCTGGCGGATGAGAAGGGATGTGCAGATGGGCCGTTCACAGTGGGTGACGCGTCGTCCACGCTCCCGCACGCGCCGAGCACTAGCGGAGTCCATGCGAAAGCGAGTGGCAGCACAGATCGCAGCTCGCGTCGCATCACTGGTCCTCCTCAACTCCTACGTATTCCCGAAGCTTCTCAGCCAGGGCAAGCGCCGCGATAACAAGAGACTCCCGAAGTCACGTCCGCATACTTTCGCGCACTGGCGTGACATTCACGCTTACCCGCCTCATCACGGGCTGTCTCCCGTCACGGTGCGATCAGCCGGGGCGAATACTGTGATATGGCGTCAGAGCCCAGTGCAGCTAGTCCACTGGATCCTCCGAGTGGCAGTCGTCCAGCAGCTCCCGCCGGGCTCTCTCAGGCGCGAGGGCGAGGGTCCGCCGCGCCACCCCGAATGAGCACATGCCTGTCGGCGCATGAGGCATTCGTCCGCCGTGGCGGCAGGGTTCGCGGCATATCTGACCAGCGACGCGGGCCAGGGGGTTCCGAAAGCGGTTCGCCCGGTGACAGGGTGCGCGGGAGGCGAGGTCGCCCCATCCTCCTCGAACGCGGGAAAGGCCAAGCACAGCGAGCCCAATGGCTGGTGCCGCCCTTGGCAGGTACTCACGGCTCTGCGGTTAGGCTGCTACGGCTTGGCCATCGTGATGGAGCTCTCCACGTTCGACTCCGGATCGTAAACCAGCGCGTCGTGTGTCATCTCGGTCACCTCGAACGTCACGCTCGCCGTCCGCTTGGGGATCGATCCACTCGGGATGCTGCACTGCCCGCTCGAATTGGTGTCGCAGGATCCCGAGGCGAGGGTCCCCGCACTCCAGGCGCCGGTGACCGTCGCCTCCGGGACGGGGTCGCCCTGCGAATCCACAACGGTGATCGTGACCGTCGCGGTCCAGGACTTGCCGCCGCCAGTTGAGAGCCCGGACAGATCGGCTACGTGCATCGTCGCCGCGGGCTCGTCGGGGACGTTGTCGACGGTCACGCTGATGGAGTGGCTCGACTGCTGGTCTGCGGTATCGGTGGCCGTAGCGGTCAATGTGTGGGCGCCATCCGCGACGGTGGTGCTGTCCCAGGTAGTCGACCAGGTAACGCCGGAATTCGACACCGGACCGATGCTGGCGCCATCTACCGCCAACGTCACCTGCTCCACGCCGACGTCGTCACTGGCGGTGGCGCTGACGTTGACCGCAGTACCCGCGACCGTCGCTCCGTCGGCGGGGTCCGTCAGCGTGACTGATGGCCGAGCGTCGCTCGGGCCGAGGTTCGGACGCAGGACGTAGAGGCCCTGCTCGATCCCGGACACGACCACGTTGCCGCTCGCGAAGAAGGGATATACGCTCCAGGCACCGTTGAACTCAGCTGCGTCGTCGGCGGGGTAGATGTCGAAGAACCCGACCTCCGACAGTGACGGCGTGGCAACGCCGCTGATGTCGAGGATGCGCAGGCCAGATCGGTAATTGGCCTGGTAGGAGTAGTTTCCGACGATGTACTGGTTGTGGTCGATCGCGGGGTTCGTGCCCTCGTACGTACCGGTGTGCACCGGCGCGGCGGGGTTGGCGACGTCGAAGACGTACGTGCGGGTGTTGAAGCCCTTGCCCTCGTCGAGCTCGTCGTCGATGAGGAAGTAGCGCTGGTCATCGGTCAACCAGCCCTGATGCGTGTACGAGGCGCCCTCGTAGGGCACGCGGGCGAGCTGGACCGGCGCCCCCTTGTTCGTCACGTCGACGACGGTCAGGGTGTCCTCGTTCGAGGCGAAGCACAGCTCTCGGCCGTGTCGGGTCGCGTCCGGCCCGGCATAGACGACGCACTGCACGTCATGGCTGTAGCCGTCGCCGGAGTAGCAGCCGGCGTTGACGGGGCCGGTGGGGACCCTGATGTCGATCATGTGCAGCCCGCCGGAGCAGGTGTTGGTGCCGACCGCGTACGCGAAGCCGCTCTGCTCATTGATGAAGATGTTGTGCGCCGTTGCGAAGCCTGAGTAGTTCGCGTCCGCGGAGAAGGTGACCGGGCTCGCCACTCCGCGCAGGCGCGTCAGGTCGAAGACCTGCATGCCGTGGTTGCGCGACTCGGACACGACGAAGGCGTGGTTGTCGTAGACCTTGATGTCGCGCCACGTGCTCGAGAAGCGCGTGGTCGGCAGGTTGCCAACGTAGACCGGGCTGCTCGGTGTGGTGATGTCCACGAATGACGTGCCGGTGGTGCGCCCCATGATCGCGTACTCGCGTCTCGTGTCCGGATCCGTCCAGCCCCAGATGTCATTGCCCTTGCCCCCGCCGATGTCGGCGAGTGGCAGGAACGCCTGGAGGTCCACGTTGCCGCACGGATAGCCCGCGGCCGCACCGCCCTCGCACGTGCTCGTCGACTGCACCGCCAGCTCCTGTGCCGGCTGAGCATCGGCGAGGAAGGCGCGCGCGACCTCCTGTCCCTTCGCGCTGCCCGGCCAGCCGTTCTCCTCCTTGCCGTGGTGCTCGCCGTCGTGGGCGACCGCCGGCGAAATGAGCGATACCAGCAGCGCGGCCGCGAAGATCGACGGGACGATGCGCAGCTTCACGTGACCTTCGGTCTCCCCATGACTGAACGAACCCGGCTGGGTGGACGCGTTATCCGCCACGTGGGGTCGAAAGTCAAGAGCTTGCGTTGCCCAACCCTTGCACACGCAATCATCCACGGCAGAAGGTGGGGGTCCGCAACTCAATGAACCAGACCCCTAGGTACTTGCGCGCTCAACCCCTGCCCGTCTCTGTCGGTCGCGGCGTACGAGGCACGCTGCCTAAGGTCGCGACCATCCATCTCGCAATATGTTCGGTCGGTCAAGCAGGCCAAGCGAAAGCCGCCGCTATCCCGATGCACCTTCCCGACCGTTCAGAACAGTCGGCGGACTGCTTGCCGGGCTTCGCGGCGGCTCCGATGCCGGAGGTTACTCCGGGTGGCTTACCTGCGGCTTACCGGCAATCGGTAGTCGCTCACGTCGCCGAGCAGCTCGGTATCAGCCGGGCGACCGCCTACAAGTGGGTGCGGCGCTACCGGGTCGAGGGTGAGCGAGGCCTGCTCGATCGCGCGTCGCGGCCGCACCGCTCGCCGCGCCGGCTGAGCGACGCGGCCGAGGCCGAGATCTGCCCTCGGCCCGCGCCAGGCGGACCGCTTCAGCTCGAAACTCGGGTGGATACGGAGGACGACTTCTCGGCTTGGCTTTCGCTCCCACCTGGCCGCGAAGTTCCGGATGTACTCCACCGCTTTAGCCTCGTCGCCGGCGCTCCGCGGCCGAGGGTCGACTGAAGCGGCATCTTCTTCGTTGAGCCCCGTTTGCATTCGCCGACGAGTGTGGCGCATACTGAACCGTATGGTTCAGTATACGGGCGGCCGACTCGATGCCTCGTTCTCCGCGCTCTCGGACGCCACCCGACGCGGTGTTCTGGAGCAGCTCGGGCGTGCAGACGCTTCGATCACGGACCTTGCCGACAAGTTCCACATGACCCTAACGGGCATGAAGAAGCACGTCGGCGTCTTGGAGCAGGCGGGGCTCATCAC
>CAYYRT010000098.1:0-10107 GCA_964474055.1 uncultured Acidimicrobiaceae bacterium | reverse complement strand
AACTTCAGTGCGAGTCGTCCATACCTGTTCATGGTCAGGGACCTCCTCTGCCGATGTCGGCTCGGTGGGAGGGAGCGCTTCGTCGAACAGCGACAGCTGCTCGATCGGACCATGGCGAGCGCTCCGATCGCTGCCCATAGCCTACGCCTGCCGTCCGCCATGCCGAGGCGATCCCCTGCCTTGCGAGCGCCTCACCGCCCCAGACCCACGACTCGCGAGGTGCTGGCACGACTCTGCACCCGGTCGAGGGCCGCGCGGGCAGCCACGGTGCGATCGCGCACCCACAGCTCGCCCTCATCGGCCTGGGCAACTCGCCGGAAGCCGGCGGTGCCGAGAGCGACACGGCTCCGGTCTCCAATGTCGCCGGTCGTTCGAAGAAGCTGATGCCGCCGCGGGTCGTACACCATCTCGGTCTCCTTGCCGTTCCAGATTCCGGCGGGTTCGGAGACCCAGCCGACGGGTGCGAGTCGACCTCGATCGATGGGACGCAGGAAGGGCTTCACCGCTCGTATGAGTCCCGTGGCGTGGTGGGAATCGGGTCCACCGTTGGGTGAGCCACCGGCGTGATGCTCGGTGTGTACCGACCAAAGTGCACACCAAGGAGAACACGCCGATGGCTCTCGATGAGTCTGCCGTTTCTGACCTTCTCGACGCGCTGCGCGTCGGCGAGGGCACCGACCTCGTCCGCGAGCTTGCTCAGTGGGCGCTCCAGGCGTTGATCGACGCGGAGGCCACCGCGAAGATCGGGGCGAACCCGTGGGAGCGCTCGCCGGAGCGCATCACGCACCGCAACGGGTCCCGACCGAAGGTCCTCTCCACGAAGGCGGGCGATCTCCAGCTGGCGATCCCGAAGCTGCGCAAGGGTTCCTTCTTCCCCGAGTTGCTTGAACCCCGTCGGCGCATCGACCAGGCCCTCTACGCGGTGGTCATGGAGGCCTACGTCAACGGAGTCTCGACCCGTTCGGTCGACGACCTCGTCGCCGCGATGGGCATCGACACCGGGATCTCGAAGTCCGAGGTGTCGCGGATCTGCGCCCGCCTCGATGAGCGCGTCGGCGCGTTCCGCAGCCGGGCTCTCGGCCACATCGCGTTCCCCTACGTCTATCTCGATGCCACCTACATCAACGTCCGCGACGACGCCCTGGGCCAGGTTGTCTCGAGGGCGGTGGTGATCGCCACGGGTATCACCACCAACGGCGACCGGGAGGTGCTCGGCGTCGATATCGGCGACAGCGAAGACGAGACGTTCTGGACCCGGTTCCTGCGCTCCTTGCGCGACCGTGGCTTGAGTGGGGTCCGGCTGGTGATCTCCGACGCGCACGCCGGACTGAAGGCCTCGATCCGCAGGTGCTTCACCGGCTCGTCCTGGCAGCGTTGCCGGGTGCACTACACCCGCAACCTGCTCGTCACCGTGCCCAAGGCCCATGTCGAGTTCGTCGCCGCCGCCTTCCGGTCGGTCTTCGCCCTCGGCACCCCCGAGGAGGTCTCCGCCCGCTGGGACGAAGTCGCCGACACCCTCACCGAGCGGTTCCCCAAGGCCGCCGCGTCGATGCACGACGCCAAGGCTGACGTCCTCGCCTTCACCGCGTTCCCCCGCAGCCACTGGCGCAAGATCTGGTCGAACAACCCGCTCGAGAGGCTGAACAAGGAGGTCAAGCGGCGCTCGAACGTGGTCGGGATCTTCCCCAACGACGCCGCAGTGATCCGCCTCGTCGGCGCCGTGCTTGCCGACCAACACGACGAGTGGGCCATCGCCCGCCGCTACCTCTCCGAGACCTCCATGGCCGACCTCAACGCACCGCGCGACACTGACCCCGACCAGCCGGCACTCGCCAGCTGAACACATCGAGGATCACACCTCGATTCCCACCACACCGCGGGACTCTGTCCACCGCTCGTCCTCAGCACCAAGGGGCAGAGGGAGGCCGGCTCGCCGAGCGAGGCGGCGGGAGCGGTGGTAGGGCCGGGTTCGTACGTGCGCTGGCGGGAGCGTGCCGTGGAGCAGCAGGGCATCGCCCGGCAGCATCTGACGCAGAGCGTGCGGAGGCACCAAGGGCACTCGCGTCGTCGCGAGCTGCGTCGACGACCGGCCACCGGTCTCTCCCGCCGAACGTGACCGCACCGAGATCTCGGCATCTCCGAGAACCTGGCCCACGTACCTCAGCGACGAACCGTCCGAGAGCCCGGCGTAGAACAGCTTGGTGATGTGGTTCGTCAGGATCGTGTCACTGGCGCGGCCGTGCGAGGACTCGATCTGCGCGAGGGACTGCCAGATCGTCACCAGCTGCACGCCGAGGCCTGCCAGCGTTGAGGCGTACTCGGCGAGAGCACGCAAGGGCGTGTTGCCGGCCTCGTCGATCACGACAAGAAGCGGAGGGTCGAGGGGCCGACCCGTGGCTGCGACGTGGCGGTACACCTGGCCGACGAGGTCGTTGAGTAGTCCACCGAAGGCAGGCGCCAACCGCCGTTGGTCCTCGATCGGCGAGCAGAGGTACAGGCTGTTCACGTCGCTGAGAAGCCACGCCAAGTCGACTTCGCCAACGGCCCCGCTGGGGCGCGACGAGGCCGCAACTCCGGGATCCGACCAGGGCCACACGACCGTCTGCGCCGTCGCGTAGACGCTGGAGCGCGTGCGCTCGTCCATCTCCCACACGGCGACCAGCCCCTGCGACGCGTCCACCGCGCCCAGAGCCACCTCGTCGTTCTCGTCGACTATCAAGACGTCGAGGGCGGCACGAACCTGTCCCGGCCCCAGCTCCCCCGGCTGGTCCTGCCGGAGCACCCACTTGCACACGGTCCCCATGTCTTGGTTGGCGTGGTGCGCGACCCACAAGAGGCCTGACAGGAGGATCTCTGACTGCGACAACCAGAAGTCCAGCCCCCCGTCCACGCCACCACGGGGAGCGGCATCGCACAGCGCCCGGGCCGCCCTCTGTGCACCCGAGATGGTGCCGGCGCCGTCGATTGGCGACCACCTGGCCACTCCCCCGGCGTCCTTGATGCTCCCGGTGGGGTCGTAGACGCGGACCTCGCCGAGGGTTGCCCGCCAGCCGGCGGTGGCGCCAAGCAGGTCTGCTTTCACGGAGCTGAGGACCGCTGGTCCGCTCCACTCCAAGATCCCGGAGACGGCGGCGCTCGTCTTGCCCGACCTCGACGGGCCCACCAGCGCGACCGCTCCACGATCACCGGCCCGGCGCCCCCGACGCACCGCCCCACCACGGTTCGGGGCCTCGGTAGCGACGAGTTGGCGACCGAACCGGGCGAGGACGAACCGGCCGGGCACCGGCGCCCGCACGAGCACCGGGCTCAGGTCTCGGCGCCGCGCGAACGTCGGCCGGGCATCGACACCGAGCGGCAGGCGCTTCGTCGTGCCCACCCTCGACCACGGTGACCAGCGAAGAAGGGCAACGAAGGCGAGGACCAGCGCCATCACGACGAGAGCCGTGCAGCTCCAGTAGGTGATGGGGCCAGGTAGCTCGTCGGCCAGCGGAGCGTCCCACGCCCGCGCCGGATCGTCCGCCCGTTCAGGCAGCCGGCCGAGGGCGCGTCCTGCCTCCACCAGGCCGATGCCCCGGGGGGAGCCAGCGAGCGCCAGTGCCAGGAGGGCCCCGGCCCACACCACCCCGACCGTGGCGAACCCCAGGCCCGCGACGACGAGGACAAGAACCTCGAACCCGCTCAACCCGTCATGACGCACACCCCCCTAGGCCGCGACGACGCCTCGATCCTCGCGAGGAGTTCAATGCAACCTCGTCCCTAGTAATCGGGGTAGATGTCCTCGGGATACTGATCCGCCACAGCGGAACGGAACTCCTCCTCCATGTCAGCCTTGTAGCTCGAGTACACGTCGATTCCCGTGTCGGCGCCGTCCAACATCATCAACACCTCGCACACCTCGTCGTACAACCTCCGCAGGTCGAGCTGACGCAGCGCGGGGTCGATCGTCGGCACGCGTTGATGGGCCGTACGCTTGCTGCGGGTCGTCACCGGGTACCGGAATCCCTCACCTTCGGGATCGATCAGCCGGAGCGACTCGATGGTCTGCTCGACCTTCAAGAACGCTGCCCGGTCATCCTCCCAGATCCGCTCGAGCAACGGACGCGCCGTACCCCACAAGGTGTGGAGCTGGTGTCGATCCGGGAAGTCGCCCGCCTCGTCCAATAGTTGACGCGCTCCTCGAATGACCATCTTCAACGCCAGCTCCACAGCATGGCGAAGGCAGTAGACCAGCGGGTAGACGAGCAGGTCCTGTCCACGCCCCTGGCGCTCCAGCGTCTCTATGAGCGCCTCCGCACCATCGCGGAATCCCGAGTGGTAGAGGTGCAGGTCGCCTCCGAAGTTGAGGCAGGCGATCGTGGCCATCTCGGACGCATCGTCCGGTTGCCACGGGAAAGCTCTCGACGTCACCTGAGGGAGGCTACGTCCGACCCAAGGGGGCGTGTCCCTCGATTGCCGTCGACCTTGCTCAGTCGAGGCGGCCGTTCTTGCGTGCCCAGCCCTCGACATCTCGCCAATCCCAGAGGCGGACGCGGCTCCAGGTTCCCAGGGGCATGGGAAAATCGGAGTAGCGACGGGCGAGGTTGTTGGCCGTCTGGCGATGAGCGAGACCGAGGCGGTCAGCGATCATACCGATGTCCACGAGATCCTCGACCGCGACCTGCCTCCTCACAGGCGGCACGATAGGCGAGGTCGTCGTTGACTTCGATCTGAGTCGGTGGTATTGCTAGTTGTGCCTCGAACTCCGAGGTGCTGAGTGGCCCCGGCGCAGCGGTAACTGCCCGGGGCCGTGGCCGAACCCTGTATGAGAGGGCCCGACGATGGATGACACTACGCGCCCACGCTCCCGACGTGTGGGCGAAGGCGGGTCGCTCCCGCCACCGCCTCTCCCC
Source organism: uncultured Acidimicrobiaceae bacterium (assembly GCA_964474055.1). Lineage (GTDB taxonomy): Bacteria > Actinomycetota > Acidimicrobiia > Spongiisociales > ZC4RG35 > JAICND01. Next base: position 5,218 of record CAYYRT010000098.1, on the reverse strand, counting down.
TCCAAAGGGAGACTGACCTGGTCTGACGTGAATCTGGCGATGCCAGATTCAGGGGAGGTCCCCCGTGCACTATGGGGGTACCTCGTTCGCTATGCCCGGTGCTATCGCGGTCTAACGCAGGGGGCTCTCGCCCGTAAGGCATACGTGCAGCAGCAGACCATCTCGAAGCTCGAGTCGGGTGCGACCTGTCCGCACGACGATCTCAAGGTCCGAGTCGCCCGCGCTTTGGATGTGCCTACCGCTGTCCTCTTCCCCTGGCCTTCTCAGCTCGTCCAGACCGACTCGGGCGCCATCGTGTGGCCCGTCCTCATGCTCGTGTCGAGCCCGGGGGTGTCCGATGCCTGACCATCCCGAAGAAGACCTCCCGGTCCACGTCGATCCAGTTGCCTTCGAACGGCTCCAGCAGGAGGTCACCGATCTTCGTCTCCAGTTCGGCCAAGAGGTGAGGACCCGCCGCCTCGTCGTGGTCGACGAAGCGGGCATCGCCCGTGCTCGGATCACCGCAGCCTCAGGCGGCGATTGCATGCTCATCCTGCTCGACGAGGATGGCTTCGAGCGGATCAGCCTCAAGGGGCTGGCCGAGGTTGGGGCCGTCGAGGTGGCCGGACGCTCGCGCAGCGGCGAGCGGACCCGCGTCGAGTTGGTCGCCCACGATCCGGCCGACACCGATGGTTGCATGGTCGGCCTCTGTCTGGTCGATCGCGGCAACGAGGTCGGTGGCGTCCACGTCTTCGAGGAGCAGGAAGCCCATGTGTGGACCGAGGCGTCGTAGGCACTGCGGCCCGGTAGAGCCCCGGACCGAAGCGCCCGCCGGTCCGAGGCTCTGGGGCTACCGGATCAAGGCTCTGAGCCAGTCACCCGAGGCCTCGCACGCGCCGCCGTGGCGGGCGGAGATCGTCGTGCTGGCCGAGCCGTTTCGTTGCATGGCCACCGGGCGGGACGGATATCACCTGGGCCTGCTGCTCACTTCGACCGACCACTCCTTTGAGCGTCCCATCCTGCTCGGTCCCGACGCCATCGCCGGCCTCATCGAGTCGGGTATGGACATCCTCGCCGCTGGGCTCCAGATGGTCATGGATGAGGAGGAAGGCGAACGATGATGGCCTCAGATCCTCAGCACCCGACAGACGTGGCGATCGGCACCTTCCCGGTCATGGGCTGGCGCTTCGTGGGGTCCGAGGCCGCCTACGAGCGCACCACCGTGTTCGCCGGTGGGCCGAGGCTGCTCGGGGCGCTCGCTGGCGTCAGCGCCGTTGGCAACCGGCGCAGGCGGCGCCAGGCCGAGCGACTTGCTGCTCCGCAGTGGCGGCCCCTCGGTCCCATCACGGTCGTCGTCACCGGTGCTCGCCTACAGGCCCTTCACGAGGGAGCCTGGTCCTCCGTGTGGCTCGATGCCGTCACTGCCAACCGGTGGCATCCGGGCCGTGACGGGATCACCCTGTTCTTCACCGACGACCCTCCCTATGCGTTCACAGGGCCGTGGGCAGGCCCGCTCGCGGCCGAGATCGACCGGGCGTTGGCAGCCCGGCGAGCCTCGGGCCATGGCGTAGAGGCTGAGGATGACGCCCCCCGCCGTAGTAGATTCGTGGCCATGGATCAGGATCTCAGCGTCCGGAATGCCGTGGCCTCGGCCCGGCTGGAGGGCGTCGAGCTGGAGCCAGCGGTCGTCGCCATCCTGGAGGCCGCTGCGGCCGGGAAGATGACCAGCGACGAGGCCCGGTGGAAGATCCTCGCCGAGCACGGGATCGAGCTGCCGACGGGTCATCGCCTGGCTCAGTCCGTGCACGCCAGCTAGTCACCCGGACGCCGGCCGACGACCGTGGCGGTCGACCCCTACACCGACCCGGCTACGGGCTGCTTCTACAACCTCCTGGGGATCACCGACCCGGCGCTGCTCCTGCTCGTCGAAGCCGCACTCGTGGCGGAGGCAGAGCGCTCCCTGTACGTCCGCCCCAAGATCGTCCGCCGGAGCTGGGACTCCGATCACTGGCGTTCCGTTCATCGGTACCTGTTCGGTGATATCTACGCCTGGGCGGGTGAGTTCCGCACGGTCGACATCCACAAGGAGGGCCACCGCTTCCACCCCATTGCCCGCCTCGCTCAGGGCGTGACTTGGTGCATGGCCCGGCTCCACGACGTCGCGATCGGTCCCGCCCTCGACCCCGCTGACCTCGCTTCCGCGCTCAGCCCGGTCCTGGCCGACATGAACGAGGCCCACCCGTTCCGAGAGGGCAACGGCCGAACGCAGCGGTGCCTCATCACCCAGGCTGCTGGACAGCACGGGCAGAGCCTCGACTGGTCGGCGATCAGCCCCGCCGAGAACATCGCAGCGTCGATCTCCTCGCTCGACGATCCTGCTGCGTTCGTGCCGCTCCTGCTCCGCATCATGATCCCGGGTGAGCAACCGGCACCGCTCCAGCGCGGTACCTCCTGATCTTCAGCCCACGAGGTCACGACCAACCGGCTGGGCGCGCCGGGCGTCGGCGATGGCCGTCTCCAGTCGTGCGGGCCAGCCCGCCCCGGCCCTCAGGCAGTCGTTGAGGTCGCCGTCAGGCGGTCGGATGTTGAGCACGGTGCGTTGGTGGACTTTCAGGAGGTCCCGCAGGCGAGCAGCCGCCGACTGCCCGGCTTCGTCGGCGTCGAAGGCGATGACGAGGGGTGCCGGAAGGCGGGCCAGTGCGAGGGCGAGGGTGGCGTCTGGGCACCCCGTGCCGAGGAAGGGGACGGCGACGTACCCAGCCGCCGCTGCCGACAGGCCGTCGATCGCGCCTTCGGTGACGACCACCTCCTCGTGCCGCCGCTCCGATGGTTCGAAGCGGCACACACGGGGGCTCGGCGCGAGGTCGTAGGCCGGGTTGAGGTACCGCGCCCGTCCCGGGCCGGGACGGACGACGCGGAGGTGGGCGTAGACGGGCTCGCCATCTACGACGGTCGGGAGCACGGCCCCGGCAGCTCGCGGCATGCCCTCGGGCCGGAACTGCCGCCGTGAGCCGGTGTCGGCACCGACCCCGTTGGTCCGCAGCACGTCTTCGGGCAGACCGCGCTCGTCGGTGAGCCAGCGGAGGATCGGCGCTCCCGCCGGCGTCCAGAGCGTCGCGGCACCCTCCCGGACGTAGCGCGCCAGGCCCTCGGGGTCCCGTCGACACCGTGGCGTGCGGGCTGGCCGGCGGACCGGACCTGCGACCCCCGCCTCGATAGGACGGCGACCGGCCCTGGCCGCGAGGTAGTCGAGGGCGCCTCGGACATCGCCGCCTCGGGTCGCCAGCACCAGGTCGATGGCGGAGCCCCCTGCCCCGCAGCCGAAGCACCCCCATCGCTGCTCGCCCCATCGGGTCCTATAGATCCCGAGCGGCGGGGTCCGTCCGGTCTGGGCATGGTTGGGGTTGGGGCAGGGCCAGGTCGGCGACCGCTGTGAACCGCGGTGCGGCCCGAGCAGCTCGTCGGCCAGCTCCTCGAGCGGAACTGCGGCCAGGAGGGCGGCACGGTCGTACACGGCTCATCCCGGCGAGGGGCGGCCCTGCATGCGGGCATCGGTATCGCTGAGGTCGAGCTCGTCGGAGGCCAGGAGGTGCTGGACCAGGGCACTGTGGCCGCCGACGTGCCAGAGGGCGCGGCCTCGGGTCAACTGCCCGACGACTCGGGTCTCCGGTTCGGTCAGGCCGAAGTGCGCCGAGGCCGCGGCGAGCTGGTCGGGAGCCTGCCGGAGGAGGATCTTGGTGGCTGCGTCGGCGATGAGGCCGGCGGCGATCTTGGCCGTGGCAGTGCCGTCGTCGGCCTGGGCGGCCAGGTCGGAGGCCCGGTGGGCGACGCAGAGGTTGGCGACGCCGTAGGTCCGACCGAGCTTGCACGCGCTCTGGAGGTAGGCGGCTGTGTGGCGGTTCGCCAGCAGCGCCCATGCTTCGTCCAGCACCTGCATGCGCTGGGGGCCGGGGCACGCCATCAGCTGCTGGAGCCACCCGGCGGCAGCGACCATCACTAGCGGCAGCGCATCGGAGTCGATGGGCACCCCCGAGAGATCCAGGACGAGCCCAGGGCCGTCCCAGCGGAGCGGCACCGTGGACGGCCCGTCGAACATGCCGCGGAACGACCTGGTGAGCAGCTTGTCCAGCGCGTAGGCAACCGCTGATGCATCGGCCGTGACCTCCTCACCGCTCCGCCGCAGGCGGGAAGCCATCTCGGGAGTGGGTGCGGTCAGCAGACGTGCGACGTCGGCGAGCGTCGGCTCTCCACGCGCTCGGTCGTCCCGAAGCTGCTCGACTGCGGCGAAGGTCGCCGCGTCCTCGACCGGAGTCAGCGCCCGTTCGAGGACCGTGGCGATCAGCGCCGCGCACATCTCCGCTTGCCGGAGGGTCTGCTTCTCCGCCGGCTCGTGATCGGCGGCAGGACCGGGGGCCAACGGGTTGATCCGAACGCCTCCGCCGCCCGGGCTGAGGCGAATCACCTCCAGGTTCAGCCGCTCCGCGAGCAGGCGGTACTCACCCTTGGGGTCAACGACGGCGAACCATCGACCGTCGGAACCGGCTCCGTAGATGGCGGCCTGCCGCCACAGCAGGGTCTTGATGAGCGCCGACTTGCCCTGCCCCGGCTCGCCGAGGACCCAGGCGTTCGGGTTGGTGATGTGGCCCTGCGAGTAGGACTCGAAGGGGTCCCAGTAGAAGGCGCCGTTGCCGGCGAGCAGGTCGATGCCGACGTAGGTGCCCTGGTGCCCGAGGGTCGACTGGACGGAGAAGGGGTAGATCGAGCACACGTGCGCCGTGGTGCCCCGATGCAACGGCAGCCGCAGGGAGGGCCTCATGACGCCAGCAGGGTCGAGGGAGCGAGGCCGAAGGGCAGTGCAGCCGCCCAGGCGACGTCCTGTCGTGCGTCGAGGGCCCGAAGGTCCATGCCGTGCTCTCGGGCGAGCTGCTCCACGATCTCGCCGTGCTCATCAAGAGCTTCGAGGCTCGGGGCCGACACCGTGACGAGGCCGGCGTAGGCGACCTCGGGGTAGCCGGCGACGAGCTCCTCCTCGCGGTCGAGGAGAGCCTGGGTCGCTCGTCGGTGCCTGGCGTCGACGCGCCGGCCCTTCTCCTCGCGGGTCGTGGCGTCGGAGTCCAACTTGACCAGGTCCCTCTCGATCCGTCGCCGACTCTGGTGAGCGGGCACCGGTACGAGGACCACCGTCATGGCTCGCGTCACCCCGCCAGCAGCGAGGAACGGCTCCAGCCAGCTCGGAGCG
>CAYYRT010000097.1:0-2718 GCA_964474055.1 uncultured Acidimicrobiaceae bacterium | reverse complement strand
GTGGTTGCGAGGATCAAGTGGGTGAGGCATTCGACGATGAGCCCTACCCGCATGATGTTGGCCAGGCTGAACCGCGACTCCAGCGCCCCATAGGCAGCGGCGCCGAGAAGGCCTCCCACGGCACCGACCCCAATCATCAGGCCGTAACCCACTTCTCCAACCCGGAGGCGTTCGATTGCGATCAAGACCAGTACCGACCAGGCGGCACCGAAGGCGATGTTGAACACGAAGACGGTGATTGCGAGGGTGCGAAGCGGGGCATGATTCCAGAGCCAGCGGAATCCTCCTTTGAGGTCGCGCCCGAGGTGGGAAGGCTCCCCTGCCTTCACAGGCGGGGTCCGGGCGATGCGGGAGATCAAGACCGCCCCCAAGGCCATGCACAACGCCTGGGCACCAAAGGGTACGGCCATCCCAACTGCGAACAGGAACGCACCGATCGGGGGCCCGACAAGCTGGTTGGCGGTAATGAACCCGGACACCATCCGGGCATTCGCCACTCCCAAATCCGGCTTCGCGACGACCATCGGGAGGAGGGTCGACTTGGTGATGTCAGCAAAGACTTCGGCAGTGCCCAGGAGGAACAGGGTGACGAGGACGACGACCACATTTGCCCGTCCGGCAGCGATGGTCACCGCCAAGGCGCCAACCACCAAGGCTCGGAGGATGTTGACCACGATGACAACCCGCCGTCGGTTGAGTCGATCAGCCAACACTCCGACGTAGAGACCGATCAGAAGATAGGGAAGGCGCTGCACGAGAAGGGCCATGGCTACGAGACCGGGATCGCGGGTCTGGGCCGCCATCAGGAGAGGTCCTGCGGCTACCGCTATACCGTCGCCGATGTTGGTCGTCCAGGACGCAGCGAACAGCCATCGAAAGTCCCGCCCGAGACGACTTGGAGCTATGGCTTCAACGATTCGACGCACAACGGCTGCACGCTAACGACGGGCGAAACCTGGACTGCCAGAGGGCTAGTTCAGGTAAGGCACGGTCGCGTCGTTGAGAGCGTCGTGCTCATCGGCTGTCAAGGCGAAGTCGAGGGCGCCAGCGTTGGCGGCTGCCTGCTTTCCGTTCTTGGCCCCCGGGATGGGTAGCACCGTCGGGTTCTCGATCAGCCATCGCAACGCCACCTGGCTTGGAGTCTTCGAGTAGCGGTCGCCGATCTCGGTGAGCAGTTGGACCACAGGCTCCAGCGCCACGAGGGCCTTGCGGCGATATCGGGGAAGGACTCGCCGGAAGAATCCGCGAGGACGGTTCTCCGTCGAGTACTTGCCGGTCAGCAACCCGCCGGCCAGGGGCGTGTACGCGATGAGGGTCACCCCGAGCTCTTGGCAGGCGTCCAGGACGCCGTTGGTCTCCGGTTGCCGGTTTAGCAACGAGTATTCGACCTGGTTGGAGGCGAGGGGGATGCCGCGTTCGGCGAGGGCGGCGTGGGCCTGACGCATCTGTTCCGCCGAGTAGTTGCTGACTCCGGCCGCACGCACCTTCCCGTTTTTGACCGCGTCGGCCAACTCGTTCATGAGCTTCGGGATCGAGACCTTGCCTGGGTAGTGATGCTGATAGAGGTCGATGGTGTCACGTCCGAGTCGGGAGAGGCTGGATTCGAGCTCATCGGGGAATTCCTCGACCCGGAAGCGGAAACCAGAAGGGAACTTGGTGGAAATCACGACATCTCTGCCTCGAGCCAGTTCGCCCAGGCGCCGTTCCGAGGCGCCGCCGCTGTACATGGCGGCGGTGTCGAACAGGTTTACCCCCGCCTCCAGGCTCGCCTCAATGGCCTGTTCTTCGCTTTCGGGTCCATCGGCGCCACCGTATGCCGTCTTGGCGGGGTGGAGCCGTGCCAGCCCTCGAGCCTCGCCCCAGGTCATGGCGCCCGCACCGAGACGGGGAACATCCAGGTCGGTCCGTCCCAGGCGCTGTGAATGTTCCACCCGTCCTCCTCAGCCCGTTCCGGTCGGGTCGAGGTCGACGGCGATAGGGAGGGCGGTCTCCCGCCACGAGGTGAGGTCGCCGGAGTAGCTGGCGGCGTACTTGTCGTGGACTGCATCCCGGGCCAGTCGATCCTCTTGCGGTGCGGTCACGATGCGAGCAGTCCCGGTGTACTCGTCGGCGCCCACGTGAATCCGTACGCCGGGGGTGCGGGTCAGGTTGCGAACCCAGTCCGACCGGGTCCCGCCGCCGGAGAGCATGTAGAGGGTCGACCCGTGTTGTGCGAACCAGATCTCGATGGTGTGAGGACGGCCGCTCACTCTGCCCACCGTGGTGAGGTCGATCATCTGATGGCGATTGTGATCCGTGGTCATGGTCACAATCAGTCAGCCCCTACCTTGGCGAGTTGCGGCATGACCTCCGCAGCCAGCAGCTCGATGGCGTCGGGATTGTGGACGTCAGTGGTGTTGATGATCACCTGCTGCACCCCGGCCTCGCCAAGACGGCCAAACCGGTCGACCAGTTGATCGGCGGACTCTGTCTTGGGCCTCCAGGCATTGGGCGTGAACAGGCTCACCGACTGCAGAGTTGTGCGCTCGATGTCCTCAAAGGGGCGTCCCACCGCCTCGCAATGCTCGGCGAGGATCCGGTACTTCTGACGGAGCTGGTCGGGATCGCCGAAGAGGTTGGACGCGTCGGCGTAGCGGGCGACGAGGCGCAGCGTCTTCTTCTCGCCGCCTCCGCCGATCATGATCGGCACCCGGGGCCGAGAGATCGACTGGGGAACGT
>CAYYRT010000096.1:0-5932 GCA_964474055.1 uncultured Acidimicrobiaceae bacterium | reverse complement strand
CCTGAGCCTACGACGAACGTAAGCGGATCCAGCGGAGCCACCTCGAAGAGCAACGACTCGAGCACAGGGGCCATTAGTGACGCCCCCGCGAGCCCCAGGGTGATTCCCGCCCCTGCGAGCATGGCCCCTCGTCGCAACACGTGCCCGACGATCATCCACGACGTCGCCCCCAGCGCGGCCCGCACGCCGAACTCCGACGTCCTGAGCGCGACGACGTAAGAGACGACGCCGTAGATCCCGACCGAGCCTAGGAAGAGCGAGACCGCTGCGGCGATCGTCAGCAGCAGCATCGTGAAGCTCGTCCGGCTGATGGATTCGCGCACGACCGCCTCCATCGTTGCGACATCGCTCAGGGGCAAGTCCGGATCGACGCTCGCGACCTCCCTTCGCAGCGCTCCGATCAGATTCGCCTGGTCGCCCGTGGACCGCACCGCCACGCTCATCGCACGCCACGTCGGTGTCCGGCCCCAGGTCAGGGGCAGGTAGATCATCTCGTCGGGTGGCTCGTCCAACCCGTAGGTATGCACGTCTCCGACGACTCCCGCGATCGTGCCGCTGCCGCCGAACGAGTCGATCCGCTTGCCCAGGGCGGACCCCCCCGGCCAGTACCGCTCCTCGAGCGCGGCGCTGGCGAAGAGCGACCTCGGGTCGCCGTGCTGATCGGCACGCTCCGGACCCCTCCCGCTCAGGATCGGAATCGCAAGTGCCTCGAGGTATCCCTGCGTGATCCAGGCATGGCCGACGACCGGCGGGAACTCATCCGGCCCGACGAGGAAGTCCTCGATCGCGACCGTGTAGCCCGGTCCAGGACGCATGGGTAGCGTCGTGATGGCCCCCGCCGCCTGGACGCCGGGTAGCGCCCGGATTCGGTCCAAGAGGTCCTCGAAGAACCGTGCCTCCGACTCCCCGTCGGGATACCGCGCCAGCGGAAGCGTCAGCGCGAACGTCACCACGCCGCTCGCGTCGAAACCCGGATCGACGGAGCGCAGCTCCTGAAACGTCCGCACCATCAGGCCCGAGCCGATCAGCAGCACGAGGGCCAGCGCCACCTCCGCCACGACGAAGGCTCCGCGCAAGAGCTGCCGATCGCGCCCCGCCCCTCCCCCGCGGCCGCCGTCGGCGAGCGCCTGACGCAGCCTCGAGGAGCTGGTCCGCGCGGCAGGCAGGATCGCCGCGAGGAGTCCGAGGAGGATGGAGACGCCAGCCGTGTACGCGAACGCGGTCGCGTCGATGCCGACGCCCGCGAGGCGCGGAATGCCCGTCGGGCCGATGGCACGCAGGGCGTGGATCCCCACCCAGGCGAGGACGAGTCCGAGCGCCCCGCCTGCGAGCGCCAGGATCAGCGCCTCCGCCAGGGTGCCTCGAACCAACCGCGATCGAGTGGCTCCCAGCGCGGCCCGCACTGCGGTCTGACGAGCCCGAGCTTCCGCGCGGACCAGGAAGAGATTCGCCACGTTCACGCACGCGATCACGAGCACGAAAGAGATCGCGCCCAGCACGATCAGTAACGCCCGTCTCGCGTCCCCGACGACGTACTCCTTCAGCGTGTCGACGTACGCACGCCCTGCGAAGGTCAGCTCGAACCACCCAGGTCCGTACCCAACGTCGCCGAGGCTTTTCATGAGCCGATCGGCATCATCCGATGCAGATGCGAGGGTCGCCTCGTCGCGCAGCCGCGCGACTCCCCGATAGCGGATCATGCCGACGTTCTGGCTCGCCGGATCCAGCTGCAGGGGAACCCAGAGGTCGATGTCATCGCTGGGGAAGGCGAACTCCGCGGGCATCACACCGATGACCTCGCGTGTGCGCGCGTCCAGATCGATGGTCGTCCCGACAACGTTGGGATCGGCACCGAAGCGAGCGACCCAGAAGTCGTGGCTCAAGACAACGACCAGCGCGCCGCCCGAGACGTCCTCGGTGTCGTCGGGCAGTCGACCCAGCATCGGTTGGATGCCCAACGCGGCGAAGGCGCTGTTCGTCATCATCCCGACGTCGAGCTGTACCGGCTCGCCCGCGCCCGTCAGCGGCACGGCTGCGGATTGATAGACGCCGAAGTCCTCGAAGCTCCGGTGGCCTTCGAGGAAGTGCCGATAGCCGACGTCCGCGAATCCTAGCTCCCCCGGCCCGGTCCCCGGCCGGTCGATCCCGATCGTGACGATCCTCTCTTGGTCGGGATACGGGAGGGGGCGCAAAAGGACCGCGTCCACCAAGGAGAAGATCGCGGTGTTGGCGCCAATTCCGACGCCAAGGGTGAGGACGACCACGAGGCTGAAACCGGGCGTCTTCGCCAGCGACCGCACTGCGACGCGGGTGTCGTAGAGGATCGAGGTCGGCATTGGTGGGCTCCGGTGAGCGCGGCCACACTGGGTGCCGGCTTCCGGTCAACATGTATCCCGCACCAGGGTTCTGCCAAGAAAGGCTGGGCTCTGCGCCCTCGCTTCCTGTGGAACGCCTTCATGTTGGAAGAGCGCTGCAAGAGAGGCTCGAGGAACTAGCTGATGGGGAAGTGCATGCCGGTGACCAAGGCGAGGGCGAAGAACATCGCGATGCCGCGTGTGACGCCGATGAGGACGACCAGCTTGAACATGCGGCAAGGAGGAAGCCGAGCAGAGCGATGCGAGGGCGACCATTAGCGCATTGGTGACGTTTGTGCGGGGCGACTGATCGGAATCAAGGCGTGGTGTAGGGAGAGGAACCCAACGTCTATTGCAATAGGACGTTATGTTAATTATTGTCCTAGGGAAATATGACGATATGGGACAGGACGACCTGTTTTAATAGGACGATCTATCTCATGATGTCTTACTGTCGTAGGACAAGTACGGAGGTAGGCCCGTGGGAAGGATGGAAGAGCTAGCGGTTCGTCAGCTCGATGATGCCTTGAAACCCTTCAGAAAATTGAGCCAGTCGCCACCGCCGCCGAAGGGCTGGGCGAAGGCCATCCGCGAAGCGCTTGGGATTTCGGTACGGCAGATGTCTCGTCGGACCGGCCTTTCACGCACGAGCATAAGTAGCGCAGAGGCTGGCGAGGCGAAGGGCACGGTTCAATTCGACACACTTCGACGGCTCGCTGACGGGCTCGACTGTGACTTGGTCTACGCTCTCGTCCCGAGATCGTCGCTTGCACGCATGCTTGAGGGACAGGCCAAAAAGAAGGCGGCTCAAGTAGTGGGTCGAGTTGCAAATTCGATGGAGCTTGAAGCTCAAGGCGTGCCCGAAGAGGAGAGGCACCGACAGATACGGGAACTGGCGGCGACCCTGTTGCGCGACCGCGGTCGAGACTTCTGGGATGTTTGACGGCGAGCCCGATGGGGCGACACCCATCGACCCAGATGAGGCCGACGACCTCCTCCCGACACACATTCGTACTCGGGCAGAGCTCAACTTGTGGGAGCAGGAGAATATTCTGGAGGCGGCAACATGGATAGCAGCCGCCAGGGCGCCCGCCCTGGCCGAAGCCACGATTCGCGAGCTGCATCGGCGGATGTTTGATAAAACATGGGCATGGGCAGGGCAGTATCGTCTGACCGACAAGAACATCGGTGTCCCGTGGCCTATGATCTCGACGGAGGTGGGCAACCTGCTCGCGGACGGCCGTTATTGGGTCGAGCATCAGACGTTCCGTATCGACGAGGCCGCGGCGCGCCTGCACCACCGTCTCGTCCAGGCCCATCCATTTCCCAACGGGAACGGACGACACGCCCGACTTTGGTGCGATATGGTCCTGCGCCAGAACGGTCGCGTACCTTTCGAATGGAGGAACCCGGAGCTCGACTCGGACGGGGACGCACGTCGGGCATACATTGCGGCGCTCAGGGCAGCTGACAGCCACGACTACGACCCCCTCCTACGGCTGCTTCTCCCCGGGCGCGCGTAGGGCACTCACGCGCTACGGCGTAGCCCGCGCGGATAGGTCGGCCCTGCGCAACCTATCGCTGACTTCGTCGACCTAGCGCGCGAGCGCCCCTGATGTCACGCTCGGCAGCGTCTTGCCTGGTGAGCAGGAGGCCGACCGGCACTGGCGCGGGGAAGGTACCGCCGCTCGGTCACGCAGGGCCCTCGGGACTACGGACGTCGCGGTAGGAAGAACCGCACAGTCCCGGTGTCCTCGCAGCGCCGCACGGTCCCGCGCTTGACCTCCTTCAGGAGAGCGTTGTAGACGCTCCGGCGGTTCAGCTCCTCACCGAGCAGACCCGCGGAGCGCGCGGTGACCTCGGTAGAGGTTAGCCAAGCATCCGCGTCCGCCAGAACGCGGAGCACCTTGTAACGCATTGAGCCCGGGCGAGGCGGGTCACTGCGCTTCGTGGGGTTTGTGGCCGCAGGCGATCTTGTGCTCGCTGCTCGCAGGCCCGTGGCGTACCCGCGGAAGTAGATCTCCTCGATCTCGTGGTCGCGGGCCCGGGAGAGCAGGGCGTCCACCCACTGGTTGATCGGGCGCTCCAGGGCCTCCTCGTCGGGGACCAAATTCAGCAGCCTACCCGCGTTGTCCAGCTCCACCCACACGGCCTCCGCGTCCACGATCACCCCGGTCTCCTGCGCGTAGCTCTCCAGCTGCGGGCCGGTGGCGAAGAGGGCGACCCCCTCCCCGTCCGCGCGAACGGTCCCGAACTGGGTGCGCACGTAGCCCAGCTTCCGGTTGATCGCCGGTGTCACCCTCTTCTTCTGGTTCATCTGTGACCTCCTGATGTGGGCCTAGGAAGTCGAAAGCCCCCGCGCCGACACGCAGCGCGAGGGCCCCCGACGCTTTAGGGCGGAGTGCCGTTTTCAGGAGCGCGCCCGCCCAAGCTGTCGGTCAAAGACGCGCGCTCCGCCCCCGAGGGCCGGCTCGTATTGTACGGGGAAAATAGCGCTGGACCGAGCGGCGCTCCAGGTGCCCAGCCGCAGCCGAGCCGCCTCTAGCTCTGTCTGGCGCCGAGCGAGGCCTCGGCGATGTCGAACAGCGAACTCGGCTGCGTGTCCAGGGCGTCGGCAAGCTTCCAGATCACTTTGACCGTGGGGTTGCGTGCGCCGCGCTCGATATCGCTGACGTACGTGCGGTGGACGCCCGCCTTGTAGCCCAACCCTTCCTGGGACAGCCCGAGCTCCTCGCGCCGCGCGCGGACGGCTGTCCCGAAGGCCCGAACCTGGAGGGTAGACGTGCTTGCCATCGGCTGCACGGTGCCCGAGCTTAGACGATGAGTCTACAGACTATGAGTGACGTACGGCGGGCCTGAATGGAGGCGGCGTGACGTATCGGTCTCTTCTTCTGATAACTCTTGGCCTAGCTCAGCCGACATCGGCACAGGAGCTGGAGTTGAGGCCGATCTCGGAGCACATCGCTCTCCTGGACCAGGACTCGATCGGCGTCTTTCGGTACGCCGTCCGACGCTGCGCCGGTCTCTATCTACTCGCCTCGGAGGCGTCCGAAGGGCGGTCGCCGGATCTGGGCACGACCTACTTCGAGGCCGCTACACAATTCTTTGGGCTCGCCATCCGCGCCGATGAGGCGCTCGGCTCGACCGCGGAGCGCGCGCAGGAGGCCACAGTGGTCGCCGTATCGGATATCAGCGAGCTGTACCGCGTACGGTTTCGACGCAACATGGCGGTTAGCGGCAGCTACTTCGTTGATGACCCCTTGGTGCGCGCCGACTTCGAGATGTGCCGCTCGCTCGCTGACCCTAGCCCCTGATGAAGGAGGGAGCGCGGACGTCGATGAGTCCCGGCCGATCGTCCGACATGGCCACGACTGCTCTGGTCAGGACCTTCGAGCACCTGCAGATCGACCAGGAATGGTCGACCCGTCAGGGCTCAAGGTGGTCGTGGTTGGCGCATCAGCTCGAGCAGGAGTTTACGGTCGAAGGCCCCTTCCACAGCCGTGGAGTGGATGTCATCCGCATCTCGGCGAGGGTCCCGCTCGTCCGTGCCGCGACGTGTCCTGACGACAAGGCTGAGA
>CAYYRT010000095.1:0-5826 GCA_964474055.1 uncultured Acidimicrobiaceae bacterium | reverse complement strand
CGCCATCTCGGATCCTGGCCGAGCGAAAGCACCGCGCCCATCCGGTCGTACTCGGGCGCGATCCCGGAGAAGATCGTTCGCGCCTGGCGAGTGCGCTCGGGATCCATCGCCGGTCGAGCCTACGACGGCGCGAGCAGGTCGGGGAGCTCGGCGATCGAGCCGAGCTCGACGTCGGGCGTTCCCGAGGCAGCCGCGAGATCCTGCTCGCGGAACTTCCCCGTTCGCACGAGGACACCCCTCAGCCCGGCGGCCTGCGCACCCAGCACGTCGTTCACCACGTCGTCGCCCACCATCGCGGCGCGATCCGCCGGCACGCCGAGCTGCGCGAGCGCCGCCGCGAAATGCGCCTCGGCGGGCTTGCCGCACACCACCGCGCGCGTTCCCGCAGCCGCCTCGAGGCCGGCGACGTAGGCCCCACCGTCGAGCTGCCACCCTTCGCTCGTGCGCCAGTACAGGTTCCGGTGCATCGCGACGAGCGCGGCTCCGTCCATCAGCATGCGGAACACGCGGTTCATCGTGGGATAGTCGAACCCCTCGAACGCCCCACCGAGCACCAACACATCCGCGGTCGCATCGGCATCGACCAGGCGAACGTCCTCGAGGTCGGCGCGCGCGTCCCCGTCGGACAGGAGGAAGACCGCGGCGCCGGGGTGCACCTCCCGTAGGTGCGCAGCCGTGGCGACCACGGCGGTCACGATCTCGTTCGGAGCGACGACGAGACCGGCGTCGGACAAGGTCTCGGCGAGGGCGGCGCGGGTGTGCGTTGTCGTGTTGGTGATCAGACGGAACGGGACGTCGTGCGCTCGAAGCCAGGCGAGGGTCTCGACGGCGCCCGGGAGAGGTTCCCAGGAGACGGTAAGCACACCGTCGACGTCGAGGAGGACGCCGTCGATCTCGGACACGGCGCGGAGTCTAGTCCGGCAGGCTCTTCGCCCGGTCGAGATCGATCCCGAGCCGGCGTCTCAGCCGCTCCAGCTCGTCGGAGCCGCGACCTCGCTCGCGCCGGCGCCACTCCTGATACGGCCCGATGTACCGGTAGCGAGGCGGGAGCAGCGGGCGCAACGCGCGGATGGCCACGAGGCCTGCCCGCATCGCCGCGCGCTGTCTCGATGTCGGCTCGAACCCGTACGCCTGGCGGAGCGGAGGTGGCAACGTGGCGAACCCGAGGCGGGACACCGCTCTCAACACCGGGCGCCACTCGGCGTCCTTGGGAGGATCCCGGAAGAGCCCCGCGACCCGTTCGGCCGCCTCGGTGACGCGGAGGATCCCCGACGACTCGACGTTGCGGAGGTACGCACGCAGAGCCGGAACGGTCGGCGGGATGATCGAGCGCGGCACGTGGACCATCTCGGCGGCGAGCATCTGCTCCTCGTGGAACCGCTGACGGCCGGCGTCATCCAGCTTCCCCACCGTGAGCTCCTCGAACAGCAGGGCGCTGTCCACGAGACAGGCGTGCACGTACAGGAGGAGGGTGGGATCCGACGCGTCGTACGGCAGACCGGTCACGTCGTCGACGCCACGGATGCGCGCGTGGACCTCGTTGATCCTGTCGGCGGCGGCGCGCGCCTGTGCCTTCGTTCCGAATGTGATCGTGTACGTCAGGATCAGGGTGCGCTGCAACCGGCGCCAGGGGTTGCGCTCGTAGAAGCCGGACTGACGAGCACCGGCGATGACGAGCGGGTGCGCGGCCTGCATCAGCACAGCACGCGCCCCGCCGAACAGCACGGTGATCTCGCGGTGCACTCGCCAGGAGACAGAACGTGGTCCGAAATAGCCGAGATCGTCGCCGTTCGCCATCGATGCAACCTAGCAGCGGATCCGCTGTCCCCCGATCGGAGCCTGGACACGCCGATGCGGAGACGGAAGAATCGAGCGCCTCTACCCCATGATCCTGTTCATCTCTGTGATCGCGCTCGCCTTCACCCTCGGCTTCGTGTTCGGCGGACACCTCCGAGGGCTCGGAGAGCTGCGTCTGCGGTGGTGGGGGCTGGCCATGGGAGGCCTGGCTCTTCAGTTCATCCCCCTCCCCGAGGGAAGCGGCGGCAGGGACCTGATCGTTCGGACGGCCGTTCTCGTCGCCTCCTATCTGCTGCTTCTTACGTTCGGAGCCGTGAACATCAGACTGCCGGGGATGCCGCTGGTGCTGCTCGGACTGGGGGCGAACCTCATCGTGATCGCGGCGAACGGCGGCATGCCGGTGAGCGCCGGCGCGTTGAGCGATTCCGGTCAGGCCGAGCTGATCCCCCAACTCCAGGAGGCGGGGGCCGACAAACATCACCTGTTGAGCGACGGTGACGTCCTGACCCCACTCGCGGACGTGATCGCGGTGCCAAAGCCCATCGGCCAGGCGATCAGCATCGGAGACGTCTTCCAGTACGCCGGCTTGATGTGGCTGGTGTCCGCCGCTATGCGGGGACGGATTCCGTCGAGCCAGATGGCGTCTGAACCGTACCGGGGGAAGCACCGTCGAGGGGAGCAGCCGGTCCTCGCTCCGGACCCGGGGCCGCCGGTGACTCTTCCTGCAGCCATGACGTCGGGAACCGAACCGTGATCGTCGCGCCCTCGCCGGGCGCACTCTCCAACTTCAGCGTGCCGCCACCGACCGTCGCACGCTCACGCATCATCGTCATGCCGAAGTGACCCTCGGGCTCCGGCGCGTCCGCGTCGAACCCGACCCCGTCGTCACGGAGAACGAACTCGACCTCGTCGCCATCGGGCTTGACCGTCAGCCACATGTTCGATGCCTCGGCATGCTTCAGCGAGTTCATCACTCCCTCGCGCGCGATGTGGTACAGCAGGAGCGCGATCGGGGCCGGCAGTTCGACCTCGTCGATGTCGGTGTGGAATTGGACATCCGCGTCACGGCCGGCGTCCGCGATGAAGCTGTGAAGGGCCTCGCCGAGTCCAGCCCGGCCGAGCGGTGAACGATGCAGGTCGCGGATCAGCGCACGGATCCGGTCGGACGTGCGGTTCTTCGTGTCCTTGATCTCGGCGAGGAGCTGCCCCGTGTCGTCGAGCCTCCCCGAATCGAGATGGCGCCTCGCCACATCGACTTGGATCGATAGGCGGAAGAGGAGCTGTGCCAGATCGTCGTGGAGGTATGAAGCGATCTGCATCCGTTCGTCCTGGCGCTCTTCGGCCATCCGATTCGAGAGTGCGCGAAGCACGTGTTCGCGATCCTTGAGCTCCTTGTGCGCCTCCTCCAACGCCTTGCTGCGGAAGAACATCTGGCGAGCGAGCAACAGCGGGATGACGAACACTGGCACCGCCCACCAATCCGTGGTGAGATAGAAGTGAGCGAGGAAGAGACCAAAGAAGGCGAGACCCAGGTAGCTAACAAGGAATTCGCTCAGAGCGCCGATACGCATCTCGCGCATGACACGGACTGGTGTCATCCCCGTATCTAGGCTAACCGCGGCGGTAACGACACCGCTGTTTAGGAAATAGTCCAGCATGGCGGCAAGCAGGGCAGCACCTATCTGAGCAATAACGGGGGACTCCAGACTCGCGAGACTGTGGAACACGGCACTCGCCACGAGGACGGACAGGGCCACTTGACTTCTATTGAAAACGGCTCGCAGCACACTCACCTGACGCCGAAACTCCCGAGGATCGGAAGCGCCCAAGAAGGCGACTATCGCCGCAGCTTCGGGGGCGTAGAGAAAGGCGACCGCCATTAGCAGCGGGAAGCCGACACTCACCTGCAGGCCCCTCCACGCCGGTACCGGTTGAGCCTCGACCAAGGCAACAGTCAAGGTCCAGAGGATGAGATCGCCGTCTAGCAGCGACGAGTTATCTCGAGAGAGGAGAAAGCCAACCACCCCCAGGGAGGGGAGGATGACGAGAAGCTGCAGCGCCAGGAGCCCTCCCTTACGACCGGGGCGCGGGCGAGCCGTTGAAACCGTGGTGTCTTCCTCCTAGTAAGTGGTCCTAATCTTGCACTTCAGCGGCTCAGCAGGAAACCATCCCCGAGACCTTTGGCACTTTTCTACGTCGCACGGCGTAGGCCGTTGTGGCGGCTTGTCGGTCGATTGGGCATCCCCCGATAGTGGGCTTCGAGGTGTCCCCTGGCTGGGGGCATTGGCCGAGAACAGGGGAGTTCTTAGCGGAGCACGAGGGACCGTCCCGCATCACTCCTACGGGAGGGGAGGTGTTACATGAGGCTCGTCAAGCGGATGGCCGTGGCACTGAGTTCACTCCTTGCTTTGGCTCTGGCGGGCGGCGCCCACTGGCGCTGGTAACACTGTCTACCGGGATTGATTGCACGACGGACCCCGGCCACCTCGGCCGGGGTCCAGCGGTGTTTTCTACTGGTCTGTTGGGACCTTGACTATCAGCCGAGTTCCTTCTTGGCCATCCGTCTGAATGTGCAGGCTCCCACCCGCTAGTTCAACTCTCTCCCTCATCAGCTGCAATCCGAAATGCGAATCTTGATCGACAAGCTCCGGATCGAAGCCTCTCCCGTTGTCTTCAATGATCAAGCGGACCCCATCACCCGCATCCTCGAGCAGCACCCGCGCAGTATCAGCCCCCGAATGGCGGACTGCGTTTGTGAGTGCCTCCCTTGCGACTTGGTAAAGCAGTAGGTGGGTCAGCGGCGTACCGCCAACTTTCTGCGTGCGAACCTCGATATGAATGTCGGTTTCCGACATGAGACTGCGTCCAAGTAGTTCCAAAGTAGGTCCAAGGCCGCCGGCACCCACTGTCGAGTGGCGAAGATCCCCAATCAGGTCCCGGAGCGCGCGGCTTGCTGCTTCGGTGGCCTGGAGAAGATCAGGTAGGTCCGTTTCGAGATCAAGGAGCCTTCCCGTAGCCAGGTCCTGTCTCAGAACCTGGCCCATGAGATGAACCTTGTATAAGGGGGGCAGCAGCTCATCGTGAATTCCCGCGGCCACGGCCAATCGTTCGTCTCTACGCTCATCAGCCATCCGACTCGACACGCGTGTCAGCATCGATTGCTTCTGCTCAATCCTGGTCTGGGCCTCAGCCAAGCTCTTCCACTGAACGAACATCTCACGCGCCAACAGGAGTGGAATCGCGAACGCAGCCAATCCCCAAGCTCCAGCCGAGCGATAGACGGTTGCCAGTACGACAGCCAGAAGCCCGAAGCACGCATAACTAACGACAAACGCAAGAGGCTGCGAGCCACCATAGACATTCTTGACAAGCCGAGTAGTTGGAAGGCCCGTAAGAAGGCGCGTTCCCAAGATAAGCAAACACGAGTTGATTGCGAGATCGACGACCAGCGCGGCGAGGGCGGACGCTAGAACCCCGGGCCAAATCCAGTCTATTCCGCTCGTCTGCTGGAAGACCCAGGACGCCGACATCACACTAAGCGCAACGTTGCTTCGATTGAACAGCCCTCTGCCCGCGGTAATCTCGCGCGTGAACTCCCTTCTGTCCACAGTGCCAACTAGGCTTAGAAGTCCAGCGACGTAGGGCGGAAATACGAATGCAGACGCGAGAAGTACGGGAAAGGACATCATTAGCTCAACGGATCCCCAGATCGGGATTGGCATCAGGTCAGCGACTGCCACAACGAGAAGCCACGGGAGGATGGCGGGAAGTGAGTCTGCAAAGTCGTCCGAATTAATTGCCACCTGCAATCCGAGAATCGTGAGAATCGGCGCGACTCCAGCAATTTCCAGGAGTCTCAGTGAGAGCGGTTCTTGTTGAGGTTTCTTGGCCTGGCGGGGAAGCCCGTTAGGGACCGTGGCGGCGTTCGTCGTGACGGACACCGGAGCCTCCTCTTCGAGCTGAGGGCTGGCATCATGGAGACCCCCGCTCACCGAGGTCAAGAACGCCAAAAGCGTCTGTACCATCCTT
>CAYYRT010000094.1:0-6191 GCA_964474055.1 uncultured Acidimicrobiaceae bacterium | reverse complement strand
CGCCTCCATCGTGTACGGACAATATGGTGTACTGTACGTACGGGCGCAATCGCTGGGGGATGCATTCGCCGACGAACGGGAGGTGTCCCAGCCGGTCCGACCAGTCTCAGACGTGCTGCGGCCTAACGGACCCGGAATTCTGCTGGCGCGGCCTGCAAGTACACAAGCCTGGGGCCACCGAGCCTACCCGCCACGGCGCTCTACCGGTGCCGAAGCGAGCGAAGTCGAGCGCTGATCGTGAGCCTTAGAAGGTCGGAGACCTTCCTTCTAGGCTACCCGCGCAGCAGCAATTCCCTGTTAGACTGCGCCTCGCCTCGCGGTCCACGTTTCGAGAATGAAGGTTACGACAGTATGAGCAGCGTTCACCGCCAGTCTCGCATGCCTTGACGAGACGCGATACCTGAGGCTGCCGTGGCCATGGGCCGAACCGGCATGTGTTCGCAGAGCCCCAAGGCCGTCCACCACCGACGCGAGGCCGCCGAGGATACGCTTGAGGTCGTCGTCCTCTACCTTACCGGGTTCGAGTCCAAGGTCCGCCTGGACTGCTCCCCATAGGTACTTGATCGTCTGCTTGGATGGCAACGCCAGGTTGTTCGCCTCTAGATAGACCTTGCAGGCGGCTTCGACGATGGAGCATGCGGCGGTTAGCGCTGCCTCGGGGTCCTTCGCAGCGGAGTCGAGCGCACGTCGAAACTCCGCCTCGATCGAGGGGTGGTCGCGCTCGGCGAGTGTCGCCTCAAGCGTCCGTGAGGCGACTCCGGTTCCGACTTTCAGGACCAAACCGCCCGGGTTGTACTCGAGAGAGTTCTTGGCGAGAAGCTTCTCCACTCGAGCCTTTGCCCTGGCCCACTCGTCGTCCAAGTCAGCGCGATCATGCTCCATGAGTTCGACGAGAACGCCACCGAGTACGTCGAGGGGCTGCGTGACCGGACTATCGTTCGTACGCCGGAGCCACGCCTGGCACTTCACCACGCAACTACCGGCGGGAGGATCGCCCGGGGCGCCCGCCTCCGCGAATAGCGCGTTGAGGCGGTTGTGGTTGTAGTAGAGGGTCCCAAGTACCTCGCCGACGACGAGAATCACCGGCGCCGGGATGGACGCCCCTCGGTTGGGTACGGACTTAATGGCGTTCCGCGCCTGGACCGCGAAATGACCCCGAAGGGTCTCAAGGAACTCGACGATCCCGACCTCGTCGATGTCTAGCCACCGAAGGTCAGCCGCCAGCCTTGTGAGCCCGAGCTTGTCGAGATGAAAAGCAAGCGAAGTCGCCTTGGCCTTGAGTACCCCATTGACGATCGAGGCCGAGCCGGGGTCTTCCCAGTAGCTCGTGAGGTCTATCTGGAGGTTGTCGATGGAGTCGAGCAGCTCCTCGACCTGAGATGTCTTCAAGAGTCAGGATAGCTTTGTCTGGAGCGGCGACCGCTCGGTTTAGGCGCAGTCTAACGGACTCGGAATTCTGCTGGCGCGGGCCACAAGGTGGCAAGTCTGATTGCACAACAGCCTACTCGCCACGACAGGTCAACGGGTAGAGCAGCGAGCCGCGCCGAGCGCTGGTCGTGAACCTCAAGGGATCGGAGACTTACCCTCCCGGCTACCCGCGCAGCAGCAATTCCCTGTTAGGTCGCACCCGGTAAATGTAGGACGTGACCGACGGCAGCCTCATCCCTGGCGGAAGGAGATCGCCTTGTTAAGGAGCTCGACACCTCTTTCGATGTCGACGATCGGTGCGATGTCGTAATCGAGGTAGGCCTCGGACCAGGGAGCCGTGGCCTCGTAGATGACTTCGGCGGAGGACACTTCAAACATGCCGAAGCCACCACCGTCGGGTCGCACCCACATGCCCTTGATCTCCATCCCGGCCGGTGGCTCCCATCGGGAGAAGATCTCCAGAGCCGTCTCCGGCTCCGTCGGACCCTGGCCCGCTCGTGCCTTCCATCCGATGTAGAACAGCATTCTGCCCTCCGTGGTTCGAGGCTCCGACGCACGTTTGGTGCGACCTAACGGACTCGGAATTCTGCTGGCGCGGACCTCTGGGTCGCAAGTCCAAGACACCGAGTACAACGTACCCGCCAGTCTACCGGCACGGAAGCGAGCCCCGTCGAGCGCTGTTCACGAGCCTGCCCGTTTCGAGACACAACCGAGCGGGTAACCCGCGCAGCAGCAATTCCTTGTTAGAACGCACCGCTCCTCGGTTACGGCGCCAAACTCTCCAACATTGCGGCGACCTCTGAAGCATGCTCGGCGAGCGGCAGTAGCTCCAGTAGGTAGACGATCGAATAGTAGCGCTTGCTCCTCAGCAGGTGTCGCAGCAGGTCGTCGTCTGCAACGGCCTGGAAGTTCGGGTGGGGTAGCTCGCTGGCCATCGCAATGAGCGACGGATACCCGTTGAACGGAGTCTCGGCGTCTGCGATCCACGGCCCACCGAGGAGACTAATCCGCTGAGTGACCTGCTTGGTAGCCTCCCGGTAGTCGCTCGCCTCTTCGAAGGCGTCATCGACCAGTTGCTTCCACCCGGCCAGCTGCTCTCGAAGTCGGGAATCGCTGATGAGGTCTAGCTTCCCGGATGCGAGAACCGCGTCGAGGGTGGCGTCCTGAGCATCGAACGTGCGAGAACCCTCCATCGCAAGGGCGTAGGGGCCTGCTGAATTGGATCACCCCTGAGAAGGTTCTAGAAGCCGTCGCGCTTGTCGAAACCGGTCAGGTGTACGAGCTCGGCTACCCGTATCAGCGAGGAATGCTGCTCCACGCATCATTCACCTCCTGCGGAGAAGGGACGCAGCGAGGACGGCAACTGAACATCGCCGGCACCGCCTAACGACCCGGAATTCTGCTGGCGCGGCCTACAAGTACACAAGCTTGGGGTCACCGAGCCTACCCGCCACGGCGCGTTACCGGTGCTGAAGCGAGCTCCGTCGAGCGCTGCTCGCGAGTCCTAGGAGGTCGGAGACCTTCCTTGGGCGGTAACCCGCGCAGCAGCAATTCCCTGTTAGACGGAAACCCGCGATGAGGCAGACCAACTGAGGCCAGATTTGGTCGGAGGCACGTCGCTACGTCTCCCTAAGGCCCTGCCATGATGTGGTCTATCTCAGCGCCCAAGTCAAAGAAGTCCTGCCCACGAGTGTTCTCGCACTGCAGACGTGCGTGCGCGGCTATGACGCGAGACAGGGGTCAGTTGGCCGAGACCGTCCCGGCTTGGACCAGGTTGTCCATGAAGGTCCGGTAGCTCTCTGAGAACCTATGGCCTAGGATCGGCCAGAACAGGCCCCCGCCTCTTGACATGTAGTCGTTGATATTCGCTTCCCATCCCGCCCAAACTTCTGGGTCCAGGTTTCCCAACGTGAATTGGTAGTAAGCTTCTTCGTACACGCGGTAGGCCGCGAGGTAGAAGTTCTGCACCTGACCCAGCTCTCCCCCGGTGAACCCACTAAGCTCATCCACGCTCCCGATCGTCCCGAAGCTTTGAGCCCGGAAGAGCAGATCGGCTAGTTCCGAGTCGGTCGCTCGCGTGAGGTTGAGCGCGATGATTGAGGCCTGCAGATCGTGCTGCGTCGCACCGCGAGTTGCTGCAGCGCTCTGCCGGATCTCCATTCCGACGAACACTAGTCCGGCGACCACGGCCACTAACCCGACCGTATCTCGGATGTCCCTGCCTGACATGTGCGCCCTCCCGGCTGGTCGACGGGCTCAGTCTGCGCCTCGGACGGCTTACGGCGCGAGGCCTCAGCTGTCAGCCGAACCAAGGCTCCGCTCGCGGCTCCCGAAGGGTGATTCTGTTTCCGTCTAACGGACCCGGAATTCTGCTGGCGCGGGCTATCAGGTTGCAAGGCTGAGGGCAGGCAAGCGTATCCGCCACACGCGTCCAACCGGTGCTGAAGCGAGCGAAGTCGAGCGCCGGTTGTGAACCTTGAGAGGTCGGAGACCTTCCCTCCAGACTACCCGCGCAGCAGCAATTCCCTGTTGTACAGCCCCTCAGATCCGCCCAACCTCATCCGCGAGGGCCCAAGTACTCTCGGCGGAACTGGTCATGTGCTTGAGCCGCGGCGGGACTACCGAGGCTGTGGGTTGTACCGGAGACCATCCAGATGATCTCATCCGCGAGCTCGAGCAGGTCCTCGACTTCATGTCCGGTCACGAGCACAGCGCAGCCACCTCGGGCCATGTCGCGAATCGTGTCACATACGAGTGTTCGGTCCCGTGGCTCGATCTCGGTTAGCGGCTCGTCGGCCAGTAGACAGCGCGGCCGCCGGGCTGCGGCCAAGGCGATCTCTGCCCGGCGTCGCTCGCCTCCAGACATCTCCTCCGGCGTCGACTCTAGGAGATGGACGATCCTGAGCTTTTCGAGCACGCCATCGGCGCGCGCCTCCGGAAATCGGTCAAGCACGAGGCTGAGCTGGTCCTGGAGAGTTTGGCGGACCGCTAGCAGTCCACGGTCAGGAAGATAGAACAGACCCCCTGCGGCCATCCGCCACAGGCGAGGCGAGGGGCTTGAAAGACCGTCGTAGCGCACACTACCGAAGTCTGGCCTGTAGATACCCAAGCCCGTGCGAAGGAGCGTGGTCTTTCCCGATCCGTTGCGGCCCATGAGAACGGCAACGCGGCCCGGCGTCGCCCATGCGGTGGCCGACTTGAGTACGTCGCTCCGACCGAAGGACCTGCCGAGTGAATCGGCGATCCACAGAGGCTTCAGATGGGCAGCTCCGTGGATGTGCCGGGTAGGAGAAGCGCTAGCGCGGCTCCGGCGAGCACCTCGACTGCCAGGGTCACTGCCACAACCAACGCTGAGATGGCAGCTGGTGAGACCGCGAGGTTCGCATAGAGGATGCGCTCGCCTGATCGCGCGATGTCGAGCCACACCAGGGCGAGCACCAGGCCCGCAAGAAATGCGATGCCCAAAACGGAGAGGTGTATCGTGCCGAGGAGGGCGACTGCGACCCGGACAGTGACCCATGCCAGTAGGGCGGTCCGCGCCAGACGGCGGATTAGCCGCGCTGGGAGTACGGCTCTCATGTCATCACCGCTGGCGGTGGAGTGAATGCTGGCAACTTCGACATCAGCTAGCTCGAGGGCTGTATAACGACCCTGGAATTCTGCTGGCGCGGCCTACAAGTACACAAGCCTGGGGCCACCACGCCTACCGATCCACCGAATTCAACCGGTGCTGAAGCGAGCGAAGTCGAGCGCTGATTGTGAGCCCTAAGAGGTCGGAGACCTTCCTTCCATGGCTACCCGCGCAGCAGCAATTCCCTGTTATGCGGTGCACCCACACACGCCAACTCGATCCATAGGAGCTGAGGTGCGTCGGTCAGGGCTTAAGGCTCCTTGCCGCAGCGGTAACGAGCGGGACCACCTCCGGAACGTTCTCGGTGGCCGTCCGCCAAACCACCTCCGTGTCCACCTCAAAGTAGTCGTGGATCAGCTCATGGCGGATACCGGTGATCTCGCGCCACGGAATCTCGGGGTGGGCCTTCACGAACTCGGGGGATAAACGACCAGCGGCCTCCCCGAGGACCTCGAGTTCGCGCATCAGGGCGCTCTGTATGACCCAATCCCCATCGAACTCCGTCTTGCTCGTACGGCGGGCCAATTCGGTGATGCGGTCCAGCGTGTCGAGCATGTGGCCGAGGAACAGCCGGTCAGTCCCTTCCATCAAAGATGACTTCCGCCTCGTTGAGGACTGCCTCACGCATATGGCGGCTGATCGCTCCTTCCGTAAGGAGGTCGACCGGGCGACCGAAGAACGCGGCAAGTCCGTCCTCTGCCCGAATCAGCTCGAAGTAGCCGACAGGTGGGTCGAAATCGGCGATCAAGTCGACATCAGAGGAAGCTCGATCCTCCCCGCGGGCTGCGGAGCCGAAGATCCGTAGCTTGGTGATGCCGTTCGAGCGGCAGAAATCAGCTAGGTGGAGCCGATTAAACTGGACCATGTCCGAAGTTCTCTCCGGCGGCCGGACGGAGTCAACTGTCTGGTAGGTCGTCAAAGCCAGCTGGGGAAGGGTACCGGTTCCCTGATCACGTCCCTGGCCTAAGACCATCCAAGCTTAAGCGCCGCATAACGACCTCGGAATTCTGCTGGCGCGGCCCTCAAGTTAACAAGCCGCAGACTACAAGCACACATACCTTCACACCAGTCTACTGGCACGGAAGCGAGCCCCGTCGAGCGCTACCCACCCGCCTGATGAGTTTCGAGACTC
>CAYYRT010000093.1:0-4657 GCA_964474055.1 uncultured Acidimicrobiaceae bacterium | reverse complement strand
TTGACCAGGGTTTCCACATTGTTGATGGCCGTGGGTCGACCGAAGAGACCAACCACGACCGGAAAGGGTGGTTTTTGCCGGGGCTCGCCCCGGTAGCCCTCGATCGAGTTGAAGAGTGCCGTCTCCTCGCCACAGATGTAGGCGCCCTGACCCTGGCGAATCTCGATGTCGAACGCGAACCCTGAGCCAAGAATGTCGTGACCGAGCATGCCTGCGGCCCGGGCAGCCTCGATCGCCTCTCCCAACCGACGGGTCGCCAGGGGGTATTCGCCCCGGATGTAGATGTACCCACGCGAGGATCCAGTGGCATATCCGGCGATGGTCATCGACTCCAAAACCGAGAAGGGATCGCCTTCCATGATGACCCGGTCCTTGAAGGTGCCAGGTTCCGACTCGTCGGCATTGCAGACCAGATATCGGGGCGCCGCTTCTCGGGCCACTGCCTCCCACTTGACCCCGGTCGGAAACGCGGCTCCCCCCCGCCCCTTCAACCCGGCCTTCTTGACCTCTTCGACCACCGCCGCCGGTCCCATCTCGACGGCCCGTCGAAGCGCCTTGTATCCATCATGGTCCAGGTAGTCGGAGAGGGAGGTTGGATCGACCTTGCCCACCCGATTGAGCAAGCGCGAACCGTGCGCCACAGGTTCTGCCAGTTCCGGTTCGGCCCCATCCAGGGCAGCCTTCACCGCTGCAACCTCAGCGGGAGCAATCACGAAGTCCTCGCGCCCGGCCCGTTGCAGAAGAACGGCGGGTCGACGGTCACATTGGCCGAGGCACGGAGACGAAATCACATCGTCCCTTCCGCTCAGGCCAGCAAGGATCTCGTTACCCCCGGACTGGCGGCAGGCGACGTCATCGCACACATGGGCAACCAGCGGAGGCCGCTCTTCGGTTGAGATCAAGGCATAGAAGGAAGCCACTCCGTAGGCCTCGGCGGGCGGTATCAGCAGGCGGCGACAGATTTCATTGAGTGCTCCGGGGCTCACCCAGCCGATCTCCGACTGCACTGCCGCCAGCGCCGGAAGCAGCAGATGGCGCTGGTCGCGGGCATCACGGCCGGCTCGCACCACCCGCCCCGGCACCGCGATGTCTTCACTCGCCGGCGCAATCCGTTCGACAACGGCCCGCTCCAACTCGGTTGGCTCGGCGGCCATGAACCTGAGGTCCACCTACACGACCACCTTCTCGAGCCGAACCGCGGTGGCCTTGAACTCCGCGGTCCCCGATTTGGGATCCCAGGTATCGATCGTGAGCTGGTTGACGTCGGCGGTGTCGGGATAGTGGAGTGTCATGAAGACCAGCCCTTCCCGCAGATCGTGATCCACCCGTGCCGGGACCTCGATCGAAGCGCGTCGGGACGAAACCCTGACGAGATCACCGTCGCTCAACGCCAGCCGCATCGCGTCGTCAGGGGATACGTCGAGGGTGCCACCAGTCCGAATCGGCGAGTCAAAGCCCCCGGATTGCACCCCGGTGTTGAAGCCGTCGAGATGGCGTCCGGTTGTAAGGCGGTAGGGGTAGTCCTGAGTGAGTCGATCGACCGGGCCAGCCCATTCGGTAGGGATGAAGGGCACCGGGTCGCCAACCAGAGGATCGGCCCAGAGCCGGTGGTGGATAAACAGTTCGCCCGGGTGCTCCTCGTCGTAGCAAGGCCATTGGATGCCACCCATTTCCTCCAGACGGGAGTAGGTCATCCCGGCGTGCATCGGCGACACCTGGCGCAACTCGTCCCACGCCTCCTCGGCGGATGGATAACCCCAACCCCCTCCGAGCGCCTCCGCCAGCGAGGAGATGATTTCAAGATCGGAGCGGGCCTCGCCCGGAGCGTCCAGAGCCTTGCGCACTCGCTGCACGCGCCGTTCGCTCGAGGTCACGGTGCCTTCCGACTCACACCAATCGGCCGCCGAGGGAAAGACCACGTCGGCCCTCTCAGCGGTTCGTGTCATGAAGATGTCCTGAACCACCAGAAAGTCGAGGTGGTCGAGAAGCTTGCGGGCGTGGTTGACGTCCGCCTCTGATTCGGCGGGATTCTCGCCGATCACATAAAGGCCTCGCAGCATCCCCGCTTCCATCGCTTCGAACATTTGGGTGAGGTGCCAGCCGCGTTTGGGAGGGATCGTTCTCCCCCATATCCGTTCGACCCGCGTGCGCAGTTGCTCGTCCTCGACGTCCTGGAAGCCGGGGAGCTTGTTGGGGATCGCGCCCATGTCTCCCCCACCCTGGACGTTGTTTTGTCCGCGTAGCGGGCACAGCCCTGAGCCGTAGCGACCGACATGCCCGGTAAGCAGTGCCAGGTTGATCAAGGCGAGGACATTGTCGGTGGCGTTGTGGTGTTCGGTGATGCCGAGCGTCCAACAGATCTGTGCCTTCTCGGCAGTGGCGTAGGCGATAGCCATCTCCTCGATCACCTCGCCGGGAATGCCGCTGATCTCGGTCGCCCGTTCCAGGGAGTACTCCGAGACCGTCTTGCGATAGTCCTCGAAACCGGTGGTGGCGTGGTTGATGAACTTCTCGTGTTGGAGACCGCGATCGATGATCACCTTGGCCATGGCGTTGGCGAGGGCGATGTCGGAACCGACCTCGATGCCGAGCCAGACATCGGCCCACTTCGCCGACTCGGTGCGGCGGGGGTCGACGCAGTACATGCGGGCACCGTTGTGGATTCCCCGGAGCACGTGATGAAAGAAGATCGGATGGGCTGCGCGCGCGTTCGAACCCCAGAGGAGGATCACGTCAGAGTGCTCGACTTCCTCGTAGGAACTGGTACCGCCTCCTGCTCCGAACACTGCCGCCAGACCGGCGACGGATGGAGCGTGTCAGGTGCGGTTGCAGCTATCGATGTTGTTGGTACCGAGGACCGTTCGGGCGAGTTTCTGTGCCAGGTAGTTGACCTCGTTGGTCGCCTTGGAGCACGAGAACATGCCGAGGGCGTTGGCACCATGGGCGGTCTTGACCGAGCCGAGTCCGGCCGCGGCCGCGGCGATCGCCTCGTTCCAAGAAGCCTCCTGCAAGATCCCGTCACGGCGGACCAGAGGGGTCATCAATCTTGGGAGTCGTGGCATCTGAACACCTCCTTTCCGGGCCGAACCGGCCTGATTTCCATCTTGCCAGACTAGGTTCGGGTGATGGAACGCGTGCTCCCAACGGAGCCAGTCTCCGATCTCGACACCTATCTGGCAACCGGCGGGGGGACCGGACTTAGCAAGGCGCGGGAGGTGGGTGGGCGGAGCATCATCGACGAAGTCAGGCGCTCGGGTTTGCGAGGCCGGGGAGGTGGCGGGTTTCCCACGGGGATCAAATGGCAAGGAGCGGCTGGCGGGCCGGGGCCCCGCACGGTTGTCTGCAATGCCGCCGAAGGTGAGCCTGGAACACTAAAGGACCGGGCCCTCCTCACCGCCAACCCCTATCGGGTACTGGAAGGTCTAGCCATAACTTCTATCGGCATCGGCGCCGACAGTGCCTATGTCGGGATCAAGGCCAGGTTTCCGGACCAGATAGCCAGGGTGGAACAAGCCGCCGCCGAAATGGGCTCGGCCGGCATGCTGGAAGGTATCGACCTCCGACTCGTGGAGGGACCCGACGACTACCTGTTCGGGGTCGAGACTGCTCTGCTCGAGGTGATCCAGAACAACGATCCCCTCCCCCGTTTGGTCCCGCCCTACATACAAGGCCTGATCTCCTCAGATGGCACCGAGTACGCCACGGTTGTCAACAATGTCGAGACACTCGCCAACGTCCCCGACATCGTGGCCAAAGGTGCCGACTGGTTTCGTTCGGAGGGCACAGATCGATCGCCCGGGAGCATGGTGTTCACCGTGTCGGGGGACGTGAGCACACCGACCGTGGCCGAACTAGCGATGGGAACACCTCTCTCCTACCTGATCTTCGGACCGGGAGGCGGGATGGCCGACGGGCGCCAACCAAAGCTGACCGTGTCCGGAGTCTCCAACCGCCCGTTGACAGCCGATGAGCTCGAGACACCCCTTTCGTTCGAAGCCATGGAGGAGATCGGGAGCGGCCTCGGCTCGGGAGGATTCATCGTCTACGACGACTCAACCTGCACCGTCGAGGTGGGGGCGGTGCTCTCGGACTTTCTCCAACGAGGCTCGTGCGGGCAGTGCCCGCCTTGCAAGCTGGGGACCACCGCCTTCGCCCGCGGATTCACGCGGATCATCGAGGGACAGAGCTCGCTAGAAGAGGTCGAAGAACTTACTGCCTGGATGTCACGGGTGACCGACGCCAACCGCTGCGGTCTGGGCGCCGGTCAAAGAGCACTCGCCACCGGCATCCTCATCAACTTCGTCGAAGATGTGGTGGCCTGCATCGAAGGCAGGTGCCCGGGTCATCGAGGCCTCACCCTCCCATTCTTGTGAATGGGAAATTAGAACAAGCCCACCACGTTGCCGTTGTCGTCGATGTCGACTTTCAAGTACGAGGGGGTCGATCCAAGCGCTGGCATGGTTCGCATCTCCCCCAGCAATGGATAGATGAACCCTGCCCCTACCGAGGCGCGCACCTCGCGCACCGGCACGGTGAAGTCCTTGGGGGCTCCCTTGAGGTTGGGGTCGTGGCTTATCGACAAATGGGTCTTGGCCATGCAGATCGGGAGATAGCCGTAGCCTGCGGCTTCGTATCCGTCGATCTGTTTTTGCGCCAG
>CAYYRT010000092.1:0-5924 GCA_964474055.1 uncultured Acidimicrobiaceae bacterium | reverse complement strand
GCAACCCGTCATTCTCGCCGAGCGGGAAATGGCAGGTGAAGGTCCGGGCGCACTGATTGGGGCCATCGCCAGAAGAGTCGCAGCAGCAGCGTGGGCCACAGCGCGATCGAGCGAACGCCTTGCACGGTGCTCAAGCAGGCGACTCTTCGCGCACGGGAAGCGATGGGCGCCGGGAGGAGCCTCCCGGCGCCAGGGGATCCGACCAGCTACGCGGCGGCCGGCCGCTGGGTGTGCTCGAGCGTACGGCCCGCATCCTTCCATGCCTCAAGCCCGCCCTCGAACACTTTGACGTCCGTGAAGCCGAGCGCCGCGAGCTTCTCGCCCGCGGACTTGCTCTGGGGACAAGTCGGCCCGCTGCAGTAGACCACGATCGCCGTGTCTTTCGGCAATTCAACGGCCTCACGTCCCACCCGATCGAGCGGCACCCGCCGCGAGCCAGGAATCAGCTCGCCGGTAAAGTAGTCGTCGGTAAGGACATTCCAGAACTCGGCCACGCGGCCCTCGGCCCGCCGGGTGGGGAGCTGGTCGATGGTGATAATATGCCGGTCGTTCATGATGATGCTCCTCTTCGGTTGCGGTTGGTACGCCCGACCGGCGCGGAGCGTGCGGTTTTGCGCGCGCTATGGTAGGCCGCGGCCGCTTCCGGGCTCGTCTCGTCCCATTAGCGTCGCGATTCGGCGCAATCTTACCTGTCCGGGGGAGTAGCCTCGATCATTCGGAGCGCCGCCAGGAGCCCTTCCGTGTCCTCGCGGCAGGCGGGGCAGTTTTGGACGTGGGTGATCGCCTGCGAGTAGGTCGCGGTCGTATCTTCGCCGCGGAGTACGGCCTCGGCGTACTGGTCCAGCACTTCAAATGCACCATCGCATCCGGAGTCGGCGGCATCGCTGCCGAGCAAGCGGCTGAGGAAGAGCCGATCGGTCATCGTGCCATGCCCTCCACGTACCCGGCGTGCGTCAGCGCCGCTCGCAGTTTGCGCCGAGCATCGTGCAACGTCTTGTAGACCGCGCCCCGGGAGCTGTGGAACCGCTCGGCCAGCACGTCGATCGGCACCTCGTCGATCACCGCCGCCTGGAAGACCCGGCGTTGTCGCTCGGTCAGATCTTCCTGCACCGCTCGCCGCAGGGCGTCGAGCATCTCGCGGTGCTCCATCCCGTGAAGTGCGGTCGGGGTCGAATCCGGCAGCCGATCCCAGATGGTCTGATCGGTTTCCACCGCCCGCCCGCGCCACACGTGGCGGCGCAGGCGAGTCGAGAACTCGAGGATTGCGAACTTCGAGGCCCAGGTCGTGAACCGCGCCTCACCTCGAAAGGAATCCAGCTTTCGGGTGACCGCCATGAGAGCATCCGAGGCGGCCTGGACACACAGGTCGTCCAGCTCGGACAAGGTCGAGCCTGGCACGCGATCCCGGCGGCGCGTGGCCTCGAAACGTGCCACCCGGAGCAGGAGCGTGTGGAGCCGACCGACAGCCCGGTCGTGCAACGGTCCCGCGGACCTCAGGTCGCGAACCCACTGCTCCGAGTCAGCGTCCATCCGGCTGCTGAGGCTCGGCTGGTCTGGGACCCCGTCATGAAGCTGTCGGTCCGCCATCACTCACCTCGTTCGGTGCCGTGACCGTCATGCCCGAGCTGCGGCGGTTCGTGCCCCGCCGGATCGCCCTCATTCGCCCGCCTTGGCGGCCCTCAGGACCGGATAGAACTGGGTGAAGACGAAATCCTGGGCCGCGGACGCCTGGTGGCAAGAGTTGCAGGACTCTATCGGCTTCTTTGGCGTCGCCGCCGCGTAGGGAGGCGCGTGGTGGCCAAAGCTGAAGTACGCCCAGTTTCCCGGCTCATCGGGGAAGTGCGTAGCACTCTTGTAGGCGATCTCGAATCCGGCGAACTCCCCCATGAAGTAGCCCCGCCCACTCGCCTGTTTGGTGGAGCCGTCTGGCATGGCGTCCACGCCGTAGACCGTCACCAGCTCCTTCGCCATGACGGTTCCGTCGCGGAACTCGCCGGTCCGGCGCTTGTGCTCCCAACTCACCGGATCGATGTAGACGGAATGAAACTCCGGGAACGGGGCCTCTCCGCCGTTGAGCGCGTTGGGCGTCAAAGGCGCCCCAACGTAAGGCCACGCCCGCCAGATCTCCGCAGAAGGCTGAACCAGCTGTCCGTCTTGCGTGAACTCTGGCACGTAGCCGCCACGTTGGGTGTTGCCGGCGGGCGGCGATCTGTCGCAGCCGGCGGAGACCAAGAGCAACGCTGCGGCGAGCAGGGCCGCTGCGGCGGGCTGCGACGTACGGTGGTGCCGTGCGCATTCCCTGTTCGGATGCATGGTTGACCTCCTGGGATTGCGGTTGGGGCGTGCGGGCGGTCGTGGTCGCGTCCGCCCGGGCCTCGAAAGCCCGAATGCTTGCGGGATCAATCAGGTTCCCGGAGGCCTCGGAGCGTCCTCTGTCCCCACCCGTGGGGATCGGCGCCGCAGCGTGGACGATGGACCTCCGAGTCACCGCAACTGTGTCGTGTACAGGGCGGCGGTGAACATCGCCGAGCGGGCTACACCAGCTCCGCCACCCGCCGCCGGAGGGCCGGTACAAGGTCCTCCTCGAACCACGGGTTCTTCCGGACCCAGATCCGGTTGCGGGGACTGGGGTGGGGGAGCGGCACGAGGCCGGGCCAGTGGGAGCGCCAATCCCGTACGACCTCGGTCACGCCGGTCTTTCCGGTGCGTAGGTGCCACGCCTGGGCGTAGTGACCGATCACCAGCGTGAGCTCGACCGAACCGACGTGTCCGAGAAGCGCCTCCCGCCAGGCGGGGGCGCATTCCGGCCGGGGGGGAAGATCCCCCGAGCGACCGGTTCCCGGATAGCAGAACCCCATCGGCAGGATGGCAATGGACGCGGGATCGTAGAACACTTCGCGACCAATTCCCATCCACTCGCGCAGTCGATCCCCGCTCGGGTCCTCGAACGGCACTCCCGTCTCGTGGACGCGTCGACCCGGCGCCTGACCGGCGATCAGGATCCGGGCCCGAGCGTCCACTTGGAGGACCGGGCGGGGTCCGTCAGGGAGGTGGGCCGCGCAGATCGTGCATGCCTTCACCTCCGCGAGCAGGGTGGCCAGCCTCTGGCCTGAACGGATTGCCATCAGGGCACCACCAGGTTCCCGATCATCATGGGATGGTATCGGCACCGGTAGCGGATGGTATCGGCGCCCTCCGCGACCAGGATAAAGCTCCCGCCTGGAGGGATCTCGCCCGAATCCCATCGCCCGTCGACTCCGGTCACCGTATGGGGCACGATGTCGTGGTTGACCCAGGAGATGGTGTCGCCCGACGCGACCTGGCGATCCGGCGGCTGAAACATCAGGCCGCGCATATCCACTCGGTGGTGTCGCACCTGCGGCTTCGGCGAACAGGAGGCGGCGGCCCCCCCACAGAAGAGGACCATCGCCAGCCCGAGTCCGCGCATCGTGCGCGACGCGCTCACTACCGGCTCGCCACCACCCGGCTCACCATCTGCTCCGCGTGGTGCTCGTGCCCGCGGAAGATCGTGAGCGCTGTTTCGAAGGCTTTCTTCACCTCCGCGTTCTCGATGTTGGGGATGAAAGCGTTGGCGACGACCCCGTTGACCGACTGGTGGTATCGCAGCTCATTCTGGGCGTAGTAGCGATCGAATTCCGCACCGCGGAGGCGGCTCAGCTCATCCTTGATACGCGTCGCGTCCTGAAGCAGTTGCCGGCTGAACGCATTGTCCTGCGCCTGGACGTTCAACTTCGTCGCGAGGGCGAACACCTGGTCATTGACCGCCGAATGGTCGCGGATCATGGTCTCGGCGAACTCGCGGATGGCCTTGTTCTCCGAGAAGGCCAGCGCGAGATGCGCGTACGCAATGTCCGTGTTGTTCGCGGTCACGGCCGCGTGGGCCATCTCCAGGTCGTTCAGCTCGGCCTGGGCCCTCAAGGGGGCGGCCGAGGACAGAACTAGGACTGAGGCGAGAAGGAATCGAAGCGGGTTCATGTCAAGCTCCTGGAAGTTGTGGTGCGTGTGAGGGGCGTTGCGTTCGCCCCCGGGACCATCTCACCCCATTAGCGGCGCGGTTCGGCGGGATCTTACGTGTCGGGGGGGGAGGAGGCTCGGGCCGTGTTGCTCTGATTTGTGAATGCGCCCCGGACGTCCAAACCGGCGCATGGAGCTGCCACGCACAGCCCGTCGGGTAGCTTGAAGGACAGTCCGTGAGCCGCGCGTTGCAGCTCATGCAGGACGTTAGGCGGACAGCTCCCAGCTCTGTTTGAAAACGTGTGTGCAAGTACACCCAAATTCCCGCGGTTGGTGAACAGGCAAGTTCCCCCACCGGGGTGAGTCCAAGTTAGGGGTGGCCTCCTGGTTGAGGTGAGGGAGCCGGCGGGCTGTCGAGCTTGGGTCCGAGGAGGGCGCCCAGCTCGCGGAGTCGATAGCTCCGCCCGTCGATGTGGACGGGGACCACGTGATGGAGCAGCCGGTCGAGGATCGCGGTCGTGAGGATCTCGTCGCCGGCGAAGATCTCGGGCCAGTCGTGCACGTGCTTGTTCGAGGTCAGGACGATGCTCCCGCGCTCGTAGCGGGCCGAGACGAGGCGGAAGAAGAGATTGGCCTCGATCCAGTCCCGGGGCCGGAAGCCGACCTCGTCGATGATCAGCAGCGCGCAGTTGAAGTAGCGCTTGGCCCGAACCAGTGCCAGATCGACGAGATCATCAGGGCCGGTAACGACCGCCCATTTGATTCCCTGGAGGCCGCTCGAGCACAGGGCTATGACAACTGCGCGTAGTGTCTCGGAAGTTCGCTTCGGTAATGAGGAGATCATGGCGATGACTAGGAAGCTCACGCCTGGAACGAGGGCGCCGGTCTCAGCGCAGTAGGAGATTGTCGGCCCACGGGCGGAAGGACCGGCGAAGAGCGGACGGTGGTTCGGGGGGAGCCGTTGCCGCCGACGCCGTCGGCGGGGCAGACCTATCGAATTGCCGATCCGACCAAGAACAACGCGGGCAAGAAGAGCGGCTATTCGATTTCCGCGGACCGGCTAGAGCCTCTGGAGCCGGGGCAGTTCTACGATTTTGCGCGGGTTGTTACCGGCTGGCGTTGACCTAAGGGGAGTACAGAAATGGCGCGCGTGTACAATGTGTCGTACGACCTGAACAAGCCGGGTGTTGCCCGAGTCAGCAGCACTCCCCGAGGAATGCCTCAATTTTCGCTAGGAAGGCCCGGCCAGGGGTTCCTTGACCGCTCTCCCACCTCCAGAGAGTGCCTGGGTCAACGCCCAGCTGCCGGGCCGCGGCTTCGCGGGAGAGGCCTCGCGAGGTCCGACAGCTCACCAGTTGTTCCGCTAGTGTCTGGCCGGCAGGCCGCGGATCGAGGCCAAGGAGGGCGAAGATCCGCGGCAGGAGCCGCAGTTCAGGTGTGGTGCGGTTGAGTTCCCAGGTGGTGACGGTGCAGTGGTCGACGCCGAGCCGTTCGGCGACCTCGCGCTGCAGAAGACCTAGGTCGAGCCGGCGTTTCCGCAGGTGATCTCCAATCGTGACAAGGACTTTGGGGTAATACCGGGGAAGGGGTCTTGCTGCCCTCAAGGTGAGATGGCAGAAAGGCAACGCGGGGATGCCCCTGCGGATACTTCGGAGATCCGGTGCACCCGTGCAGCTGCGGGCCGTTATCCATCGAGCGGTATCGGTCCCGAATCTCGGGACCGCTGCTCGATCGCATTGACATCCACCTCGAGGTGCCTGCGGTGGCCTACCGGGACCTGACAGGTGAACAGTCGGGGGATCCCAGCGCTGCGATTCGGAGCCGGGTAGAGAAGGCCCGTGCCATCCAGAGGGTGCGCTTTCGAGAGCAGCGTGGGGTCTACGCCAATGCCCACATGACCGCGCGAGATCTCAGGCGCCACTGCCGGCTGAGCGAGCCGGTCGAGTCGG
>CAYYRT010000091.1:0-4637 GCA_964474055.1 uncultured Acidimicrobiaceae bacterium | reverse complement strand
AGCGGTCCCCCGAACCAATCGCCGAAGATTCCCCACCGGGCTGGAAACCAAATGTTGGTCCATCGCACGACCGCGAATGGTGCGCCGTGATAGAGAACCCTACGGCCATCCTGGGGATACGAAAACCAGAGGCGGGTCTTGCGAACGTTGTTCAACTTTCCGGTCTCCGGTGCGGGCGGGCATGTCGGCATCTCCCGAAACTCCACGCGTTCGTCGAATACGCCGCGACTACGGGTATAGAGAATGTCAGCGAAGTACATCGGGCTGCCGAGGCTGACCAGGTCCGTCACCAGCCACGGGTTTCCCTGTCGGCGGATTCCTGACCAAAGGCCGCGCTGGGCCGACCGAAAACTCTCCTGATCGGCTGGCAGCGCCGAGGCTGCGTCTTCGAGAACATCGAGCCCCTCCGGCTTCCCATCTCCAACCGGTGAGCCGGGGTAGGTCGTATTGCTCTGTGCCCACAAGTAGGTGATGGCGTCGTAGGCGATGTAGGTCCCCAGGCTGTGGGCCACGATGACTACCCGCTGATAGCGGCGGCTGTCCTGGAGACCTTGCAGCAAATCGCAAATCCCTTTGCGGATTGCCTGCCGGACCTCGAAAGAGCGGGGCGAGGTGTCCAGGTAGCGGATGACGTCGACAAAGCTGGAAGTCAGCCACTTGGGCAGGATCCGGCTGGCCAAGAATCCCAGCGCAACAGCAACCACGCCACCACCAAGGATTGCTTCTAAAGGATCGGCCAGAAATCCTCGCAGTCCCAGTTTCGACAAGGGACCCCAGACCGCCGCCCAGACGAGCAACCCGACGCCGATCCAGAACAGAGCCCAGAGAAAGCGCAACCCATGAGGAACCTTGTGAGGGAGGCGCAGCAAGATCCGCCGAAAGGTTGGTATCAGGTCACCGATGCGGTTGCCTTGCATCTGATGGGCCCAGTGATATTCGTAGAACTCAGTCTGGGCATGGACCTCCGGGTCGCCCTTAATCGGCTGGCGGGGTGCCAGATAACGGCGCGACTCGAAGGAGGCGGTAACCATGTCCGGGCGGGAATAGAGAACCGACTCCTTGCCAGCCAGCGCCACCCGGACGAACTGGTTCAACGTCTCGAGTGGCCGCTGCTCTCCCATGCCATGAATGACCACCACCGCCTGACGAACGGAACGCACCTCTGTCACCCTTTGAACTCCAGCTCGTAGAACAGGGCCGTTTGATCGTCGAGA
This sequence comes from uncultured Acidimicrobiaceae bacterium, assembly GCA_964474055.1. Classification (GTDB taxonomy): domain Bacteria; phylum Actinomycetota; class Acidimicrobiia; order Spongiisociales; family ZC4RG35; genus JAICND01. The sequence continues at coordinate 3,423 of CAYYRT010000091.1, read as the reverse complement.
GTGCTCAACAACTCGGCCCGCGACTTGAGCCGGTCATCGGTCGGGGTGTGTGGTATTCCGCCGTAGGTCTCCGTCCAGGTCGAGACGGCGGCCCGGCGTTTGCGGTTGTCGTTCGGAGTCTTTGGGAGCAAGGCCTCGAAAAGGTCGCCGTCCGGCGTTCCGTTGTGGCTGCCGTGGTGTGACACCTTGAGGAAGTGAACCGGGGAGAGGACTCCCTCACGGTTCATGGTCTTCCAGCTGCGGATCTCGGCATCGCCGGCGAAGAGCAACTTCCACCCTCGCCATTCGAGCAGGAAGACGATGCTGGTGTTGTTGGCGGCGGCATCGATCGTGAGCAGGTTGTCGGCGATTCCCAGTGTCCGAGATTCGACCAGGTTGAGAAACGCTCCCAGGTCGACACCGGCAGGCGGGCTGGGAGGTTCGGCGGCAGCTGCCCCGGCCGCTGGAGCTTCTAGCAAACCCAGCGGCTGGAACCGGCCGTAGTACTCCGAGGTGTCCTCTTCCGGCGCCCAGATCGAGAACTTCACATCCCGAAAGCCGTGTTTGCCCTTGAGGTTCATCCCTCTGTGCACGTAATGGGTTCGCTTCGGATTGAGACTGCGTATGTACTCGACGCAAGCTTTTGTGCTTTGCGGATTGTTGTTAGCCATCAAGCTCTGAAACGCCGGCATCAGCTCGGCGGCAGTTGTAGTCAGATACGAGCTGATTGCCTGGTATTGCGCCGCAGCCAGGTTGAATTGCTTCTTGGCCTTCTCGTGGCCGGGCATGTCGTAGTAGCCCGGCTCGGCCGATGGGGTGAGCCAAACATTCCTCACCTTGAACTTCTTTCGGAACTCGCCCGCCGGAAAGAGCTTGCGGTCGGCGTGCAGAAGACCCTGGGCATGATCCAGGTGCTCATGGGTCAACACATACAGATCGAGCTGTTTGCCTCCCAGCTGGTCCAAGATGTCGTCGATCACTGGTTGAAAGACGGTGTCGTCGCCGCCGATGCGGCTCGCCACCAGCGGAGCGTTGCCGAGGTCGATCAGGATCCGCCGGGTGATGGAGTTGCCGGCGGAGGTGCGATCGGGAACCGTGACCAGCACCGCATCCCCAAAGCGAACGTTGTAGACGCGGACTTTGAGCTTGTCGGTCATCGCCGCGGCTCCCCGGTCACGTGCAGAAACCGATTCGTGCCTGAGATCCTCAAAGCCCCATCGCGGAGGTCGCCCCGCACCGCTCCCCGTAGGAGTTTGCCAGTCGGCCCCACCGCCTCGTCACCAAGGCGGAGCACCCCACCATCGACCAGCAGCTTGAGAAACTCGGTCCGGTCTTGTCTTGCTTCCTCGGATTGACCGGTGGTCACGACAGTTCTGATCAGGGGCGCCTTCTTCGACCCGGTCGGGGGGACTTCGATTGCCAGCGTGGTCCCCCGGTCGATCCGGCGTTTGCGGGGTAATCCGGTCACCTTTCCCTGTTCCGTCTCGGTCCAGCGGACCTTGAGGAGGATTTCACTCACCAACCGCTTGCCATCGCGGTGCCAGTAGCTGCGGGTCACGGCTAGCCGCGGTCGGACTTCGAAGGTGAGGTCGGGTGGAATGTCGAGAAGGCCACGGTTGTCGTTCACAAATGAGTAGGCGATGTAGTTGCTGTGAATCAGATCGTCGAGGTCGAGCTTCTTCATCGACGGATGGGCGAAATTGGTGCGAGCGTCCAACTCGTCAGCGGAAGAGACGATGCCGCGCTTGAGGAACTCTTTGACCATGTGGTCCCGTTGCCGGCTGCTCTCTGGGTGACTCGCCTTGTCTGCGGCGAGAATCGTTCGACCGAGGTCGGCGAAGGTGACGTCTCCTGGCGGTAGGTAGTCGAGGCCTCGATACAGCGTTCGTTTGAACCTCTGACCGGCCACCCACAGCGCTTTGATGGCCGGGGTGGGGCCGGCGCTCTTGTCGGGTGCGTACTGGCGGGCCTGCTCGATCGAGTAATCCTCCTCCTCCAGTTCCACGATCTCGTGAGAGGCAGCGTCCTTGGTGTGATATTCGCCCTGGAGTTCTTCGAAGATGTAGATGAGAACCTGGTAGAGCGCACCCGAGAGCACCTGGCTGAGGTCGTGTGGATCCCGGCGGTCGACCCGATCCGCCGCAACGTTGGTCTTGAGCGACTTGGTGTTGTTGAGGTTGCGTAGATAATCGCGCTGGTCGTCGAGGGCTCCGGCGAATTGCTCGGCGATGCCACTGAAGACGTTGGAGTCATAGATAGTTCCGCCGCCCTCCACGACGCCACGGACCAGTTCCTCGCTTCGCAAAGCGCAGAGGACGGCGGTGAGATCGGCCACTGACTCATGGATCGCGAGCGATTGGGGGGTCAGCGCGTCGTACAGGTCGGGAGCCACACCGTCGAAGATTGCGTGGGCGGTCTCGTGGGCAACGATGTCCTGGGAATGACCTGTGAAGACAGTGGTTCCCTGGGTGTCGAAGGAGAAGAACTGCACACTGTGTGAGGCTCTTTCATAGAAGGCGTTGGCGAGCTCGCCGGCCCTGGGGATGGCGAGCAGCTGGGGAGAGTCAAAGCCCCACGCGATCGGCCGGCCCAGCGCGTCCTCTTCCTCGAACAGCTTGATGGTCTTGTGGATCGTGCCAAACAGACTCACGGCTCCGGCTTCCCGGCTCACCTGCCCGCCCATGGTCACGGGTCGGTCAACCTGGTAGGTGCCGGCCTCGTCGAGTCTGGTGGGTGCCAGGAACTTGACCCCTGGCTCCAACTGGCCCGATTTGGGCTCGAAGTCGAGAACCGCGACGCGGGGGGAGATGGGTCCATCGAGGCAACGATCCTCAGTGTCGATCTCGACCGGTTCCGTCGGGTGAAGACCCTTGTGGCGCGACACCTCCGGGTCTTTCACGATCACAGGTACTTGAACCTTCACCGTCGATCCCCTTCCGGCCCCAGAAACTGGGTGTCACCTCATCCAACCGAGGAGACTACGTACCTCTTTCTCGCCGTGCCGTCGTGGAAGGCTCGTTCGACCGGCCCGTCCAAGGAAGGTTGCTGGTGCCGGTACCTAAACCGCTCGTTCCGGCTCGCCCGGGTGCCGATCAATATGACGGGACCCGTGCGGGCGCCATGAAAGGAACCAGTGCGGAAAGCACAAAACGGAAGTAGCGACCGAAGACTCCATCGGGGCACCTTCATAGAGGGTTTTATCGACGACTACGCCCGAGTGCGTCTGATCATCGCGTTGGTCTGTCTTCCGTTGATGGTCAGCTTCCTGTTCGCAGGTGTTGATAAATTGGGGGTGGCCGTCGGCTTTGGTGTCATGGCGATCCACGCCGGCTGGAACCTTCGCATGAAGGTCCGCACTCCTCGCCTCGCTTTGGCACTGGACATGACGGTCATCAGCGCCGCGGCAACTGCTTCGGTAGTCCCGCCAATCACAGGTGCAGCGTT
>CAYYRT010000090.1:0-36089 GCA_964474055.1 uncultured Acidimicrobiaceae bacterium | reverse complement strand
CCGCAGGTTCCTTTCTTCCCCCGCGGAAGCGGGGGAAGTGGCCCGGCGACGAAGGAGCAGGGACGATGGGGGCGAACTCATGAGAGGTCGTCTGTCCGCCCCCCTCACCACTCGCTGCGCTCGTGGTCCCCTCCCCCCGCTGCCGCGGGGGGAGAAATCCAATGTTCTTCCCCCGCGGGAGCGGGGGAAGTGGCCCGGCGATGAAGGAGCCGGGACGATGGGGGCGAACTCATAACCGCCTACATCCGGAACACGCCGAACTCGGTCGTGCCCTTGACCGGTCCCGAGTGAACGGCTGAGAGGGCGATCCCCAAAACGGTGCGGGTGTCGCGGGGGTCGATCAGCCCATCGTCGCGGATCCGGGCCGTCGAGAAATAGGCCTGCTCCTCGTGCTCGATCTGGGCCTCGATCAGCGCCCTCCGCTGCTCGTCGGCCGCTTCGTCGAACTCGCGCCCTGCCTCGGCCGCTCCCTGCCGGGCGATGATCGACAGGACCCCGGCCAGTTGCTTGGGCCCCATCACCGCCACTTTGTGATTGGGCCAACCGAACACAAACCGGGGGTTGTAGGAACGACCCGACATGCCGTAGTTGCCGGCGCCGTAAGAAACGCCGGCCATCAGCGCCAGATGGGGGACAGTCGAGTTGGCTACGGCATTGATCATCTTGGCTCCGTCTTTGATGATCCCTCGTTGCTCGTAGGTCTTGCCAACCATGTATCCGGTGGTGTTGTGGACGAACACGATCGGCTGGTCATACCGATTGCACAATTGGATGAACTCGGTCGCCTTCTGCGCCTCCTCGGAGAAGATCACCCCTTGCTGGTTGGCGACGACCCCGATCGGATATCCATGGATGGATCCCCAACCCGTTACCAACGAGGGCCCGTACACGGCCTTGTACTCCTCGAAGCGGGAGCCGTCCAGGATTCTTGCCAGTAACGCCCGAACGTCGAACGGGACCCGAAGATCCTGGGGGATGACCCCGAGGAGGTCGTCGGGGTCATAGAGCGGGTCTTCGGCTGCCTGAGTTGGCCCGTAGCCAAGTTTGCGCCAGTTGAGGTGGGCCACGATCTCCCGGCCGATGCGGAGGGCATCGAGTTCATCCTGGGCGTAGTAATCCGAGAGCCCGGAGATGCGCGAGTGCATCTCGGCGCCACCTAGCTCCTCGTCGGTCGACTCCTCGCCGGTGGCCATCTTCACCAAAGGCGGTCCCCCGAGGAATACCTTGGCCCGCTCCTTGACCATCACCGAGTAGTCGCACATGGCCGGCACGTAGGCACCGCCGGCGGTCGAGTTGCCAAATACAAGGGCGATGGTGGGGATGCCCATGCGGGACAGTTGGGTGAGGTTGCGAAACCATTTTCCGCCGGTGATGAACACCTCGGCCTGGTCGGGCAAGTCTGCGCCCCCCGACTCGACCAGATTGACCAAGGGAAGGCGGTTCTCCCGGGAGATGTCCTGGGCCCGCAAGGTCTTCGCCAACGAATAGCGGTTGGAGGAGCCGGCCTGGCTGGTGGGGTCGTTGGCCGAGATCACGCACTCCACCCCGCTGATCACTCCGATTCCCGTCACTGCGTTGGCGCCGAGGTTCTTGTCGGTGCCCCAGGCTGCCAGGGTCGACAGCTCGAGAAAGGGGGCGTCGCGATCGACCAGCGTTTCGATCCGCTGGCGAACCAGCATCTTGCCGCGTCCCAGATGGCGTTCGATGTACTTCTGACCACCGCCCTGACGCGCCTCGGCCTGCAGCTTGTCGAACTCGGCCAGACGGTCGAGCATGGCCTGGCGGTTCGTCTGGAACTCCGGTGACCGTCGGTCGACGTTGTTGGGGAGGACCTGCATCTCCATGCTGAGGCTAGTGAGAATGAGCCTTGCGACCCTCAACTCCGGGGAATCCGGCGCCGAATGAAACCCTTGACGTAGAACTCACGTCTAAGGGCAAAGGAGTCGTCTTGTTCACCCGGGATCGCCATGTAGGACTCTCCCATTTGCTGCCTCTAGCTCCGGTGGCCCTTCTCGCTCTCTGGGTTCTGGTCCGTTCAATCTGATAGCCCGGTAGGGTGGGTCGGTGCTCAGGCCCGACACCTTGCCCTGGACCGGTGATCCCGAGGCCGACCGCCTTCTGGCTGTTGACCCCCTGGCCCTTTTGATCGGCATGCTGCTCGATCAACAATTCCCGATGGAGCGCGCCTTCTTCGGCCCCTACCTGCTTCAGGAGCGTCTCGGCCAAACACTCGACGCTGGGAGGATTGCCAGCCACGATCCGGGCCAATTCGAAGACATCTTCAAAGGGCCTCCGGCCATTCACAGGTTTCCGGGAGCGATGGCCCGGCGCACCCAGGAGATGTGCCTCTATCTGGTCGACCAATACGGCGGGGACCCTGCCCAACTATGGATAACGGCCGATTCGGGCGAAGATCTGCTCACCCGTCTCCAGGCACTCCCCGGGTTTGGCAAGGCCAAGGCACGCATATTCGTCGGAGTGCTTGGTAAGAGACTCGGTATTCAGCCACCAGGCTGGGAGCGAGCTGCCGCCGATTGGCCGTCGATCGCCGACGTTGCCAGGTGGGAGGATGTGTTCACTCTTCGCCAGGAAAAAAGGGAGCGAAAGGCCGCCGGCAAGACCGGACAACCCCTCAACTGACGGGCCCGATTGCCGATAGAAACAAACCGCAGGAATGGGGAAGGATCAATGATGTTGTCCGGGAACCTTGGCAATTGGCCGGTTACCGACCTTTTGCAGATCATGAGGGTGACTCAAAAGACGGGGGCGCTCAGGATCGATGGATCCAGACCCGGCGCGATCCACTTCATCAACGGCCAGATCGCTGGTGCGGTAATCGCCGGACAGAAGCCCCCCACCACTCTCGAAGAGACCCGCCGTTGCACGATCGATGCCCTCCACGTGCTGGTCAACAACTCGGATGGCTCCTTCCTCGTCGCCGATCCCGAAGTTCCCGAAAACTCGCCTCGTTGGGAAGTCATCGAGATCATGACCGAGGTAGACCGGTTGCGGTCGATCGAGGCCGACATCCGTCGGGAAGGTATCAACGAGTCCACGCCTCTTCGGCTGATATCCGGAGGTCCGACTCCGGTCACCCTTCATGCAGATGATTGGGAAGCCATCGTCGCCCTCGTCCCGTCATTCAGTGTCAACTCCCTGGAGCACGATCTCGGCCGCAGCCGTGCGCTTCAGGTCGCGGCGACCTTGATCAGCAGGGGCCTGGCCGTGACCAATGAGATCATGATCCCGATCGACCCGGAACCGGCCACCGTGGCGGCTGGCGTCCGCGCTAACCCCCCGGTCCTCGACTGGCTCAGTGAGCACCCGGCCGATGGTGCGGTCGACTTGAGCACTGACATCCCCACCCTGCCCCGCGCCATCGATCAAGAAGACGAGGTCGAAGAGGTTGCGGTCGAACGCCGCTCTCTGCGCGGAGTCGTCGCCTCGCCCGGCACCACCCTGGTTTCCGGAGTGCTCGACGACATGCGCAAGCTCCGCACCAACAACGGGTAGTCGGAAAACCGCGAACCCCGGGTTCACGGGCCCATAAACGGGCTCCACAGCCCCGAGAACGACCGAAGTCGGACGACGGAAGTTGGTCGGGCGGTAACGTTCCTTTGTGAATCATGATGCTCTGGGATTCGGTGGCACCAACCCTCTTGTCATCGGCATCGGTGGGGGGTCAGGGTCAGGCAAGACCACCATCGCTCAGGCGGTTGTTTCCGCGTTTACCGGCGTGGCCCTCATTCAGCACGACTCCTACTACCGGCATCAGCCCCACCTCAGCTATGCCGAACGCACCCGGGTCAACTACGACCACCCGGACTCCCTCGAGACCGAGCTTCTCATCAAACACCTTCAGGGTCTCAAGGCTGGGGAGCCGATCGAGCGACCCACCTACGACTTCACCCTCCACCTGCGGTCACCCGAAATTGAAATGGTGGAGCCAGCCCCGGTCCTGCTCGTCGACGGCATCCTGGTGCTGGCTGATTCCGATCTCCGCGCCCAGCTCGACCTGAAGATCTATGTCGACACCGATCCCGATATTCGACTTGCTCGACGCCTTCGGCGTGACATCGAAGAGCGAGGTCGCACTCCCACCTCGGTTCTTGACCAGTACTTCACGAGTGTGCGGCCGATGCACCTCGAGTTCGTGGAGCCTTCCAAGCGATATGCCGACCTGATCATCCCCGAGGGGTACAACCCCCGGGCCGTGGCTACGGTCGTCGACATGATCCGGGCTCAGTTCGGCCCATTAGGTCCGTCCATATACTCGCCATCATGAGTCTGAGGCCCTCGGTGGCGGTCCTCGGGGTAGGTGCCATGGGGGAGGCCCTGGTCATGGGTTTGCTGGCGGCTGGATGGCCTCCCGCCGACCTCTCCCTATGCGTTCGCCGTCCCGGCCGCGTCGACGAACTCTCCAGGAGCACGGGTGCAAGCGTGGGGATGGACCCGCGGGCGGCGGTCGCAGGCAAGCAGCTCATCGTCATCTCTGTGAAACCGCGCGATGTGGCTTTGCTGCTCGACAACGTGGCAGGCTCCATCGACACCGACCAATTGGTGGTTTCGTTTGCGGCCGGGGTTCCCACCGGTGTTTTCGAAGCTGCGATGGAGCGGGTGCCGGTGATTCGGGCGATGCCGAACACTCCCGCCCTGGTTGGCCAGGCAGTGACGGCGATGGCCGCCGGTCGGCACGCGGGCGCCGAACATCTGGAAATGGCGAGAGCGGTGCTGGGCGCAGTCGGAGATGTGCAGCTTCTCGATGAGAGCCTGCTCGATGCCGTCACCGCTGTCTCGGGCACAGGCCCGGCGTATGTGTTCCTGCTAGCCGAGGCGCTCACGGAGGCAGCTATTCGGGAGGGACTTCCCCGGGATGTCGCTGAGACGTTTGTACATCAAACGGTGCGGGGGGCCGGCCATCTCCTCACCGACACAGACCTGGGGCCGTCCGAGTTGAGAGCCCAGGTGACCTCGCCAGGAGGTACCACTGCGGCCGCCGTTCATGTGCTCGAAGAACGGGGATTCCGGGCTCTGGTAGAGGATGCAGTGCGGGCCGCGGCCCAGCGAGCACGGGAGTTGGGCAACGGGTGAGCCTTTTCGGGCGGCTCGTTGTGGGGGTCGCCGAGTCGGCCCCGATCAGCCGCTTGATCACCCGAACCACCGCCGGACGTGCGCTGGCCCGCCGGTTTGTTGCAGGCGAGACCCTCGATCAGGCGATCGTCGTGGCCAAGGCCCTCAATCGGGACGGTTTCTTGGTGTCTCTCGATCTGCTGGGAGAGGAGGTCACGGATCCGGCGGCGGTGGAAGCCGCAGTGACTGCCTACGAAGCCTGTCTTGCCAGGATCTCGGCTGATCGGATCGCCGGCAACGTCTCGGTAAAACTTACCCAGCTCGGCCTGGCGTTCGATCCGGTCCTGGCCGGGGCAGGATTGGACCGGTTGGCTGCTGCGGCCGCTGCTCTCGACCTGACCGTCACCATCGACATGGAGGACTCGCGTTTCACCGCCGCCACTGTCGGTCTGTACGAGCAGGCCCAGCGCACCCGGCACAATCTGGGTCTGGCCGTCCAGGCGTATCTGTTTCGCACTCCTGATGATGTCGCCAACCTGGCTCCGCTCGGAGGCCACATCCGGCTTTGCAAGGGGGCATATGTTGAGTCTCCCGAGGTGGCTTTTACCGGCAAGCATGACGTGGATGCGGCCTTCGCCCGTCTCTTGGAAATGTTGATGCCCGATCGACGGGTGCGTCCTGCCATCGCGACCCACGACGACCGCCTCATCGATATCACCCGTCGACTGGCGGGCAAGCGCGACGACCCTTTCGAGTTCCAGATGTTGTACGGGGTGCGACCGGGACTCCAGCGCCAGTTGGTCGCCGAAGGTCACCGGGTGCGGATTTATGTGCCTTATGGGGCGGCCTGGTACCCGTACCTTGTCAGGCGTTTGGCCGAGCGCCCGGCCAACTTCGTCTTCTTCATGCGGGCACTCGTCTCCCGTTGAATGTGACAGCGTTACCGTGCGGACCATGGACTTCACGCTGCCCGATCAAGAAGGAACGCCCGTCTCGAGGTCGGATTACACCGGCAAACGCTTGATCGTGTTTTTCTACCCGGCAGCCATGACCCCGGGCTGCACCGCCGAGGCGTGCGACTTCCGAGACAGGTACGGCGACCTGAAGAAGGCGGGTTACGAGCTGGTGGGCGTCAGTCCGGATAGTCCCGAACGTAACGCTCGCTTTCGCGCGAAGGAAGACCTCCCTTTTCCTTTGCTCTCCGATGAGAACCATGAACTGGCCGAAACCTTTGGAGCCTGGGGACCCAAGGTCCTCTACGGCAAAGAGTCGGTGGGCTTGATCCGTTCCACCTTTGTTCTCGGCCCGGATGGTGAATTGGAGCGGGAGTACCGCAACGTCAAGGCGAAAGGCCACGTGGCCAGAGTCACTGCCGACCTCCTCGAATGACTCGCAGATTCTGCCTGCTGGTGTTCGCGCTGGCGACGGTGGCAATTCCCGTTCAGGCCGCCGAAGTGACCGACATCGGCGAGCAACTGCTGCTCCGCCGATACTACGTAGAGAGCGGCTCCGAGGTGTCCATCGATGACATGGAACGGTTGGTCGCTTCGCATCCGGCAGTCAACTTCGTCGCGCTCGCCGGCGAGATCGAAGCAGGTGCCGATTCGCTCGCGGCCGACCTCCTGGTCGTGGTCCAGAGCGGGACGATCATTGTTCTGACGCCAACCGAGGCTGGCGTTGCCAGCAGCGACTACGGAGATGCGGTGCTGGCCGAGGCTCTCGACGCGGCCTCCGAAGTCCCGGGCGCAACTTACGCGGAGTATTTCGGAGACTTCTCCCGGGCCCTGCCGCTAATCGTCCCGCCCCCAATCGTCCCGCCGGTGGACGAACCGGAGGGAGGTTTCCCGATACTGGCGGTTGTTCTGGTGGCTGGGCTCGGTCTGGTCGGCTTCGCCGTTTGGAGGGGTGGCAGGCAAAAACAAGAACGTGCGGCCACGCAATTGGAAGCGGCCCGCACCGAGATCCGCCAGCAGATGGATGTGGTGGCCAATCAAATAGTCGAAATGGCCGACGATCCCAGGGTGGCTGACAACCCGGAGGCAATGTCGCACTATCGACTGGCCTCGGAGACGTTCCAGGCGGCCGAGACCCGGCTTGCATCGGCGGCCGCCATTGCCGAGTTCGAGGATCTTTCCGACGATCTCGATCGGGCTCGCTGGGAACTGGAAGCGGCCGCGGCCCTGGCCGGAGGCAAACCGGTGCCAGCGTTACCCGAAACTGAGAAACCGCCGCATTGTTTCTTCGACCCGACCCACGGGGCGGGGACCGAGGAGGCAGAGCTCAAGACAGCGGCGGGCAGCCAGAAGGTCTGGGTTTGTGCCGCCGACGCCGGAAAACTCCGGCGGGGTGAGGCGCCCCAACCCCGGAGTATGGGCCCACATCAGATTCCGGCGCCCCAGGCACCACGGTCACATGGCGGGATGGGTCTCGATTGGCTCGATGTCTTCTCGGTGATTGTCGGCGGTATGGGCAGCGGAGTCCCCTACGACTGGGGAGGGCAGCCACAACGCAGAAGTGGTCCGTTGGGCGGGCTGCCAAGTATCAGAAAGTCGGGTGGACGTTCCCCTGCATCGAAACCGTCTTCACCGACACCCCGCCCCAAGGGCCGTGCCCGTCGGTCACGCTGACGGTTCCACCTCTCACGTCTCACGTCTCACGTCTCACGTCCTCAGGCCTATCCTCGCCCAGCTACCTCATCAATTCAGCCTGACCTAGGAGTGACGCATGCTTCGGCGAATTTGGAACTACCTGCGAACCCTGTTCGGGATGGCCGCTGAGCGGGCCATGGACCCGGCGGTGGAAATCGAGCAAGCCATCAACGAGGCGAGGCGGCGTGACCAGGAGTTGCGCAACCAGGCCGCCAAGGTCATCGCCCACCGCACCCAGATCGAAGCCAAGATCGAGGAGGCGGCCAAAGATGTTGGCGAAGCCCGCGAAGTGGCAAAACAGGCGCTTCTCAAGGCCGAAGAGTCCAAGATCGCGGGTGACACGGCCGGGCAGGCACGTTGGACCAACGCCGCCCAGTCGGTCGCTCTCAAGCTGCAAGCCGCGGAGTCGAACCTCTCCAGCCTCAAGGAACAGTACGAGATCGCCATCAAACAAGCCGACGACGCCAAGTCGACTGTCACCCAGAACGCCATGAGGTTGCAGGAACTTGCCGCCAAGAGGATGCAACTGGTCGGTCAGCTCGAACAGGCGAGGATGCAGGAGGCAGTCAACCGGGCCGTCGAGACCATATCGACCTCGATGGAAGCGAGTGCTCCTTCCTTAGAGCGGGTCGAGGAGAAGATCCAGCAGCGGCTATCCGAGGCGTCGGCCCGGGCCGAGTTGCGGGGGGCGACGCCCGAGGGAGCTGAAACCGAACTGCGAGAAGCGGTGTCGATGGCTCAGGCTGATGCCCGGCTCGAGGAACTCAAGAAGGAACTTGGTCTTGCGTGAGACGTGAGGCGTAGGGCGTGAGGCGTGAGATTAGAGACGTGAGGCGTGAGTGAACCCAAGCGGCGGTTGACGGCCTCGAAGGTCATTCTCGGGTTGGGAATCGGCGGCGCGCTGGGCACCATGGCTCTCGGATTCCTGGGGACGCTGCCAGGCAAGCACATCCCCGAGGTGGGCAGGGAGGTCTTCGGAAATATCCCCGGGTGGCTGCAGGCCGCCTTCTACATCGGAACTGCTGGTTTCGTCGGCACCGCCGGGATTCTCTTTGCCCTCCGGGCGCGCTCGTGGCAACAAGGAGGAAGCGACCAGCGCGTCGGCCGCTGGGGAGACCGCCTGCGGGCATTGGACCGGGGGTTGCGGATGAAAACCCTTCTGCGCGACCGCCAGGCGGGCCTTATGCATTCCCTGGTCTATTACAGCTTCCTGGTGCTTTTCGCCGGAACCGTGACCCTGGAGATCGATCACCTTCTGCCGACATCGTGGAAGTTCCTCGAAGGGACCGTTTATCAGGCTTACTCGGCCATTCTCGATCTGGCCGCTCTCTCCTTTCTCGGCGGGCTTGTCTGGGCCCTAGCGCGGCGCTATGTGCAAAAGCCGTGGCGGCTCCGCAGCAAGACCAAGCCTGAGGACGGATGGATCCTGGGGACGCTGTTGCTCGTCGGTGTGACCGGTCTGACTACCGAAGCTGCCCGGATTGCACTCGCCGGCCGGCCCGACTTCGAGGTCTTCTCATTTGTTGGCCTTCCGCTGTCGTACCTCGTCCCCGATACCGCGGCGGGTGCAGTCCACCTTGCCTCTTGGGTAATCCACACAGCCGCCTTTCTTGCCTTCCTGGTGTTGATTCCGACCACGAAGCTGCGACACATGTTCACCTCGCCCGCCAACATGTTCCTGTCGATTCAGGATCGTCCCAAGGGGGCGATGCGGGCGATGCCCAACCTCGCCGAGGTGGAGGACATCGAGACAATCGGCGCCTCCAGGGTCAAAGACTTCACCTGGAAGCAACTCTTCGACACCGATGCCTGCACCATCTGCGGCCGGTGCACTTCGGTTTGCCCGGCCAGCCTCACGGGTAAGCCGCTTGATCCTCGGGAGATGGTCCTCAAGGTAGGCGAGGTGGCCTCCGCTGCGGCCGGGGTGTCTCCGCCAGTATCACTGGCCGAGGGGATAACGATCAGCTCGGAGTCGGTCCTGGAGAGGATCCGACCGGAGGAGGTATGGAGCTGTACGACCTGCCGTGCCTGTGACGAGATCTGCCCGGTCAACATCGAGATTCTCGATCGCATCCTCGACATCAGGCGCTACCTCACGATGATGGAGTCGAGCTTTCCAACAGAGCTGGCCAAAGCATTTGTGGCGATGGAAAATCAAGGCAACCCCTGGGGGATCGGCCGCGAAAAGCGAACGGCCTGGACGGAGAAGCTCGACTTCGCCATTCCGATCCTGGGAGTCGATGTCGCCGAGGCCGAGTATCTCTGGTACGTGGGGTGCGCCGGTTCACTGGACGACCGCAACGCCGCCGTGTCGATCGCTCTCGCCAAACTGCTTCACCAGGCCGGGATCAACTTCGCCATTCTTGGTCCGGGGGAGACCTGCAACGGTGATCCGGCCCGGCGGGCCGGCAACGAGTACCTCTGGCAGCAGCTGGCGTTGTCCAACATCGAGACACTCGACCAGCTCGGGGTGAAACGGATCATCACCCAGTGCCCTCACTGTTTCAACACGCTTGCCAACGAATACCCCCAACTCGGCGGCACATATCAGGTGGTGCATCACTCCCAGCTTCTGGCCGAACTCCTACGACAAGGCCGTCTCGAACAGCCTGTCGGCGGCCGGCCCCGGACCGTCACCTATCACGATCCCTGTTATCTCGGTCGGCACAACGATGTCTACCTCGCGCCACGGGAGGTGGCCGCTGCGGCTGGAGCGGTGAGCCTGGTGGAGATGCCCCGTCACGGTACCCGGGCCCTTTGTTGTGGGGCAGGAGGTGCCCGGTTCTGGATGGAGGAGCACACTGGCAAGAAGGTCAACATCGAGCGGGCCGAAGAGGCATTGGCCACCGGCGCCGAGGAAATAGCGGTGTCCTGCCCTTATTGCTACGTGATGCTCGACGACGGTGTCAAAGAACTCGGCAAGGCGGACCAGGTGAAGGTTCGCGACCTGGCCATGATGCTGGTTGAACCGGATAACTAGTCACACAGCGTCAATTCAGACTTGCCCCAGAGAGTGGCGGTCCACCGCTTACAGTGTTGCTGGGCGGACACCTTTCCATGGGAGACGAAATGGCACAGCGATGCCTTCTAGGCAAACACAGATACGAAGTTGCCCCCGGCACCGGCGCCGGGCTTCAGAGGAAACGATGTGTCAACTGTGGTGCGGTCATGATCGACCTCAGAGAGGATGAAAACCTCGAGAGCGCGGCCGGTCTTTTCGCTCCCAGGCGCGCAACGGTGTTCTCAGTATCTACCCACGCCGAACCCGCCGAAGAAGCCTTCGGTCGGCCCCGCAACCGACATTGACCTGACACCGTCTTAGGCTGCGCCGTCGTGCGGCGCTTTTCCCTGCCGATGGCGGCCATTCTCATCGTTTCGGCCTGTACCGGACGGACCACCACGATCACCTCCGTGGCGACGACGACCATGACGGTTGCCCCCACCACGACCCTGACCACAGCCGATGCCACCGCTGCGTTCAGGACCTGCCTGGAGGATCACGGAGTTGTGGTGCCCGACCTCCCGGTCGGTGCAACAGGCAAACCTGACCTGGGACCGCTCGCCATAGCCAACGACGCCGGTTCTCTGGAGTTCCGCTCTGCATTGGCCGATTGCGCCACGATCCTCGCCGCCAACGGTGTGCTCGACCCCGGGAGTGACGACCAACTCGCATCCGAGGTCTTACGCCAGTTGGAACGATTCGCCATCTGTATGCGGGAGTCCGGAGTCGAGGAGTTTCCGGATCCAGTGGACGGATTCGCGGGCGGAGGTGTGCCCTTCCCGGTGATTCCAATGACGGACCCGGAGTTGTCGGCGGCCATCGAAATCTGCTCGAGCGCTTTGGGAATCGCTCCTTTGACGGGTTAAGGGGCCTGGTGGCCGAAGCCTCTCTCGTTAACGTGATCAGAACGATGCGAATTGGTTACCAGGGCGAAGGACTCTCCTACTCCGACCAGGCCGCCACCGAACTGTTTCCGGTGGCCGATCGGATCGGTTATCCGACTTTTGTCGCAGCTTTCGAGGCTCTGCGCGACCAGGCCGTGGATCTTCTCGTGATGCCCATCGAGAACTCCACCACCGGCAGCGTGCTACCGGTGCTCGACCGGCTGCTTCCCGGCCAGGTCCACATCGTCGCCGAGCACCTGGTGGAGGTTCGCCATGCCCTTCTCGGGCTCCACGGTGCCGCGCTCGAAGGCATCAAACGCGTTCGCTCGCACCCCGAGGCCCTGGCCCAGGCTGAGTCGATCATGACCCATTGGGGTTGGGAGCAGGTGCCGGTGCACGACACCGCCGGGGCGGTTCGCCTCATTGCCGAACAACAGGACCCGACCGAAGCTGCCCTGGCGCCCGAGGCCTCCGCCGCCCCATTTGGCCTCAGCGTCCTTCTCCGGGACGTGGTCGACCGCTCCCACAACACCACCAGATTCGTGGTCCTGGCCGCCGGAGAGCCGTCCGTGGCCGATGAAGCCGACAAGACCACGGTGGTCTTTACCACCGCCCATACGCCGGGAGCCCTGGCACTAGCCCTGACCGAGTTGGGGTTGCGCGGCGCCAACCTCACCCGGATCGAATCGCGCCCAACCGACGAAGCCTGGCGGTACCGGTTCTTTGTCGACCTGACCCACCCACCAGGGCCTGGGGGCGTCGAGGCCGTCTTCCAACCTCAGCCAGCCACCCTGGCCGACCTCACATTCCTCGGCACCTACCGGGCGGTCCCGCGTTGACCGGGAAAGCTGGCGGACCGGTGCCTTTAGCATTGGCCAGGTGGAGCCCATCACGATCCCGATCGGGAAGGAGTGGCTCTCCGTACCCGAGGTAGCCACCTATATGGGGGTTTCCGCTCACGTGGTGACTGCGATGTTGCGGGCTGGCGAATGTCCGGCAGTCAAGTTTGGCCGCGAGTGGCGGGTGGCCCGGGTCGATCTGGAGAACTGGCTCAATCAGAGACGAAACAGGCTGATGTCATGACCACCCGCCCCGTAGAAACCACCCGACCCGAGACCGACGTCGTGACGGACGTCGTGCCGGACGTGCCCTGGCTGGTTGTGGTGTGGAACGATCCGGTCAACCTCATGGAGTACGTCGTGTGGGTCCTTCGCAAACTCTTCGGGCACTCACTCGAGGAGGCCACCCGCCTGATGCTTCTGGTCCACAACGAAGGTCGGGCGATCGTGAACGACGGTCCGCGCGAACAGGCAGAAATCGACTGCTATCGGCTCCATCAGCACGGGTTGTGGGCGACGGTCGAACAATGACCGACAGTGTGCCGTTCTTGCCTGATCCGGGTGGTGTGCTGGTCACTCTTGAAGCCGATGACATCGACTTCCTCTCCCAGATCCCCGAATTTCTGGCGTCGGTCGGTTCCGTGGCCGACGATCCTGCGGCGGCCCGGCTGCGGGTACCCGTTTATCTGGATGATCCGGAGGCATCCGAAGAGTGGTGGCGGCTCATGGGAGATGAGCTGGAGCAGTCCCGCCTGGCCGATCGCTCGGCGTTCGAGCTGATCGTCGACGCTGCATCCTCCGGGACCGTGATGTCCATTCCCGAGGCCGAGGCCTTTCTCCGGGTCCTCAACAATGCGCGGTTGGCCCTCGCCGCCCGCCTCAAGGTGGAGGTGGAAGAGGACTACGAACGACTCAAGAAGGCCGATCGTGGAGCTCTCGACTACCTGGCGGGGATGCAAGGCCTGTTGCTGATGGCATTGTCAGTTCAATGATCGGCCAGCGTCTGCGGGTCTCGCCCGATCGGATGGCCCACGGGGGTAAGGCGGTGGCTCGCCACGAAGGCCAGGCGGTGTTTGTGGCTGGCGCGATGCCAGGCGACACCGTTGAGGTCGTGGTCACGGGCCTTGGAAAGAGGCACCTGCTTGCGGCCACCACCGAGGTGCTGGAGGCTTCTCCCGACCGGGAGTTGGCGCCCTGCACCTATTTCGGGACTTGTGGCGGCTGCCAGTGGCAGACGGCGCGTTACGAGGCGCAGCTCGGATGGAAACAAGAGATAGTGGCCGGTCAGTTGCGGCACCTGGCGCGTTTGGAGGTAGAGGTCAGACCAGCTTTGTCTGTCGGTCCGCCGTTCGGATACCGCAATCGGATCGACCTGCGGATCACCGAAGGTCGACCCGCTCTTTTCAAGGAGGCGAGCCACGAACTGGTTCCCATCGACAATTGTCTCGTCCTGGTACCGGCCCTTCAGAAGTTGATGGCCGATCCAGGCAACCTCGAGGGGGTGGAACGGCTTACGTTGCGGGCCGGGGTTAGGACCGGAGAAGCCGTTTCTCTTGTCGACCACGGGTTCGGTCGGATACACGAGGAGGTGGGCGGAACGAGGTTTCGCATCAGCGGGCACGCCTTCTTCCAGAACAACACCGATGGGGCCGAGGCCCTTGTCGCCCTGGTGGGCGAGGCGTTGGCGCCCCACGCCGGCGACGTGCTCGTCGACGGTTATGCAGGGGGAGGCCTCTTCGCGGCAACGGTGGGGGCGAATTGTGAGGTCTTCGCGGTGGAATCCGACCCGACGGCGGCTTCCGATCTGGCAGCCAATACCACTGCGGAGGTCTTTGTCGACAAGTTCGAGCGATGTGAGGGACTCCCAACTTCGTGGGATCTGGCGGTGGTCGATCCTCCCCGAGCAGGGTTGGGGAGGCCGGGGGTGGAGAAACTGACCTCGGGATGGCCCCGCGCCATCGCCTACGTAAGTTGCGACCCGGCCTCGTTTGCCCGCGATGCGGCGTTGTTGAAAGAGGGCGGATACAGCCTGGATTGGGCCCAACCCGTTGACATGTTCCCCCAGACCTTCCACGTCGAAGTCGTGGGCAGGTTCTCACCCACCGGCTGACAATCGGGGAATGATCTCGGCACCGTAGGCCTCGAGGGTCTCATCCATCTGGTCGTGCATCAGATAGAGGGCGAATTGATCGACCCCGAGAGAGCGCAGTTCCTCAAGGCGGCTGACATGGCTTGCCGCCGGGCCGAGGAGGCAGAAACGATCGATCACGTCATCGGGTACGAAGTCGGTGCTGGGGTTGCCGGCCCTCCCGTGGTGGTCATAGTCATATCCCTGGCGCGCTTTGATGTATTCGGACAGTGCTGCCGGAACGCGAGATTGGTCCTCGCCATATCTGGTCACGAGATCTGCAACGTGGTTGCCCACCATTCCCCCGAACCATCTCACCTGCTCCCGCTGGTGGGCAAGGTCGTCGCCGACGTAGGCGGGGGCGGCCACACAGATCGTGAGCGAATCCGGATCCCGTCCGGCGCCAGCAGCAGCCTCGCGGACTGCGGTGGCCGTCCATTCCACGATCTGGGGATCGGCCAACTGGAGAATGAAGCCGTCGTAGTGGGTGCCGGTGGAGGCCAATGCCTTGGGTCCATAGCCGGCCAGCCAGACGGGCAGGTCCCATCCGGCCCCGATCCAGGGGATTTCGAGGACCTTGCCGTTGTAATCGACCGAGCGCCCGGCGACGAGGTCCTTGATGATTCGAGTCGCAGCGGCTGTGGTCTCGAGGGTTGTTGGTGGTCGGCCGATGTAGCGGAGGGCCGAGTCTCCCCTACCCATCCCGCACACAGTTCTAGGCCCGAAAGCGTCGTTGAGGGTGGCAAAGAGCGAGGCGAGGACTGTCCAGTCGCGGGTGCCGGGGTTGGTGACCATCGGGCCCACCTTGATGCGGCTGGTAGCGGCCAACATCTGTGCGTAAATGACGAATGGCTCCTGCCACAGGATGTGGGAGTCAAAGGTCCAGGCGTAGTTGAACCCGAGTTCTTCGGCTCGTTTCGTCAACTCCACCACCCGCCGGGCGGGCGGGTTGGTCTGCAAGACAACTCCAAAGTCCATAAGGACCTAAACCTAGGGGGTTCAGAGTCCTTGCTGGGGGAAACCCAGGTCGACCCCGCGATGGATCGGATCGGGCCAGCGGGTAATCACCACTTTCTGTTTGGTGTAGAAACGAATCCCCTCCGGTCCGTATATCGCGTGGGCCCCGAAGATCGAGGACTTCCATCCTCCGAATGAATAGAAGGAGAGGGGGACCGGGATGGGGACGTTGACCCCGACCATCCCCACCTGGACATCGCTCTGGAATTTGCGGGCGGCACCGCCGTCGTTGGTGAACACGGCCGTGCCGTTGCCGTAAGGGTTCTGGTTGATCAGATCGAGGGCGTCCTGGTAGCGGTCAACCCGCACCACCGACAAGACCGGTCCAAAGATCTCGTGTTTGTAGATTTCCATCTCCGGTTTCACGTTGTCGAACAAGGTCGGGGCGACGTAAAAGCCGCTTTCGAAACCCTCCGGTGCGAACCCACGGCCATCAACCACAAGTTGGGCACCCTCGGCCACCCCCTGGTCGATCAAACCCACCACTTTGTCACGATGTTCGGGCGTCACCAGCGGCCCCATCTCGCTATCGGGATCCAGACCGGGCCCGGTGCGAAGTTTGGCAATTCGCTCGATCACTTTGGGTAGTAGCCGGTCGGCCGCGTCGCCCACCGTGACCACGACGGAAATGGCCATACAGCGCTCTCCCGCCGACCCGTATCCGGCAGAAACGGCCGCATCGGCTGCCAACTCCATGTCGGCATCCGGCAACACCACCATGTGGTTTTTGGCACCACCGAGGGCCTGCACCCGCTTGCCGGCCTTGGTGCCGCTCTCGTATATGTAACGAGCGATTGGCGTCGACCCGACAAATGAAACCGCTTCGATGTCGGGGTGGGAGAGGATCCGGTCCACCGCCACTTTGTCGCCGTGCACCACGTTGAGCACCCCGGGTGGCAGACCTGCTTCCGCCATCAACTCGGCGCAGTACATCGACGGGGACGGGTCTTTCTCGGAGGGCTTGAGTACGAAGCTGTTGCCACAGGCGATGGCGAGGGGATACATCCACATAGGGACCATCGCCGGAAAGTTGAAAGGGGTGATTCCGGCCACAACCCCGAGCGGCTGGCGCAAGGTGAAGGTATCGACGCCGGTGGAGACCTGTTCGGAGAACTCACCTTTGATCAGGTGGGCGATGTTGCAGGCAAACTCGACGACCTCCAGGCCTCGCTGCACCTCGCCGATGGCGTCGGGGACTGTCTTGCCATGCTCGCGGGTGAGAATTTTGGCGATGTCCTCCCGGTGTGCCACCAGCAATTCCCGAAAGGCAAACATGACGTTCTGGCGTCTCGTAACCGGGGTTTCCCTCCAGGCAGGAAAGGCCGCCTTGGCTGCCGCCACCGCCAGATCGACCTCGGTCTCGCCGGCCAGGGCAACCTCGTCCTGGACTGCACCTGTCGCCGGGTCATAGACGAGGCCCGTTCGCTGGGGCTTGCCAAGCCATGGCTTGCCGTCAATCCAATGGGTGATCATTGCTGCGCCTTCCTCTGCTCCGCCAGATTGTACGACCCGTGATCCCGGGCGCCCCCGGGCGATTCGACTACGTTGTGGCTCAATCCACCGGGCCTTGCGGACGATGGGACTCTTGCGAGCGAGGTAAAGGACAGATGCAACACCCACGTGCCGTCGTCAATGTTGTGGCTGCTTTGATTCTGGTGGCTTGCGGCCAGCCAGTCGTTGACAGCACCACCTCCACCACCGCCCAGGCGACGACGACGACCGAGGCCGTTCCTGAAGGATTGGTCACCACGGTCGAACAACTGCCAGACGCGACAATTCAGATAGTGTCGAGCGGGAGTTTCGTCACACCGGACTTCGGTGAATTCGAAGGCGGTGGTTTTGGTTCGGGATTCATCATCGACCCCAGCGGAGTGGCCGTCACCAATAGCCATGTGGTGAGTGGAGCCGGCCTGATCGATGTGTTTGTCGGCGGTGACCCGTCGCCGGTCAATGCTCAGATTCTCGGCGTGTCCGAGTGCAACGATCTGGCAGTGATCGACCTCGCCGGCGATGGTTACAGCTATCTGGAGTGGTTCGAGGGCACGATCACACCGGGGATGGAGGTGCTCGCGGCGGGGTACCCGCTGGGAGATCCCCAGTTCACCGTGACCGGAGGGATCATTTCCAAGTCAGACTTTCCCGGGGAGACCGAGTGGGCCTCGGTGAACGCCATCCTCGAGCACGATGCCCGGATACGACCGGGCAACTCCGGCGGGCCCTTGGTCAATGATGAGATGCAGGTGCTCGGTGTCAACTATGCAGGGCGGGACGACACCGACCAGAACTTCGCCATCAGCGTTACCGACGCGGCCGCCATCGTCGAACAACTCACATCGGGTGTGGATGTCGACTCGGTGGGCGTCAACGGCTACGCCGTATTTATCGATGATGGCACGGCCGGGATTTGGGTGGAGACGGTGCAGCCTGGCTCGGCAGCCGACGATTCGGGTATCACCGGTGGCGACATCGTGACCCGGATGGCCGGAGTTTCCCTGGGTACTGAGGGCACCATGGCCGAGTTCTGCGACGTGATCCGGACCCAGGGCACCTCCGGAGTGATTCCGGTGGAGGTGCTCCGTTACGAGACCTCGCAGGTGCTGAGAGGCCAATTGAATGGCGAGCCGCTCGCCGAAGCCTTCTCATTTGCTGAAGAACTGGACGAGACGGCGACCGTGGAGGAGACCTCTGCCACCTACTCCGAGTACACGCTGATCAGTGATGAGACAGGCGCAATGCAAGTGGAAGTGCCCGTGGAGTGGACCGATATCGATGGCGCCCCGTACATCGACGAGGAGGGGAGGGCAGTCACCGATGTGAGGGCCTCTCCCAACCTCGAGGAGTTCAGACAGACCTGGGACACCCCCGGCGTCATATTCAGTGCTTCGTCGGCTTGGGCGGCCACCACTACCGAGGAGGCCTTGCTCGACTCGGGCTTGGAGTCTCTGCAAAGCCAATGCACCTACGACGGACGGTACGACTACGAGGATCCCGCCTACGTTGGCATCTACGACCTCTTCTTCGACTGTGGCGACACTCTCGCCACCTACGTGGTTGTGGCTGCCCATCCTCCGGAGGGCGGGTTCATCATCCTTGTGGCGGTCCAGGCCAACGAGGACCGTGACTTTGATGCTCTCGACCGCATCCTCGGCAGCTTCTTTGTCTCGGGCGAGGTCTAACGAGCCGCACCTTCCATCGACCCGGTCAGCTTGCTGAGGTCGAGGTTGTACAGAGCGCAGATGATCTCCCGATCATCGTCGTCGTCCCAGCTCGACTGGGTGGGGGTGATGGAGAAGACGTCGAGCGCTGATTCGAGGTAGGCGATCCCGACGTATTCGTCGAACTGCTCGATGCACAGTTCGGAGCCAATTTGGTTCATCTCGGCCGTTCCCGGATATACGTCGGTGGCGGTGTAATCGATCAAGGCGAACACCTCGTTGTCGTGGGGTTCGCTGCAATCGACTTCGGGCACCGAGGAGATCTCGGTCGACTCCTGGTCGTCGAAGCAGGTTCCCACCTCAAGCGTGAACACCCCGCCACAGGCCCCGGCGAGCAACGCCAACACAACCAAACTGGCTATCCGCTTCATGTTTCGATCCCCTCTGGTAAGCGATACCGCCAAGCTAGACGAGATACTGGTTGAGATCGCGGCGCAGGTACTGACCGTCGCCTTTTCGTCCCTTGTACTCGTTGGCGGAGATGATCACCCTGCCACGGGAAAGCACCGTGTCAACACCCCCGTTGATTTCGAAGCCCTCGTAACAGGAGTAGTCAGTCCGCATGTGATGGGTGGCCGCCGACAGGGTATGTCGGCGGGCCGGATCGAAGACCACGATGTCGGCGTCGGAGCCGACGGCGATAGTTCCCTTGCGCGGGAACAGGCCGAACATGCGAGCCGGGGTGGTGGAACACACCTCGACCCAGCGCTCCAGGCTCAGACGCTCTTCGGCGACCGCGCCGTGATAGATCAACTCCAGCCGATGTTCCACTCCTGGCAGACCGTTGGGGATCTTGGAGAAGTCGCCTTCCCCGAGTCGCTTTTGCCTGCCCAACTCCGGATGGTCCTCGAAGCAGAACGGGCAATGATCGGTCGAAACGACCTGGAGATCATTCGTGGCCAGACCCGACCAGAGAGCTTCCTGGTGTCCTTCGGCCCGGTCGCGAAGGGGTGGAGAGCAAACGTATTTCGCCCCTTCGAACCCATTACCGAGGTCGTCGAGATCGAGAAACAGATATTGCGGGCAGGTTTCTGCAAAGACGTTGAGGCCCTCGTCGCGGGCATTGGTGACCTCGGCCAGCGCCTCAAGAGCCGACATGTGGACGATGTAGAGCGGGCAACCGGCCACTTCTGCGAGTTTGATCGCCCGATGAGTCGCTTCCCCCTCGAGGACCGACCTCCGCACGATCCCGTGATAGATGGGGTCGGTCTCACCGCGGGCCAACGCCTGGGCGATGAGGACGTCGATGGCGATTCCGTTCTCGGCGTGCATCATGATCGTCGAGCCGTTTTCGGCTGCTGTCTGCATTGCCTGGAAGATCTCGCCGTCGGTCGAATAGAAGACTCCCGGATACGCCATGAACATCTTGAAGGAAGTCACACCCTCGCCGAGGGCAATGTCCATTTCCTTGAGCGATTGTTCGTTGACGTCACCGACGATCAGATGGAAGCCGTAGTCGATGGCGCAGTTTCCGTCTGCCTTGGCCATCCACGCTTCGAAGCCGTCCATCAGGCCCATGCCCTTGGTTTGGACGGCAAAATCGATGATGGTGGTGGTGCCGCCCCAAGCGGCGGCCCTGGTCCCGGTCTCAAAGGTGTCGGATGCGGCAGTGCCACCGAAGGGCAATTCCATGTGGGTGTGGACGTCGATCCCGCCCGGTATGACGTATTTGCCGGAGGCGTCGATGGTCTGGTCGGCTTTGAGAGAGTGGGAGCCGGGGACGGCAAGGGCCACGATCTTGTCGCTTTCGATCAGCACGTCGGCGGCCTGACTGCCGCCGTGATTGATGACAGTGCCATTAGTGATCAGGATCGACATAACCCCTCCTTGCGTCTTGAGGCTCGGAAACTAGCCGTCAAACATTGGCGAAGTGGGCCCGGTAATCCTCCAAAGCGGCGGTCACCACAACTTCGGCATGAGGCCGGCCGTATCGGACTGAGACGACCGTGCCTACCGGTTCCGCTGGCTGGAGTTTGTAAGTCTCAAAGTAGTGGGTGAGGCGGTCGATGAAGGCCACCGGGAGATCCTCCAGTTCCGTGGCTTCGCCCCAAACCGGGTCTTTGGCGAGCACACCGATGATCTTGTCGTCGGCGTCGCCGTGGTCCAGCATTTGCAGTCCTCCCACCACCCGGGCGCTGAGAATGATGTCGGCCCGGTCGATGGGCCGTTCGGAGATGATGCAGATGTCGAGAGGGTCACCGTCCCCCTGGTCAGCTCCGGGGGTCAAGGCGGCAACCCTTTCGGCGCAATAGGTGCGGGGAATGAAGCCGTAAAGGGTGGGGGGAGAGGAAGAGGTGAGCTGGGGCCGGTCGACCTTGAGGTATCCGGTGGGCTTGTCGACCTCGTATTTGATCAGGTCGAATGGGGTGATTTCCACGTACGCATTGACTATGCCGGGCGCCGAAGACCCCGGCTGCAGTCCGTGCCAGGGGTGCGGCCGCCATTGGGTGAACTCAGACATTGTGGATAAGTGTCACAAAATAGCCTGGTGGTCGTCGGCAAGTAACCCACCGGTCACCGCACGGTCGTTTTCCTCCCGTTAACTTTGGCCGGACTTAGTGCTGTAAGGAGGCACACACTTGAAGAAACTGATCATGTTCCTCGCCGTCATCGGGTTGGTAATGACAGCCTGTGGTGGCGGCGGAGGAGCAACTGCTAACGCAGACGCAACTTCAGCAGAGGACGCCGGCGGGATGGAGGCCCTGGTGGCAGCGGCCCAAGAAGAGGGAACGCTGACGACTATCGCCCTGCCCCATGACTGGTGCAACTACGGGGGAGTCATCGAAGCCTTCAAGGCCAAGTATGGCATCCAGGTCAACGAACTGGACCCCGGCGCCGGCAGCGCCGAAGAGTTAGAGGCGATTGACGCCAACAAGGACAATCCGGGGCCACAGGCTCCAGATGTTGTCGACGTTGGAATCGCCTTTGGTCCGCAGGCGAAAGATGCAAGCCAAATCAAGCCATACAAGGTGGCGACCTGGGACGACATTCCTGGTGACGCCAAGGATGCCGATGGTTACTGGTACGGCGACTACTACGGCGTGCTGGCGCTCTCGGTCAACACGGCCGAGGTGGCCAGTGTTCCGCAGGCCTTTGGCGATCTCATCAACGCCGATTACAACGGTCAAGTGGCGCTGTCAGGCGACCCCCTGACTTCCAACGCCGCCATCCTGTCGGTGTGGGCAACGGGTCTGGCTACCGGGGCCACCGGTGAGGCAGCCGCCGAAGCCGGTCTCGACTTCTTCAGACAGATGAACGAAGCAGGGAACTTCGTACCGATCGATGGTGACTCCCGCACGGTTGGCATCGGCGAGACGCCGATCCTGATCGACTGGACCTACAACTCGATCGCCAACGACGTCTCACTGGCCGGTAACCCGGATCTGGAGACCGTGGTCCCGTCCGACCAAAGACTGGCCGGGGTCTACGTCCAGGCGGTAAGTGCCTACGCGCCACATCCCAGTGCCGCCAGGCTGTGGATGGAGTATCTGTATTCGGACGAAGGCCAACTCGGTTGGGCCGGCGGCTATTGCCACCCAATCAGGTATCAGGCCATGACCGAGGCCGGGACTGTTCCTGCCGCGGTGGCAGCGCAGCTTCCGAGCACGGAAGGCGCCTACTTCCCGACGGTGGCCGAGATCGATGCAGCCAAGGCCGTCATCGTCGGAGGTTGGGACTCGGTAGTGGGCGTGACGGTCGCGCCTAGTGCCAGCGGCTGAAACTGAGACCGAACGAGTGACTGTGGGGGGCGCCCAATCCAAGAGGCGATTGGGCCCCCCACGCACTCGCTTGTTCTCCTGGTTGGGCGTCCTGCCCTTCTTTCTGTTTTCCGCCGCGTTCTTGATCGGGCCCGCGGTCATCCTCTTTTATCGGAGCCTGGAAGATCCTGAGGGGGGCTTCACCCTTCAGTTCTGGGGTCAGCTCACTAGCGACACGGTGATGCGTGCGTATGGCACCTCGGTGAGGCTCAGCCTGACGACGGCTCTGGTGGGCGGCGTCTTCGGATTCCTCCTGGCCTGGGCCGTTTCGCTAGGGGCGTTGCCGCGGGCGGTACGTTCCGCTCTCACCACCTTCTCCGGTGTTGCCTCCAACTTCGCCGGGGTTCCCCTGGCCGCGGCCTTCATCTTTACGCTTGGCAGGGTTGGAGCCATCACGGCTCTGTTCAATTTGCTGGGAGTCGACCTGTATCGATCCGGCTTCAGTCTCTACTCGTTCTGGGGCCTGGTGCTTGTATATCTCTACTTCCAGTTTCCTCTCATGGTCCTGGTGATGCTGCCCGGTCTTGATGGACTCAAACGCGAGTGGCGGGAGGCGGCCGAAAATCTCGGTGCTACTCCGAGGCAGTACTGGCGCAAGGTTGCTCTGCCTGTATTGATGCCCTCGATTCTGGGCACAATGATCCTGCTCTTTGGAAACGCCTTCGGAGCCCACGCCACGGCCTATGCCCTCACCGGGGGCCTGTTGCCCCTCGCAACCCTGTTGATCGGCCAGCAGATCTCGGGCGATGTGCTCAACAATCCGGGATTGGGCTATGCGGTGGCAGTTGGGATGGTGATGATCATGGCGGTCGCCATCGGCATCTATTCGGTCCTACAGCGACGTTCCGAAAGGTGGCTGGGATGACGATCTCGACAGCTCCGGTGCAGGCGAGTGCGGAGGTCCCCCCGGCCGAGCCTCCCGAGGGGCGCAACCGACTCTTCGCATGGCTGATTGTGGCCGCGGGTGCCGCCTACTTCCTGCTGCCTTTGGTGACCACCGGCTACTGGTCGCTGCGTGCCGTCAAGGACACCTTCGGCTTCGAGGCCTACCGGCGCGTCTTCGCCGACCCAGCCTTCGTGCGGTCGTTCTCTGAGTCGGTCGTGAATGCGATCGCAGCAATCGTTCTCAGCCTGTTGATCATCGTGCCGACCGCTTACTGGGTGACGCTGCGCCTTCCCCGGCTGCGGCCGGTAGTGGAGTTCATCACCTTGCTGCCCTTCGTCATCCCGGCGGTGGTTCTCGTCTTCGGCCTGATTCGCATGTACGGGCGCCCGCCGCTGCTCCTAACCAGGACTTACGACAGCTCCAGGGTCCTGCTGGTCTGTGCCTATGCGGCCCTTTCCTTTCCCTACATGTACCGCTCGGTCGACAACGGCCTGCGGGCGATGGACGTGCGCACCCTCACGGAGGCAGCTCAGAGTCTGGGTGCCAGTTGGGCCACGATCCTCCGCAAGGTGATCTTTCCCAACCTGCGGGTGGCATTGTTGTCCGGCGCTCTTCTCACCTTCGCCATCGTTATCGGTGAGCTGACCGTGGCCCTGTTCCTCGCTCAGCAAACCTTCGGTCCGTTCATGGCGAACCTCACCCGCAGCAAGGTGTACGAGCCGGCCGCGATGGCCCTCGTCGCTTTTGCCATCACGTGGGCAGCCCTGGGTCTAATCGCGTTTCTGACCCGACCCCGTCAGAAGGTGGCTCGATGACCGCGTTTCTTGCCCTCAACGGTGTCCGCAAGGAATTCGCCAGCTCGGTAGCGGTCGAGGGATTCAACCTGGACGTGGCCGAGGGCGAATTTGTATCTTTCCTGGGACCATCTGGATGCGGTAAGACGACGACCTTGCGCATGATCGCCGGGTTCGAAACCCCCACCCAGGGACGGATCACCCTGGCCGGGGAGGACATCACCTACAGCAAGCCGAATCAACGCAATGTCGGGATGGTCTTCCAATCCTATGCCTTGTTCCCGAACATGACCGTCGCCCACAACGTCGCTTTCGGTCTGAGAGTGCGTAAAGAAGAGGCCGGTGCCCGTGACGAACGGGTGGCTCAGCTGCTTGAACTCATCCATCTACCCGACAAAGGCGACGCCTACCCTCACCAGCTCTCGGGAGGGCAGCAGCAGCGAGTGGCGCTGGCCCGGGCCCTGGCGATCCGACCCAAGGTGCTACTTCTGGACGAGCCGCTCTCCGCCCTTGACGCCAAGATTCGAGACGAGCTTCGTTATGAAATCCGCCGGATCCAACAAGAGCTCAATATCACGACCATCTATGTGACCCACGACCAGGAAGAAGCTCTGGCGCTTTCCGACCGCGTGGTGGTGATGAGCCGTGGAAGGATCGAACAGGTGGGTCCGCCCTTTGAGGTCTACAACACCCCCGCCACTGCTTTCGTCGCCTCCTTTGTCGGTCAGCTGAACCGGTTGCAGGCTGTCGTCGCTGACCAGGCCAACGGTCTGGTTCGACTGGGCGGCACCGAGGTCCGTACTACATCCCCGGTCGGGGCCCCCGCCGGCGCCGAGGTCTCCTTGATGCTTCGCCCCGAAGAGCTGACCCTCGACGATGAGGCCGACAACGTCCTCAGCGGCACGGTCGAGACCGTCACCTTCCTCGGCTCCATCGTCCGAGTTCAGGTCGCAGTGAGCGGGGGAAAGCTCACGGTCGACCTTTTCAACGAAAGGCTGTTGCGTTTGCCCGTAGCCGGCGAGTCCACGCTGATTTCCTTCCCCGCCCACGCCTGCTGGGTCATGGGAGTGGACCGGCCGGTTGGCGGCTAGACGACCGCAAACACATGTCGGGTCCCTGGCAGGCCCCGTAACTCATGTTCTCCACGATCCTCGAAGGCGAACTCGCTGCTCAAGAGGTCGCGGATGGTCGAAGACGCCAGGATTTCGCCTGGTTGGGCCAGGCCGAGGATGCGGGCAGCCTCATGTACGGCAATGCCCCGGATGTCAGAGCCGGCAACATCGACCTCTCCGGAATGAAGCGCTGAGCGGATCTGCCAGCCGAGTTGGCTGGCGACATCTCGCAGCGCGAACGCACACCGCAGCGCTCTCCCCGCCCCGCTGAACACCGCCAGGACGCCGTCACCCGTGGTCCGCACTTCCCGACCCCCGAATCTGGCCAGGGTATCGCGTACTCGTTCCTCGAACGTCGCCACCAGATCTGTCCAGGCGCCGTCCCCAAGCTTCTGTGCCACTTCGGTTGAGCCGACGATGTCGGTTATGAGGATGGTGGTGAGGATCCGTTCGATCAAAGCCTCCAGCGAAGGGATCCAGCTGCGCGCTCCGGTCCATTCCACGCTGACAAACGCTTCGGTGCCCTCAACCCAGCTGTCGTGGCCCGGCGGCACCTCGAACAACTCGTTTGGGTGAACGTCGTATTCGTGTCCGTCGTCCAGGACGACGTGCAGATCACCCGACAGTGCATAGCCGACGTGACGGGTCTGGCACGACCGGGTGCCCACCACCTGTTGTACGTGAGTCGACCACCGCCAACCCGGATGGTGGGTGTTGTGAGCGACGGCCAGGCTCCCGAGGATCAGGACAACGGACCGGAGGCCGGGAAGCTCGATGACGTCGTTGGGTTCGTAGAAGCTGCGGGTGTGAGGTTCGCGTGCGAATGTGTCCACCCGCGCATCGTACGCGCAGAATGCCAGCCATTCCTCCATAAGATCAAGCCGATGCTGTCGACTCCGGATTTCTGGTGGGGGGTAGCCACCTCGGCCTACCAGATCGAAGGCGGGCGCACGGACGGGAAAGGCCAGTCGATCTGGGACGTCTTTTCCGACCAGGGGCGGCTTGCCAATCCTGGCGATATCACGGCCGATCACTATCACCGCTGGGTCGAGGACGTGGCTTTGATGGCCGATCTCGGCGTCAACGCCTACCGGTTCTCGATTGCCTGGACAAGGGTGATGCCCGCCGGGACCGGAGCAGTCAACCAGGCCGGTCTCGACTTCTATTCACGGCTGGTTGACGAGTTGTTGTCGCATGGGATCACCCCCTTCGTGACTCTCTTTCACTGGGACCTTCCCCAAACGCTGCAAGAACAGGGTGGGTGGCCGGGGCGGGCCACCGTTGACGCGTTTGCCGAATACGCCGACGTGGTCGGTCGAGCCCTTGGCGACCGGGTCAAGCATTGGATAACCCACAACGAGCCCTGGGTGGCAGCAGTGCTCGGTCACATCGAGGGGATTTTTGCCCCCGGGATGACCGATTGGCATGAGGGCATCAAGGCGGGTCATCACCTTCTGTTGTCGCATGGACGGGCGGTGCAGGTATTACGTGACCGCAGCCCGGGTTGTTCAGTTGGAATCGCGCTCGATTGTCGACCGGCCTATCCGGCCAGCGACCGACCGGAAGATCTGGCGGCCTGCCGCCACTTCGACGGCTATCGCAACCGATGGTTCTTTGATCCGGTGTTCGGCAAGGGTTATCCCGACGACATGGTCGAGTCCTATCTTCAGCGGGGACGCCTCCACGACCTCGACTTCGTGCAGCCCGGGGATCTGGAGACCATCGCTGCTCACATCGACTTTGTCGGAGTCAACTACTACACAAGCATCGTCGTCGCCGCGGGAAGCGACGAGAGCGAAGACACGGGAGTTCGGCCAGGCGAGCAGCCTCCGGACGGCTTCACCGAGATGGGCTGGGAGATAACGCCGCGAGCACTGACCGAGTTCCTGGTTCGCATCCACGAGGACTACATGCCCGACCAGATCATCATCACCGAGAACGGCGCTTCGTACTCGGATCGACCTGATGGATCGAACCGCGTCGACGATCACCGCCGGATCGAGTACCTGGACCTTCACATCAAGGCGGCGCTCGAGGCTGCCGACCGCGGTGTGCCCCTAAAGGGCTACTTCGTTTGGAGCCTGCTCGACAACCTTGAGTGGATCAGCGGGTATTCGCAACGATTCGGCCTGGTCTTCGTGGACCACGCCACCGGCACCCGGACCCCTAAGGACAGCTACTTCTGGTATCGCGATCGGATCAACTCGTCGCGGTCAGCCTGAGGCGACCCGCTCAACCGCCCTCGACAACTTCTCGTACCCTTCGTCAGCTTCCGCTTCGGTCAACGAGAGCGGCGGGGCGATCCGCAAGGTGTTCCCGTGAATCCCCCCTTTGCCGATCAAGAGACCTTCTTTGCGGGCTTCCTCCATGACGGCGGCCGCGGCCGCCGGGTCCGGTTCCAAGCTGCCTGCCCTGACCAGTTCGACGCCGATCATCAAACCCTTGCCACGCACCTCGGCGATGATGTCGACCTGGTCGGCAAGGTGGTGAAGATTGGCTTTGAGGCGGTTGCCCACTTTGTACGCATTGGTCTGGAGGTCGTGTTCGAGCAGGTAGTCGAGATTGGCCAGACCTGCCGAGGTCGAGAGGGGGTTGCCACCGAACGTCGAGATGGAGTTAGCCGGCAGTGAGTCCATCAACTCGGCTCGGCACACAACTCCGGCGAGGGCGGTGCCGTTCCCGAGGCCCTTGGCGAAGGTCAGGAAGTCGGGGGTGATGCCATGGGCTTGGTAACCCCAAAAGTGCTCCCCCGTGCGTCCCCACCCCGTCTGAACCTCGTCAGAGATGAACAGAATCCCATGGCGGTCGCACACTTCCTTGAGGGCTCCGAAGAACCCGTCCGGTGGGGTGGCGAAACCGCCGACACCCTGAATTGGCTCGGCGATGAGACAAGCCACGTTGCCCGCCGTGGCCACGTCGATGAGGTTTTCGAAATCGGCTCGACAGGCGGCTGTGAAGTCGTCGTCGGAGAGGTGGCCGAAGGGGCTACGGAGTTTGTAGCCGCCGTGGATGTACGTGACGTTGAACGGTGAGAGGCTGGTTGCGGACCAGCTCTTGATGCCGGTGATTGCGACGGTGGAATGCGACTTGCCGTGGTAGCTGCCTCTGATCGCAAACACCTGATTGGACCGGCGATATTGGGTGGCGATCATCAGGGCGGCGTCGTTAGCTTCCGTCCCCGAGTTGGTGAAGAACACCTTGGCGTCGGGGATGCCAGAGAGGCCGGCCACCTTTTCCGCCAGCGCAATCTGACTCTCGATCAAGTACAGGGTCGAGGTGTGGAGCATCTGATCGGCCTGGTGTTTGATGGCCGCGATCACTTCCGGCACCTTGTAGCCGGTCATTGTGGTGAGGATCCCGCCAAAGAAGTTGAGATAAACGTTGCCTTCGGCATCTCGAACGCGGCGACCGTCGCCGTCGACGAGTGCGATGGGCTGGTCGTAGTACAGGATCATCCAATCGGGCAATACCTGGCGGTGACGGGCTAACAGGTCGGCGTGGGTCGCCATGGATCGGGCTCCTGGGCTCAGTCGTGAAAACGAAGCGTAGCCCTTGACTACCGCCGCGGCCGATGGAGAGTACGGTTCGGACATGCTCTCACCTGTTCCATTGCAGAGGCTCGAGGGCCTGGTTTTCCTGGCGGCTGGGGTTGCAGCCTTTGCTGAGACCGGTTGGTCATGGTGGTGGTTCGCAGCCCTACTCCTGGTGCCCGATATATCCATGGTCGGTTACTTCATCCGGCCATCGGCGGGGGCCATCAGCTACAACGTCGGCCACACATTCATAGGACCTGTCCTGCTGTTTGCCTGGGCGTGGATCGGTGGTCCTACGGCCGCGCTGGCTCTGGGAGCAATCTGGCTTGCTCACATCGGAATGGACCGGGCGTTTGGTTATGGCCTCAAGTTTGCCGACGCCTTCACCAACACCCACCTCGGCGAGATCGGTCGGTTCCGGGGTCGGTAAGGGTCAGGGAGCGACCAGGTCCCCGTAGGCGTCGGGGCGACGATCGCGATAGAACGCCCAGGTCTTGCGGACTTCGTCCACCATGTCGAGATCGAGGTCGCGCACCACCAGTTCCTCCCGGGTGTCCGAGGCGGCACCGCCGACGATCTGACCACGAGGGTCGACGAAGTAAGACGACCCGTAGAAGTCGTTGTCACCCAGCGGCTCTTTTCCCACCCGGTTGATGGCGCCAATGAAGTACTCGTTGGCGACGGCTGCCGCCGGCTGTTCGAGGTTCCACAGGTACATGGAGAGCCCGCGGCTGGTTGCACTCGGATTGAAGACGATCTTGGCTCCGTTGAGCCCGAGGGCACGCCACCCCTCGGGGAAGTGGCGGTCGTAACAGATGTACACCCCGATCCGTCCTACGGCAGTGTCGAATATCGGGTAACCGGTGTTGCCAGGCCTGAAGTAGAACTTCTCCCAGAAACCCTTCACATGGGGGATGTGGGTCTTCCGATATTTGCCCAGATAAGTCCCGTCGGCGTCGATGACGGCGGCGGTGTTGTAGAAGAGCCCGGCTTGTTCTTCCTCGAACATGGGAACGATGATCACCATCCCGGTCTCGCGGGCGAGATCCTGCATCAGCTTGGTTGTGGGGCCGTCCGGTATAGCTTCGGCGTATCCGAAGTGTTCGTTTTCCTGTACCTGACAGAAGTACGGCCCGTAGAAGAGTTCCTGGAAACACATCACCTGGGCGCCCTGTTCCGCCGCCTGGCGTGCGTAGTCGGCATTCTTCTTGGTCATGGAGTCCTTGTCGCCGGTCCATTCCGTTTGGACGATGGCGGCTCGTACCACGTTGGCCATTTGGCTCCTCTTCTCGTCTGGTTCAAGACGCTAGTGCCGGAGGCAGTCCGTGTGGGCGACGAGGAACGCCCTTGATCTGAGGGAACGGGCCACTTTCTCCGACGCTGTTACGCAGCCGGTATTAGGTTCCGCCCCCAACCATCAAGGAGGCCAAGTTTGCGTGTTTCGATGACCGTCAATGGCCGCTCGGTCGGAGCGGAGGTGGAGCCGCGAACTCTCCTAGTCCATTTTCTCCGCGAGCAGCTCAACCTCACCGGCACCCACGTGGGTTGTGAAACCGGTTACTGCGGGGCTTGCACGGTGATGCTGGACGGAACCACCGCCAAGTCCTGCACGATGCTGGCGGTTCAGGCCGATGGTGCCAGCATCACCACCATCGAAGGGCTTGCCCAGGACGGCGAGCTCCACCCCGTCCAGGAGGGATTCTGGGAGCGGCATGGTCTTCAATGCGGATACTGCACTCCGGGGATGATCATGTCGGCAGTGGGTCTGCTGGAGGCCAACCCCAATCCGACTGAGGCCGAGATCCGTCACGGGATTGAGGGCAACCTCTGTCGGTGCACCGGCTATCACAACATCGTCAAAGCGATCGAGTACGCCGCAGCCAAGATGAGAGGCGAGACGCCCGCACCGGCGGAGTGGGAGGTGAACGCATGAGCACGACCAGCGTTTTGGGTGGTGTCATCAAACGGCGCGAAGACCCTGCCCTGATCAAGGGCCGGGGCCTCTACGTGGACGACGTGAAGATGGCCGGGATGTTGCATGTGGCCTTTGTGCGAAGCCCATTTGCCCACGCCACCATCAAGTCGATCGACACCTCGGCGGCCCGTTCCAAGCCCGGAGTGGTGGCCGTCTACACCGCCGACGATGTCCGCCATCTCGGCCCGCTGCTTGCCCAGGTGGCCGTCGGCAAACTCCGCCCATTGCTGGCCGATGGTGTGGTCAAGCACTCCGGCGAGGCGGTGGCGATGGTGGTGGCCGAGAACCGCTACCAGGCCGAGGACGCCGCCGAATCGGTTGAGGTCGA
Source organism: uncultured Acidimicrobiaceae bacterium (assembly GCA_964474055.1). Taxonomy (GTDB): domain Bacteria; phylum Actinomycetota; class Acidimicrobiia; order Spongiisociales; family ZC4RG35; genus JAICND01. Next base: position 4,901 of record CAYYRT010000090.1, on the reverse strand, counting down.
CTACGACCAACTGAAGGCCCTGGTGGACCTGAAGGAGGCCGCCGCCAACAAGGCCAAAGTCCATGACGATCTCGACTCGAACGTGCTCATCACCTGGGAAGCAGGTCCCTGGGGCAACGCCGAAGGCATCGCCCAGACCAGACAGACCATCGCCGACGCCAAGACCCAGCCCGAGGTGGTGATCGTGTCCCAGGAGATGGTCAATCAGCGGCTCATCCCGACTGCCATCGAGCCGCGGGCAGTGGCGGCAAGCTGGAACGAGGGATACGGACGGTTCACCGTCTACTCCTCGACCCAGATCCCCCACGCCCTCGCTGGGGCGATCGCCAAGACCTTTGGGCTCGCTTCCAATGCTGTCGACGTCACCGCCCCCGAAGTGGGCGGGGGATTCGGGGCCAAGCTCAACGTGTATGCCGATGAGATTCTGGTGTGTTTCGCGTCGATGGAGCTGAACGCACCAGTCAAGTACACGGAGTCGAGGCGTGAGTCGCCCAACAACCCCCTCCAGGGACGGGGGTGGGTTGGTACCGCAACCATCACCGGCACCCGGGACGGCGAGATTCTCGGTTTTGAACTCGAGGGCATCGCCGATATGGGTGCCTACACGCAGAACTTCACGGTGGCGATCCCATTCCTGGGGACTTTCGTTGGGTCGGGGCAGTACAAGTTCCCGACCTATTGGAAGATCGACTGCGTAACCACCCACACGATGACCACCGACGCCTATCGCGGAGCGGGTCGCCCAGAAGCGATCTACTACGTTGAGCGAATCGTCGATGTCTTTGCCCGGGAGATCGGGATGGATCCGGCCGACGTGCGCAAACGCAACTTCATCCCGTCCACCAGCTTTCCCAACGCAGTTTCGCCGATCGGGTTCGCTATGGACACAGGCGACTACGCCCACAATCTCGATGCGCTCCTGGCCACCTCGGAGTTTGCTGACCTCAAAGCACAACGGGATAAGGCGAGGGCCGAAGGACGACACGTAGGCCTGGGATTGTCGAGCTATGTCGAAGTCTGTGGCTTTGGTCCGTCGGCTCTGGTCGGCCTCGGGTTCTCCTGGTCGACCTACGACCTCCCGTCGGCATTCAACGGCTCGGGTCTGGTCCGGGTCAACGCCGACGGATCGGCGACAGTGGTGATCGGCACCGGGCCTTCGGGCCAGGGACACGAAACCACCTGGGCCCAGTTGGTTGCCAACGAACTTGGAATTCCAACGGACAACATCAGGGTGTCGCATGGTTCAACCGCGGATTCGCCGATGGGGGTTGGTACTTTCGGGTCGAGGTCGGCCGCGGTGGATGGCTCGGCTACCTACCTGGCAGCCCGCAAGGTTCGCGACAAAGCGGCCTTGATCGTCGCCCACGTCCTTGAGGCTTCGGTTGACGACATCCGGTTCGAGGATGGTGGCGCCCACGTTGTGGGTTCTCCCGACAAGTCGGTGACGTGGAAGGAGATCGCCACCCATGCCTACCAGCCCCACACCCTTCCGGAGGGAGTCGAGGGTGGGTTGGAGGCACATTCGGTGTTCTCCCCGGCCAACGCGACTTGGCCTTTTGGGTCACATGCCGCCCTGGTCGAGATCGACATCGAGACCGGTGACATGCAATTGCTCCGTTACATCGCCATGGACGACTGTGGCAACGTGATCAGTCCGATGATCGTTGACGGCCAAATCCACGGTGGGTTGGTGCAGGGGATTGCCCAGGCCATGTTCGAGGAGGCTATCTACGACTCGGATGGGAACTGCCTCACGACCACGCTGCTCGATTATCCGCTCCCGACCGCCGGCGATGTACCGAGCTTCGACCTCCATCGGACGGTCACCCCGTCCAACGTCAACCCCCTGGGGGTGAAAGGGATCGGCGAGGCGGGAACGATCGGCTCGGCGCAGACCGTGGTCAATGCGGCCGTCGACGCCCTCTATGACCTCGGAGTCCGACACATCGACATGCCCTTGCGCCCCCGGCGGGTGTGGCAGGCAATCCAGAACGCCCAGAAGAGCTGATTGGAGTAGAGCAATGTTCCCGAGATCATTCGACTACATGGCCCCGTCGAGCCTTGACGAGGCCGTATCCGCTCTCAAGGGCGCCGGCTTCGCCAAGGTGATGTCGGGTGGGATGAGTCTGCTGCCGCTCATGAAGCTCCGCCTGCTCTCGCCCGATCTGGTGGTGGACATAAGCAGGGTGCCAGGACTCGACACCATCAGCGACGGTGGCGACCACATTGTCATCGGTGCTCTGGTCCGCCACCACACCACGGCGGCCTCGAACCTGGTGCCGGCGGCCCTGCGGACCGCAGCCAGTTGGACCGGGGACGTCCAGGTTCGCAACCGGGGGACAACGTGCGGGGCGGTTGCCCACGGTGACCTGGCGGCCGATCAGCCTGCGGCGGTGCTTGCCCTCGGCGGCACCATTGTGGTGCAAGGCTCGGGCGGAGCTCGCGAAATCGGCGCAGCCGACTTCTTTCTCGATGCGCTCACAACAGACCTTGCCCCCGACGAGATCATGACCCAGATCCGGCTGCCCAAAGCCGGCGGTGGTTCGGGTTACGACAAGCTCGGCCGCCGCGGAGGCCACACCGACTATGCGGTGGCGGGAGCCGCCGCCTGGGTTAACACGTCAAACGGCTCGATCTCCGATTGTCGGGTCGCCCTCACCGGGGTGGGCGCCAAACCCACCCTCGCTCGTGCAGCGGCGGAAGCGCTGATCGGAACCGATGGATCGGAAGCGGCCATTGCTGCTGCTGCCGAAAAAGCCGCCGACGGCCTATCGGTCCTGGAAGACCTGTACGGGTCGGTGGAATACAAGACCCACCTCGCCAAGGTTTTCACCAAGCGGGCGCTAACCAAGGCCGTTGCGGACGCAACGTGAGATTCGGGAGTAACGGCAGGACGAAGGGGCCTCGGGGCCCCTTCGTTGTTTGTAGGTACATCGAGGTTGGAGCTCCCTGCCGGTAGCCTGAGAGGGCCATGGTCCCCACCAGCGTCGACGAGGTCATCACACGCATGTCCGAGGAGGGCTACGTCACCGACCGCGGCCTGGCGGTGGCGATCCTCCTCTCCCTCGAGTTGGGGCGTCCGCTGTTCCTGGAGGGGGAAGCAGGGGTTGGGAAGACCGAGGTCGCCAAGGTCCTTGCAGAGATAACCGGGGGTCGCCTGATACGCCTCCAGTGCTACGAGGGACTCGATGTGAACCATGCCCTGTATGAATGGGACTATGCCCGCCAGATGCTGGCGATCCGGTTGATCGAGGCCCGGGGCACGGGTGGTGAGGCATCCGTGGCCGACATCATGAGCCGGGAGTTTCTAACTCCGCGCCCGCTGCTGTCGGCTGTAGAAGAGGCAGCTGCCGGGTTACATCCCGTATTGCTCATCGACGAACTCGACCGTGCTGACGAGGAGTTCGAAGCCTTCCTCCTCGAGGTGTTGTCCGACTTCCAGGTCACGATTCCCGAGGTCGGGACCATCAGGGCCGAGACTCCGCCGGTAGTGGTCGTCACCTCCAACCGCACCCGCGAGATCCACGACGCTCTCAAGCGGCGGTGCATCTACCACTGGCTCGACTACCCCTCCGTAGAGCGAGAATTGCAAATCCTCCGGTTGAAGCAGCCTGATGTCGACGAGCGTCTCGGGAACCAACTTGCCCGCGCCATGGCCGACATGCGTTCGTTCGACCTCTTCAAGCCACCCGGAGTGGCCGAAACCCTCGACTGGTCCGCCGCTTTACGTGTTCTCGGGGCTCAGGAGTTGACGGCCGGGGTCATCGACGAAACGCTTGGCGTCGTCCTCAAGTATCGGGAGGATCTCGAAGAGGTCAGACGCATCGGCGTCGACGCCCTCATCCACTGATGACTCTGATTCCCGTACTAATGGTCGGAATCCTCGGCACGACGGTGGTGGCCGGTGCCGGAAGACCGGTTCCCGATTCCTCCGCGGTGGTGCGGGTGACCCAATCCGGTGGCCTCTCTGCCGAGACGCAAGCGGCGGTAACCGAGGCGGCGTGGTTCGCGGGAGCCGACACCACGGTTCTGCATCGGGTGACGTTGCGTCTTCTGAACATTTCTCGTGGTGACATTGCGGTGCAAACACCTATCCCGGGGTTTGGGTATCCCATGCTCACCACCGCCGCCGACCCCACCGCTGCCACGATCGATCCGATCGTCGGCAGGGCGCTAGCCCGGGGTCAGTTGGTGATGGGTGAGATCACCGCGTCCCTGCGGGGAGCCCGCGAGGGAGATCTGGCCCGGATCGAGGGGCTCAATGGTGTGGTGGTCGATCTCGAAGTCGGAGCCATCGTTCCCGACCAGTCCCTGGGTTGGAGTGAGATCTGGCTTTCCACTGCCGTCGCCCCTCAATTGGGCGTTGACCGACCCCAAGCGATGCTGCTTTGGGGAGGAAACGCCGGTCAAACGGCGGTGCTGGTCCGCGAGTTCGCCGCCGACGATTCGGTCCGCATCTCCGTCGCCGGGAGGGGTCACAGCGATCTCGATCCGGTCTTGCCGATGGCCTTCGTGAAGCAGCGGTTTGGCGAGTTCTCCGTCAGATCCGGGGCCGGTGATTCTCTGGTGGTCGACCCTGCGTGGAGTGATCGGTGGATCGTCTCGGTCGATTTTCCGATTGTGGGGGTCACCCGCTGCCATCGCATGGTGGTGCCTTATGCGCGAGGAGCGCTGGCCGAGATCGAGGCGGCTGGACTGGCCGACCTCCTGGATCGTGGCGACTTCCAGGTCGCGGGAGGTTGTTACAACCCGCGCCTGAATCGGGGGGGTGATCCGGGGTTCTCACTGTCCCGCCATTCATGGGGGACCGCCATCGACTTCAACCCCAGTACCAACGGCTACGGACAAGAGCCGACCATGCCCGTGGAAGTGGTTGAGATCTTCCGCCGTTGGGGATTCTC
>CAYYRT010000089.1:0-4582 GCA_964474055.1 uncultured Acidimicrobiaceae bacterium | reverse complement strand
GTTGATTCCGCTGGTGGCGGGTTTGGCCGCGGCCGAGGCGGTCGGGGGCAGGTGCCGGCTGAAGTGGCCCAACGACCTCCTGATCAACTCGGCCAAGGTGGGCGGGGTTCTGACCGAAGCCTCAGGCGAAATGGTCGTCATTGGATGCGGAATCAACCTGTATTGGCCTTCGGCGCCGGCCGGAATGAGTGGCATCCATACAACCGATCCGGGACCAACCAAGTTGCTCGAGATTGCCCGCGTATGGGCAGACGGACTCCTCGCCAAGTTGGCACGGGGGCCGGGCGCCTGGGGTATCGAGGACTATCGGCAACGCTCTGCCACGTTGGGTCAGTTGGTCTCATGGGAGCCGGACGGGCATGGCAGGGCACGTCACATTGCCGAGGATGGCGCGCTGCTGATCACAACTGAGACCGGGGAGGTGCGGGTGTCGGCCGGAGAGGTTCGCCATCTCCGAACCGAGCCCGGTTAGCCGAGGTCTTCCACCTCGGCCGCAGGCAGGCTGGACAACAACAGAGCCGCCATCCGGTCAAACGCATCAGCCGCGGCCGCAGGGTCATAGTCCGGCGAGTGGTCGTGATAGAAGCCGTGGCCGGACCCTTCATAGAGGAGCCATTGCCCTGCCTCATTGCGGCGTTGGGCCTCATTGATGGTCTCGGCCGCGATAAGAGCGTCGGCGGCGCCGTAAAGGCCCAGAATCGGAACCGCCAGGTGCTGGAGCATCTCGGCCACGGGATAGGTTCTGTTTTCGTCGCCTGTTAGTGGAGTCGAGACCACGACACTCGCGCCGACCCATGGGCGGTGGGCTGCCAGGATCAACGCCAGCCGGCCGCCAATGTCAAAGCCCACCACTCCGACCACATCATGGAGTGCCCAGAACACGTCGTCGCTTTGTAGGAACTCGAACGCTTCGTCGAGATCGGAGAGGATCTCCCGGTCCGAACGGTCGTGATAGGCGAGCAACGGATCATCGTCGCCGGGGTATATGTCGACGACCAGGCAGGCCAATCCACGACGAGAAAGCCGGCGGGCATAGTCCTTCTCGGAGCTGCTCAGGCCGGTGATGCCGGGGAGCACAAGCAGGGTAGGGAATCTTCCCGCGTCATCGGGCCGGGAGAGGTAACCGTGGCGATAGCCGCTGCCGACCGGGATATTGAGATTCCCGTACATGATCGAGAAGGTGCCCTCATGAGGCAACACCGCCACTCTGTTCCTCCGTCGGATGACTGCGCGGGGAGGCTAGCTGGGCGGCAACTCGGCTCCGACTGAAGGTAACGACGGAACCGTTGGTAATCTCAGAACGTCTCTCCGGGGAAGCCCATGTCTCTCGATTCGCAATCCATCCCTCCATCGACGCGTCTGGTCCCCGCGCATCATCGGTGGTGGAAACGCCTCATCATCGCCCTGTTGGTGCTGTGCAACGTGTCCGTTTTCGGCCTGTACTGGTCGCTGCGATCAGCCCAAACGGCCTTCCGGGCAAACGTACATGTGGTCTCCAACGTTGTCCCGGAACTCAACGAGCGCCCGGCTGAATCCCATGAACCCATCACCTTCCTGATGATCGGATCCGATAGCAGGGCCCGGCTCGACAACCTCCAGAACTTCGGGGAGGCAGCCGGAGAGCGAAGTGACGTCATCATGCTGGTCAAGGTCTATCCGGCCGACGGCAGCGCCCAGATTCTGTCATTGCCTCGCGATCTCCTCGTCGACATACCCGGTCATGGCACCAACCGCATCAACGCCGCATACAGCTTTGGGGGGGCGCCGTTGATGGTGCGAACCGTGAAACAAGTGACGGGTCTGCCGATCCATCACTATGTCGAGGTTGACTTTGTCGGCTTCAAATCGATTGTCGACCAGGTCGGGGGTGTGACCATCAACTTCCCGTTTCAGGCGAGAGATCTCAATTCGGGCCTGTTCGTGGACGCCGGTCCCCAGGTGCTCAACGGTGAGCAAGCGCTTGCCTTCGCAAGATCCCGTCACTACCAGGAGTCCCAAGGCGGGGACTGGGTTGCGGTGGAAGCCAGCGACATTGGCCGTACCAAGCGCCAACAACAACTGATCCTGGCGATCATTTCAGCCCTCAAGACACCCTCCACCCTCACGGAAACCGGGAGCGTCGTCGGGTCGTTTGCGCGCCATCTGTCGGTTGACACCGCTCTCCTCGAGTCGTCACTGATCCAACTGGCTTTTCAGATGAGGTCGATTTCCGCCGCGACCATCGAAACCGCAACCCTCGCAAGCTACGGCGACGATTACAACGGCATGTCCATCGTGCGGATGGACCAGCCGGATGCCAACACCATGATTTCCTCGTTCGCCAACGGCGTTCCTATGAATGCCATGGCTGGAGAGCCGCTCAAGATCCAGGTCCTCAACGGCAATGGAGTAGTCGGTTCGGCTGGTCGTTGGTCCCAGATACTCCAGGGCAAGGGTTTTGAGATCCTGGAGGTTGGTGACGCCGATCGCAACGACTTCCCTGTCACGACCATCATCGTCCGCCCTGAGGCGTTGCCCCAGGGCCAGGCGATCATCGACGCTCTCGGCTTCGGAGAGGTCTCGGCCGGGTCCCTCGACTCCTCGATCGATGCCATCGTCATCGTCGGACTCGACGCAGACAGGACCATCCAGAGCGGCTAGCTTGGCCAACCGGGAAGCACCACTTGTTGGCTATCGGGGAGGATTGGCTCTATGAACGTTGCCGTAATCGGGGCTGGCTACGTCGGCCTTGTCACGGCTGCCGGGCTGGCCCATCTGGGTCACACCGTCAGGCTCGGTGAGGCCAGCGCCGAACGGGTGGCCAGGCTGGAAGCGGGCGAAGTGCCCATCTTTGAGGCCGGCCTGGCGGCCCTTCTGGAGGCCGCTCGCTCCAAGCGCCGGATTTCCTTTCATACGTCCAACCCCATCGCCGTCAAGGATGCAGACCTGGTATTTCTCTGTCTGCCCACTCCGCCTGACGCTTCCGGTCGAGCCGACCTCAGCTTCATACGACAGGTGGTGGACGAGTTGGCGCTGGTCGTCGAGCCAGAGTCGATCCTCGTGGTCAAGTCGACCGTGCCACCAGGAACCACCGTCGGCTTGCACAAGCGGTTGGCCGACCTGGGAAGTTCGGCTCATTTGGTCGCCCATCCCGAGTTTCTCCGCGAGGGGACCGCGGTCGAAGACTTTCTTGCCCCCGACCGGATCGTCGTGGGCGCATTCGAGACCTCCGACGCCCAAAGGGTCGCGTCGTTGTATGCCGATCTTGGCGCCCGAGTGGTCCTGACCGACCCCACCTCGGCCGAGATGATCAAGTACGCCTCTAACTCCTACCTGGCAACCCGGCTGACCTTTGCCAATGCATTGGCCAATTTGAGCGAGGCCATGGGTGCCGACATTGTCGATGTGCTCGAAGGTGTCGGCTTCGACCACCGGATCGGGCCCCACTTTCTGAAACCCGGGCCTGGCTACGGAGGTTCGTGCTTCCCCAAGGACACTCTCGCCCTGATCGAGGTGGCCTCCGATGCCGGCTACGACTTCAGGTTGCTTCGGGCGGTTATCGAGGCGGATGAGGATCAGCGCCTGCGAATCGCCGCCAAGGTGAGGAACGCCGCTGGTGGCGATTTGAAGGACCGCACGGTCGGGTTGTGGGGCCTGGCTTTCAAGGCTGGGACCGACGACGTGCGGGAGTCGCCGGCCACTCGGATCGCTCAGCTTCTGATCAACGACGGTGCCCGGGTGCAGGCCTTTGATCCCGAGGCGACTGCCCCCGGCATCCTGGCAGCCGCTTCGCCGCTGGAGGCCGTTGACGGAGCAGATGTGCTCCTGATCGCCACCGAATGGCCCGAGTTCACAACCGTGGATCTGGCTGAGGTCCGACAACGGATGCGAGGACGGGCCATTGTTGACGCCCGCAACCTGCTTGATCCAGCCACGGTACGACGGGCCGGGTTGGACTACTTCGGTCTCGGGCGGTCCTAGGCCCAGGTTCGCTGGCAGTGTCCCTAACGGAACATGTCCTCAGCAGGGGCCCTGACCAGGTCGGTGGCGCGGCCGTCGCCCGGCCTGTACTCGACGCCACGCACTAGTGCCGCAGGGACCGCCGTCGCCTTTCCCATAACCAGTTCGGCTGCAGCGGCAATCTCGTCTGCGATCGCGACCTCAGTTACTTCCAAGAGCCGCCCTTGTGTGTCGGCGGTGCCCCTCAAGTCGAGTATCGGTTCCATGCCGGCGACTCCGATGGCAACGTCGACCAGCCCGGTTCGCCAGGCGCGCCCGAAGGTGTCGGTGATGATGACCGGCATGTCCACGGAAAAGGCACGTTGGAACCGGGTCCGGAGTAATTGCGCCGACCTATCCGGATTGGCTGGCAACAATGCCACTTTGCCTTCGGCCACGTTCGAGCGGTCGACGCCGGCGTTTGCACAAACAAACCCATGGCTGGTCACCGAGATCACCAGTTCACCCCGCCGCCGGAGAATCGAGGCTGACTCACGTTCGACGATTCTGCGGTAGTCGGCGTCCGAGGTTGCTGCCTCCAGGGCATTCTCCGCCTTGGACACGACCTTTTGAGTCACAACGATTATGTCCCCCGTCACCGGGC
>CAYYRT010000088.1:0-2634 GCA_964474055.1 uncultured Acidimicrobiaceae bacterium | reverse complement strand
CGCCGTGGGCGATCAGGGCAGTGTCGCCCGCCCGCACCGTGACGTCGTTGGGTGAGACCGAGAGGGCGTCAGCGCATACCTGCGCCAGCACGGTTTCGTGGCCCTGGCCGTGTGGATTGCTGCCCGAATGGACAAGTACGTGGCCGGTCTGATCTACGCGGACCATCGCACCCTCATGGGGCCCAAAGCCGGAGCCTTCCACGTGGCACGAAATGCCGATCCCGAGGTGTCTTCCGTGTTCCCGGGCTTGCTTCTGTCGTTCCCTGAACCCTGCGTAATCAGCCATCGCCAGCGCCTTCTCGAGCTGGGCCGGGTAGTCCCCGGAGTCGTAAACGACATTGCCTCCATCCCGGTACAGCATCCCCATGTCGTAGGGCATCAACTCGGCAGGGATCAAATTCCGTCGCCGGACCTCGGCGGGGTCAACCTTCAGATAGGCGGCCACCATGTCCACCGCCCGGTCGCTCACAAAGGTGGCTGAGGTCCGACCAGCACCCCGCACAGGAGTGTTATCCCGCTTGTTGGTGAGTACGCAGATCCCTTCCGCCTCGAAGTTGTCGATTTTGAACTCGTTGCGCATGTGGGCGGCAGTGTTGTAAGGGACCGTTATGGCGAACGGGTTGTAAGCCCCGGTGTCGACGACGAAGCGGTCGCGCATTCCCAGGATGGAGCCATCGGACTGGAATGCCACCTCCATGTCGTGCACCTGGTTCCGAGCATGGCGGGCGTTACCGAGGTTCTCCCGGCGGTCCTCGATCCAGCGCACCGGGCGACCCAGCTCCATCGCCAGGAAGGGGATGATCACCTCCTCGTTGTAGATCCCGCCCCCAAAGCTCCCTCCCATGTCGGGGGAGATAACTCGAATCGACTCCTCGGGCAGATGAAGCATCTCCGACAGGTAGGTCCGCAGCAGGTGCGGGCGCTGCTGCGTGGCCCATACCCGCAGTTCACCGCTGGCTCGATCCAACTCAGCCACCACCCCCCGGGTCTCCAGGGGCGAGCCGACCGAGCGCCCAACGGTGATACGAGAGGACAGTTGGTGTTCTGCCTCCGTGAAAGCCCGTTCAACGTCACCGGCCCTGGTCACAAATCTTGCCGAAATGTTGCCCGGTACCGAAGGGTGGATCTCTGGAGCCCCCTCACCCATGGCGACAATCGGATCCGTGAGAATGGTGAGGAGTTCGAACTCCAACTCGATGAGTTCGGCTGCATCCTCGGCCAGATAGCGATCCTCGGCGACAGCCACCGCAACCGGCTCACCCACGCGGAACACCTTTTCATCGGCCAGGATCTGTGCTGTGTAAGGGCGGACCACCAAGTTGGTCTCCCGCACAACATGCTCCGGGATGGTCTTGTAGAAGGGGCGGGTGAAGGGTTCCACTCTGTTGGCCAAGTCTCTGGCCGTCACCACCTTCACCACCCCCGAAAGCTGGCGAGCCTGGCTCGTGTCGAGATGGGTGATGCGAGCATGGGCTACGGGGCTGCGAAGGATCGCCGCCTCCACCATCCCCGGTAATCGGACATCGCCGACGTAGAAGCCCTGCCCGGTCAGGAGGTGGTGGTCCTCTTTGCGTGCGACCGGCTTGCCAACGTAACTCATTGGCCGTTCTCTGCCAGTTCCTGCACTGCGCGGACGATGTTGTGATAGCCCGTGCATCGACACAGGTTCCCTGAGATTCGCTCTCGGATCTCATTCTCGTCGGTGGACGCGCCTTCGTTGAGGTATTCCAACACCGTCATCAGAAATCCGGGGGTGCAGAACCCGCACTGGAGGGCGTGGTTCCGCGAAAACGCTTCTTGTACCGGGTGAAGCGGCCCGTGTAGATCTGCCAGGCCTTCGACCGTTGTGAGGGCTTGGCCTTCGGCCTGTACTGCCAGCATCAAGCACGAACGCATCGATTTTCCGTCGACCAGGATGGTGCAGGCGCCGCAGACGCCGTGTTCGCATCCCAGGTGGGTGCCGGTTAGGCCAAGCACCTCCCGCAAAAAGTCGGCGAGTGTCATGCGGGGCTTCGTCCACCCGGTCATATCACGGCCGTTGACTGTCAGGGTCAACTCCCTATTCGTCATCCACCGGCCTCCTTCGCTCGGTCCCGTGCGGATATGAGCGCCCGCCTCGTTGTCACCTTGGCAAGGTGGCGTTTGTAGTCGGCGGGCGCATGAACGTCATCTAGTGGATCGACGGCGCCACTCACTCTCTCTGCTGCCTCGGCCAATAGCTCGTCGGTGGGTTCTTCCCCCATCAGCAGCCGTTCGGACTCCTCGCTGCGTACCGGCGTCAGGGCGGCCGACATCACCCCCACCCGGGCGTGCACCACCTTGCCCTGTTCCAAGGCGAGAACGGCGGCCGCCCCACCCATAGCAAAGTCCCCGTGGCGGCGAGCCACTTCTACGAAGGCGGACCCCGCCTTTTCTGTAGGCAACTTGAAGCGCATTCCGGTGAGTATCTCGTCGGGCCGCAGTCCGGTTTGCATGTAGCTGACGAACATATTGGCGGCGGGGACTAGTCGCGATTCCTTGGCGCTTTGGACCTGGAACTCGGTGTCTAGTACAAGCGCGAGCACTGGCCACTCCGCGGCGGGGTCGGCATGAGCCATGCTGCCGCCGACTGTCCCCCGATTGCGGATAGCGACG
>CAYYRT010000087.1:0-5238 GCA_964474055.1 uncultured Acidimicrobiaceae bacterium | reverse complement strand
TCGGGCATGAAGGTCATCTCGACCGTGCCGGTGGCGCCCGCCCGATGTTTGGCGATGATGATCTCGGCGGTTCCCCGTTTCTCGATGTCGTCGGGGTGGTAGTACTCGTGTCGATAGATGAACACGACGACGTCCGCGTCTTGCTCTAAAGCCCCCGATTCTCTGAGGTCCGAAAGGCGGGGACGACGATCCTCCCGTGTTTCCACCGAGCGGTTGAGCTGTGAAACGGCGATGATCGGAACTTCCAACTCACGAGCCAGGTTCTTGAGTCCGCGGCTGATTTCGGCAATTTCCTGCTGTCGGTTCTCCCTGGTTGAACCCTGCATCAATTGGAGGTAGTCGACCACCACCAGGTCGAGTCCCTTGACTCGCTTGAGCCGCCGGCACTTGGCGCGGATGTCGGTGACCATCACCACAGAAGAGTCGTCGACATAAATCGGCGTCTTGTACATCCGATTGGCGGCCGATACCAGCCGGTCCCATTGGTTGCCGAGTTGGCCGGTGCGAAGCTTGCTCGACTCGACCTTGCCCACTGAGGAGAGGATGCGCTGGACGACCTCCTCTTTCGCCATCTCCAGCGAGAAGATCGCCACCACCTTTCCCGCGCCCGCAATGTGAGTGGCGACGTTCAGAGTTAGCGCGCTTTTACCCATCGATGGCCTCCCGGCGATGACCACGAGGTTGGCTCTCTGCAAACCGGCCAGCTTCTTGTCGAGGTCGACGAAGCCGGTGGCGAGGCCGGTGAGTTCGGAGCCGTTGGCTTCGAGCGCTTCGATGTGCTCGATCGCCTCCTGGAAAAGGGGTCCCACTGCCACCATGCCGTCGCCCGCTCTCTTTTCGGCGACTGCCAGCACTTCTTGTTCGGCACGATCGATGACGATCATCACCTCGTCGTCGGTCCGGAAGGCGAGGTCGGTGATGGTCGACCCTGCCTTGATGAGGCTCCGCCGAAGTCCGTGCTCCTCAACAATGCCGGCGTAGTACTCGACATTGGAGGCGGTGGGGACCACATCCACCAGATGGGTTAGGTAGGCGAGCCCCCCCACCTTGTCCAACTCTGCGCTGCGACGCAGTTCCTCGCTCAAAGTCACTGCGTCGATGGGCTGGTTGGCGTTGTAGAGGGTGACCATGGCCTCGAAGATGGACTGGTGGGCAGGCACGTAGAAGTCGAGGGGGACCAGTTTGTCCATCACCTCGTTGGCGGCATGAGGTGACAGGAGCAAAGCGCCCAGCACGGACTCTTCGGCCTCCCGCGAGTGAGGCGGCACCCGGCCAACCCCCCGGCTCTGGTTGCGCTCGATGATTGCGGTCATGACCTCATGCTTCTATCGCCCTGCTGTGACAAGAAACCCGGGCGCGCGTGAACCACACACTCGTTCCGGGGGGAAGTGGTGGACACGGTAGAGGTTCACCGCCCAAACGGGAAAAAGCACCCCTGTTATGTTTTCGCGCTGGAACTCTGATAGGCCGGACGGCCTGGGTCAGGCGGGGATCACGTCGATTGTCACGGGGAATTCGACGTCGGCGTGAAGACGGATCTGCACCTCGTGCAAGCCGATCGCCTTGATGGGATGTTCCATCTCGATGTGCTTGCGGTCGAGATCGATGCCGGTGAACTTCCGAATCCCCTCGGCCACGTCTCCGATGCTCACCGATCCGTACAGGCGCCCTTCGTCACTGGCCTGCGCGGCCAGCACCACCCTTGAGCCGGCCAGAGCAGTGGCCAGATCCTGTGCTTCCTCCAATGCCTTACGCTCGGCGGCGGCACGAGTCGACACCGCTTTGGCTGCCGATGCCACCGCACCGCTGGTTGCCTTCTGGGCCAGGTGGCGGGGCAGCAGGTAGTTGCGGGCGTAGCCATCGGAGACATCGACGATCTCGCCTTGAAGGCCGAGGGCGGACACGTCGGACGTTAGGACCACCTTCATGAGCGACCGAGATAGGACAACAGGGCCATCTCGCGGGCGTTCTTGATGGCGACCGAAACCTCCCTCTGGTGCCGGGGACAGTTGCCGTTGACCCGACGGGAGCGAATCTTTCCGCGGTCAGACATGTACTTGCGGATCATGCCGATGTCTTTCCAGTCGACGTATTCGACCCGCTCCTGGCAGAAGAAGCAGACCTTCTTGCGCATCCGCCGGAACTGCGGCTCCGGGCGGCGCTTTTTCTTGTCTCTCTCGAGGTTGGTAGCACGTCCCATTCACATCTCCTTATTAACTCAGAACGGCGCTTCGTCCGGGCCGTAATCGTCCCGGGCAACCGGGCCGGGTGGAACCGAGGCACCGGCCGGAAATTCGCCACCACCGGTACGCGCCGTGCGGTTGACCGTGGCGGTAGCCCAGCGCAGACTGGGGCCGATCTCTTCGATCGAAACCTCGATGACCGACCTCTTCTCGCCTTCCTGGGTCTCCCACGAGCGCTGCTCGAGGCGTCCCACGACGATGACCCTCATGCCTTTTTGCAGGGTTTCGGCTGCGTTCTCGGCGTGATCGCGCCACAACGTCCCCGAGAAGAAGCTGGTCTCTTCTTGCCACTCCTGCTGCTGGTCACGCCAGCGGCGGTTAACCGCAAACCGAAGCTTCGTCATCTGCACCCCGGACGGGGTGAAGCGGAGCTCCGGGTCCTCGACCAGGTTGCCGACCAGTACCACGCTATTTGTTGACATCCATACTCCTTCCGTCCTCCCTTGCTCCCACTATGAAGGCAGGGTGTGACACAGAATTCAATCCCCTGGTCGAACGATCTTGTGGCGGATGACCTCGTCGGCGAGGGTCAACATCCGATCGAGGTCGGTGATGGCGGGTGGCTCCGCGGTGAACGTCACCACCGAGTAATAGCCCTCGTTCATGTGTTTGACCTCGTAGGCAAATCGCCGCTTGCCCCAGATGTCCTTGTTGGTGACGGTCGCCCCCCGTTCGGTGAGGAACCCTTCCAACTCATCCACCTTGCGGCGGATGTCGTCCTCAGCCAATTCGGGGCGATGAATCGTCATCACCTCGTACGTACGCATGTTTTGTTCCTCCTATGGACATCCGCTTGCGCGGACGGCCCCGCCTCTCAGCGGAGCAGGGTGAAGTGGCACCGGGAGCCGTTGGTAACGGCTGATGGCGCCGGAATCAGTGCAGTTTACGCCGGTCGGCCAGGCGACCACAATTCATCGATCGAGGCGTACTTCTGGATGTCGTAGATGGACCCTCAAACGACCCCGCCTTGGTTGACCTGTTGGGCTCCGAAGACTTGACCGATCCATGCGCTCATGACGACATTCGGTCCGCCTCGGATGTTCCAGCACATCAAGGCCGGTTTGGTGGATTAGTCAGTGGAATAGTCTGTGGATTTCGGAGAGTGCCAAAACCAGCTTCCCGCGAGTCCCACCCTCCGTGTAGACATCAATAAGTTGGGTACACCGATCGGCGAACAGGGGAATCGATGAGCAAGAAACAACCACGAGACCGCCCCCTCTGGCAGGAGCTTCCTTCTCGGGTCGATATCGAGAATCTGATGGGGAAACTTGACGAGGACGGGCTGCGAGGGTTCCTGTCGGAGGTTCTGGACGCCATCTATCAGAACGGGCACGACCCGCGTTTCACCAAGATCATGTCGGCCTGGTATCGGAGTCTGCGCTTTCTGACAAGTCCCGATTTCAAATCGAGGGTGGCGTCGGTTCGGACCAAGCCGCTCTGAGCGGATGGACAGCCCGCCCCAATATTTGATCATGGGCGGCCTCGTGTTCGATGAGATTCTGTCCGCGCCTGACGAGGTTCAGCTCCGCTTCTTGAAGCTGCTTTCCGTGCTCCGTCGCGATCCTGAGGCCAGCGATGTGCTGGATATCGAGCCTGATCGAGTTTTCGGTCAAGGGTTGTTCATGGCTGCTTTGGAGGGGCTGGACGTGAGCTACCACGTTGTGGACGACGACCAAGTTCCGCGAGTCGTCTTGATCAGCGTCCTTTGGGTCTAGGGGAAAACCAGGGTGGTGTCAGCCGGCAGGTCGCCCAGATCGCCGGCCGGAGTCTCCAGCGCCCATCGGTACGGCCCCAAGGCGGAGTAGAGAGGGCAGAGGTCGGCCTCGCAAGGTTCCATCAGGAACGCATCTACCAACGAACCATCGCCTGCGAAGAATGCGATGTAGAGGGACAGAACCGTGTCCTTCATCCAGAAACTGGACTGGGTGTCTTCGTCATAGGAGAACAACATCCCGGCCAGAACGCCCAGATCCTCAACTCCCATGAGACCCCGGGCCCGCTCGCCAGGGTCGTCGGCTAGCGCAACCGCCAACTCCCCGCCGCCCACCACCACCGTCACCACCTCCCAGTCAGCCAGGTCACCTCTGTCAAGGGTGGTTGTGGTGCTCGGTGTGGTTGTGGTGCTCGGTGTGGTCGTAGTCACCGTCGTTGTGGTTGGGGGCGGGAGTGTGGTCGACTCGGCGACCGTCGACGTGGTGGTGACCTGGCCCCCCGTAGGAGCGCACGCCACCACCAGGAGAGTCACCAAGAGCGACCTCAGCCGGATGGCGGCTCCTGGAGCAGGGCCTCGGCTACCTCCTCAGAGAGACGGTAGGTCTCGTCCTCGTTGGGGAAGTCGCCCGTTTCAACCGCCGACTTGAAGGCGGCCAGGGCTGCCACCGCCTCGGCGCCCAGTTGGGCAAAACTCCGCACGAACTTGGGGCGATGACCGTAGGAAAGACCAAGGACGTCGTGAAACACCAACACCTGGCCATCGGTGCCAGCACCCGCGCCGATTCCGATGGTGGGGATCGAAATCTCCTTAGTGATGATGTCTGCCACGAGGTCGGGCACACCTTCCAACACTATGGAGAACACCCCGGCTTCTTCCAAGGCTTTGGCATCGGCGATCAGCATCCGGGCATCGTCGATCAACCGACCCTGCACTTTGTAGCCGCCCATGGCGTGGACCGACTGCGGCGTGAGGCCGACATGGCCCATAACCGGTATCTCGGTGTCGACCAGGGCTTGCACCATCGGGAGTCGTTTGTGGCCACCCTCCAACTTCACGGCTTCGGCCCCACCCTCGCGCACCAGACGTCCGGCCTGGGCGATGGTGTCCTCCACCGAAATGTGATAGCTCAACCAGGGCATATCGACCACCACCAGCGCCCGGGGGTGGGCACGGTGGACCGCGGCAGCATGGAGCACCATCGTGTTGATGTCCATCGCCAGCGTGGAATCGTGACCGTGGACGACGTTGGCGACCGAGTCACCAACCAGGATGATGTCCACC
>CAYYRT010000086.1:0-10133 GCA_964474055.1 uncultured Acidimicrobiaceae bacterium | reverse complement strand
GGACCCCGGCCGCGCCACCCCCCCGGGCGGCGGCTGCTCGCGCCTGCTGGATCTCATACTGCTTCTGGAGGTCGCGGCAACGACCCGACAGCTTCTCCCACGCTGCCTGATCGGCCGCCGTCGCAGCCTCCTGGGCATCCTTGGCTTCCAATCGCTGCGCCTCCACCAGGCGCAATTCGGCCTCCAGATCCTGGAGTTGGCCCTGAAGGGTGTTGAGTTCGGTCTGGGCCGCGGCGAGGTCGCTGGCTATGTCGAGGTCGTCTTTGGCGGCGGCGTTCAGGAACTGCGTCGCGGTGATGATCTCGTCGAGAGACCCGGCCACGAAGAACAGGGCATTGCCACTGCCTGCGTTCATGTATGCCTTGACCGCCTGCTGCTCGAATCGCTGTCGGGCGTCGTCCATCCCCTGCTTGCGCAGGTCGATGGCATCGCTGGTGCGCTGCTGGCGATAGAGAACGTTGTCAACTTCTACCTGGGCGGCCTCGTAAGCCTCGGCCGCCTCCTGGAAGGCTGCCTGGGCGCGTCGGTATTCGTCCAAAGCTTCGGCCGAGGACTCACAAGCCTGATCCACCTGGCTTCTGGTCACGGCCCGGGCTGAACCGGGGACCAACATCGTGACAAGCAGCACGGCTACCAGCAGGGAGGTCCACCGGCGCGAATAACGACCGGTCATGCTCCGGAGAGGCTACCCCAGGAGTCGAACCTGGTCGAACTACTCATAGGGCCAGGCTAAGAATCGGGTAGTAGAGGGCTGCCGCCAGGATCGCCCCATCGAGGGCCGCCAGGGTCCCCGGAGCGGGTCGGGAAAGCGATAGACGGCCGGTTCTTATCAAAGAACCAAACCCTCGCCCGGCCACCAGGCCCACCGCCATGCCCAGACCCACCAGAAGGTAGCCAACCAGGTCTTCGTCCCAGATAAAGGCACCGGCGGCGGCCGCCACGACCGAGGCCAGGGCGGTCCCGGTGAAGGGATCGATCAGGGGGGTACGGATCTGGTCGAGGATCCAGGCGGCGATACCGGCCACCACCAGGACCAACAGGAAGATGGAGGTGGCGTGTGATTCGACCTCATGAACCGTCCGGGACAACATCAGCGAGCCAAGAGCGGAACCCCCGAGCAGTGCAACCATCACGCCCGGCGCCACGGTCTCAAGAGCCCGGTACTGCTGCATCCCGACCCCCCAGCCCATGGTCACCACGACAGATATGAAAAGCGTGAGACCGAGCCCGACGCCACCAAGGACGTGGGTCGAGATGGCGGACAGAACCATTACGACGAGCAGAGCCGTCTGCGGCAACAGACGCCCCCGCACCTCAAAGCGAAAGGAAAGGTCTATCACCCAGGCGGCCAATACCGCCACCAGGGCGGCCGCCCAAAAGGCGGGGCCATCGGCCAGGTTGGCACCTATGAGTACGAGGACGGCGATGACACTGGCGAGGGCCGAGGCGTCAACGGTCATCCGGGCAACGGTGTCGTTGGTGCCTCCGGAAACCGGGGGGATCACCGCTACCTCGTCGCCATCGTTGACGAGATCCTCAAGCCGGGCAGCTTCGCCGTTACGCCATACCGCCGACGTCGAGAGTCCCGCCGCAAACTCCGGACCGAGGCGACTCTCAACGGCGGCCAGAACTTCGGCCACGGTTCCGCCCTCAACCTCGAGGCGACCGGTTCCGGCCAGTTCGCGTAGATGGGCGAAGAGCCGGACCGTGGTCATCGGCCGGAGCGTACCGGCTTTCTAAGACAGAAGAAGGTAGGGGTGGGTAATGGGTTGTGAGTGTTGAGTCGGAACCCACCACCCACCACTCACCACTTTCCTTATAGGTTGCCGCGAGCCGCCTGGTCGCGTTCGATCGCCTCGAAGAGCGCCTTGAAGTTGCCCTCCCCGAAGCCCACGGCTCCCCGCCGTTCGATGAACTCGAAAAACACGGTGGGCCGATCCTGGAGCATGCGGGTGAAGATCTGGAGAAGGATGCCCCCTTCGTCCTGGTCGATGAGGATGTTGAGGCGCTGCATTTCGTCCATGTCGACGTCGATGTGGTCCACCCGATCGGGCACCTCGGCGTAATAGGAGTCGGGCACGTTCATCATCATCAGACCCCGCTCGCGCACCGCCGCGACGGTCGCGAAGATGTCCTCGGTGAGCAGAGCGAGGTGCTGCACACCGGCGGCTCGATAGAAGTCGAGATACTCCTCGATCTGGCTACGGCGCCGGCCCGTGGCGGGCTCGTTGATCGGGAGTTTGATCAGTCCGGAGCCGTCCCAAACCACCTTCGACATCAAGGCCGAGTATTCAGTTGAAATGGCTTGATCGTCGAAATGGCGAAGCAGGACGAAACCAAAGACCCGCTCGTAGAACTCCACCCAGCGGTCCATCTCTCCCAGCGGAACGTTGCCGACAACGTGGTCGATTCGGCGCAACCCGACCGGGCGGGCGACCGTATCGGCGTGTATCTGAAAGTCGGGCGGCGGCCATTGCCCGTCGGATTCGACCAGAGAGTGAATGGTTTCGCCGTACGTTCTTATCCCGGCTACGGACCACGATCGACCGTTTCCCTCTACCACTTCCGGCTTGTAGGCAACTTCGGCTCCCCGAGCCACAGCATGGTCAAAGGCAACCCCCGCATCGGGTACTTCCAGGGCAACGTCGTGGACCCCGGGGCCATGTTCGAAAACATGGCGGCTGATCGGATGGTCCGGGGATAGCGCTCCGCTGACGATGAAACGAACCTCTCCCTGACGCAGCGCCCAGGAGGCCGACTCGCGCACACCGGTCTCGGGACCCCGGTATCCCTCGATCGAAAAGCCCATCAAGGCCCGGAAGAACTGGGCGGCCTGGTAGGCGTTCCCGACCCAGAGTTCGACATGGTGAAAACTCTTGATCGGAAACGGATCGGAGGGAGTTCCCCCGTATGGATTCGACAGCGGCGTTTTCCTCCTGAGATGCCCAGCCAGCCTAACCCGGGCCATGCAAATCATGTATAAGGAGGGAATGACTCGACTGACCGTGGCCATCAACGTGCCTCAACTGGGCGATAGCCGCGCCAAACATTGGGCCAAAGTGATTACCTCCGTCGACTCCTCCAAAGCGTCAGGATGGGCGTTTGTCGGTGACTTCGTAAACGACGGCGGAGTCCAGGATCTGCCGCCCGGATCGGTGCTTTTGTTGTACGGCGAACGGGGAAGCCGGGCCAACCCTCAGGGTGAGGCCCGGCTGTATACGGTCAACAGCGACGCCACCTTGACTCTCCAGGCAGAGGCACAAGGTCGAGCCTGGGCGCGCACGCTGCGGGACCGCGCCGAGGAACTGCTGGGTGCCCCACCACCCGAACCGGACCTAAGCGGATGGACCGATCATGCCCTGGCGATGGAACTGAACAGACGCGGCTGGCAGACCACGCCGCCAGACGTTGCTTAGGACGCGAGAAAGTCGGCGATGAAGCCGGCGACCGTGGCGGGATCCTCCAGGTGTGGGCGATGCCCGGTACCGGGAACCACAAGAAACTCCGCACCTTCGATCATGCCCCGTAACTGTTGCCCTTGATCGATCGGAAGGACCAGATCCAACTCTCCCCAGAGGACAAGTGTCGGGGCCTCGATGATTCGCAGTGCATCTGGCAAGGTCGAAGCAGGTGGGGTGGCGGCCATGGCGTTGAGACTCTCGGCGGTGCCGATCACATGTGCCGTTATATCCCGTTCTTCGAGAGCCTCCTCATCTGGACACCATCCTCCGTCGGAGCACCCCGCCTGGTACCGACGTGTGGCCGTTGGTGACCCGCCGAAGTAGGTGAAGTTGTAGGCATCGCCGATGATCGGCCAACCGTTGACGATGGCGTGCCAGGGAGGTTCTGGTGCGAAAATCTCGGCACCAATCAGAACCAGTCGATTGACGAGGTCGGGTCGGATCGACGCCAGTTGGGCCGCCACCGCCCCGCCGTAGCCAGCTCCGACCACGTCCGCCCGTTCGATCTCCAACTCATCCAAAAGGGCAGCCAGAGTCTCTGCTTTGCCGATCACAGTATGAAGACGGCCAGTGTCCTCGATTCGAGGGCTGTAGCCGAAACCAACCAGGTCCGGCATGATCGATCGATAGCCGTTGAGTTCGTCGGCTACCGCGAGCCATTGCCGGCCACCGGCGATATCGAAGTCGTGTACAAAGAGGACAGCGGGTCGGCCTGCACTGCCTTCTTCTCGCAGATGAAGGGCAACCAGGCCAGGTAACACCAGGAACCGTCCCGGCGGGGCAACCGTCGGATTAACCGTCTCGGCACCTTCGACCTGATTGGCGACGGTGAATGCCCAAACCAATCCTCCCAGGAGCGCGACGGTCACCACTATGGCGATAAACCGGAAGATCGAACTGAAGACACCTCGGGAGGCTCTCGACTTGGGGGGCTTGGCTAGCGACACGGCCCTAGTTCACCAGAACGACGTGGAGATGGCGCGGCCCATGAACTCCGAGGTTGAGTTGCTGTTCGATGTCGCCGCTACGCGATGGCCCGGTTATCACGACCAGGTTCGACACCCCGGCAGGTGCAGCAGGATGATCGGCAGCGTAATGCGACAGGGTCCGCATCAGGCGAGCGACCGACAACACCGCCACGTGCACTGTGGGCAGCAGGGATGCCAAACGAGGTCGACCAGGGCCTGACCGCAGGACGATCGAACCCGACTCGGCCAGACCGGCATCAGCCCCGGTCAGACCCCCCGCCAGGGATGCGTACGCCTGTTGGTGGGTCAGCCGCGCATCGGGTTGTTTCGGCACCCAGGCTTCGAGTCGGCGCATCCCGGCTGCGGCCAACTTCTGGTGCACTCCGGGCAACCCGGGATCGTCCCACCCCAGATACTCGCGCACTCCTGCCTCGGCGAATATCGAGAGAACGAGATCGGCGGCCACCGCGGCCGGCAAGGGTCCGTGATCGATGCCATCCACCAGGCGGAGCCTGCTCCCGAAGAGACTCACGAGGTCGGATGGCTCCAGGTCAGGCAGAAGCAGCCCGGGTGAAGGACCGGGAGGAGCTGTCGGCGGCAGCGTTGCCAGCATCTCTTCTAGTTTCACCGTCTGTCCCCCTGGATTCGACGATAGCTCCGGCTCGGTGGGCTGCGAAGCACATGATGGTAGGTCCACGCCCGCCCCGCTCCAGGCAGCCACCTGATAAACCCCTTTCTGGCCAGGGGCCTGGAGAGGATCCGGGCAAACCGCCACATGGCGCCGAAGCGCGCCGGTCGCAAGGCGAGATCCGCAAACCGTTGGGCGAGCGGCCCGGCCGAGGAGGGAATCCGTCCCGCCGCCGCCTGGCGGCTGCGGAGATCAACCAGCATCCTCGGAAGATCGATGCCAACAGGACAAACCTCGAGGCATGCTCCACATAGGGTCGATGCATAGGCGAGTTCCCCCCACTCCGACTCACCAAGGAGAAGCGGCGTAAGTACGGCCCCGATTGGACCCGAGTACACGGTCCCGTAACCGTGGCCGCCGACCTGGCGGTAGACCGGACACACGTTGAGACAGGCTCCGCACCTGATGCAGGCGAGAACCTCTTCAAATCGACCGCCCAGGAGGGCGGAACGACCGTGGTCGACGAGGACCACGTGGAGTTCCTCTGGTCCGTCCGGCTCACCCGCTCGTCGCGGCCCGGTGATGATGTTGGTGTAGACCGAAAGCCTCTGGCCGGTGGCTGAGCGGGCCAGCACTTCGAGCAGGACTGCAAGTTCGGTGAATGTGGGGACCAGGCGCTCGATCCCCATGACCGCGATGTGGACCCGGGGGGCAGTTGTGATGAGACGACCGTTGCCTTCGTTGGTCACCGTCACGATGGATCCTGTGTCGGCTACCCCGAAGTTCACGCCCGAAATACCCACATCTGCCGAGAGAAAAGTGTCCCGCAAGCGCCGGCGAGCGATGTCATTGAGGATGACCGGATCGTCCGTGTAGGCAACGTCGAGCTGGTCGGCGAACAACTCCCCGATCTGGTGGCGGTTCATATGCATCACGGGTGCAATGATGTGGGAGGGAGTCTCCGAGGCGAGTTGAGCGATGAACTCGCCCAAATCCGTCTCAACGACCGTATGGCCGGCCCTTTCCAGCCACGGGTTGAGCTCGATCTCCTCGGTCACCATCGACTTTGACTTCACCACCAGCGAGCCGGCCCGGCCGATGAGATCGGTGATGACCCGACAGGCATCGGCAGCTCCAGAGGCCACGTGCACCTCTCCCCCCACTGCCTCAAGCTGGGCCGCGAACCGCCTCAGATAGTGGCCGAGATGGGCAACTGTGTGCTGCCTGATCTCTCGCGAACGGTCACGCATTTCCTCCATAGGCGGAAAGCCCGAAATCGCCTCCGACCGCAGCGACCGGAAACGATCGGTACCCAGTCTGATGGCCGCGGCTTCGTCGGAGCCCAACAGCGCTCCCGACCGCTTCCGGAAGTCTGCCGCCGTCGTCATTCGCTCGCCAGAACCTGGGCGATGTGCCGCACTTGCACATGGCTGCCGCGTTTCTTGAACCCGCCCTCAATGTGCAACAGGCAGGAGACGTCGCCACCAACCACGATGTCGGGTTGGGCCTCTTCGATCTGGTCCAGCTTTGATTGAAGGATGGCCGCCGACATCTCCGGGAACTCGAGTGAGAAGAGCCCGCCGAAGCCGCAGCACTCGGTGGCTCCCTCCATCTCGAGGATTTCGAGTCCGTCAACTTGATCCAACAGGATCGTCGGTTGGCGGAAGAGGCCCAGATTCCGCAGTCCGTGACACGAGTGGTGATAGACGCCCTTGGCTGGACAACTCGCGCCGAGTTCGGGGTTGCCGAGCTGATCGACCAGAAACGACGTGAGTTCCACCACCCGGGCGGTGACGGCTTTCACGTCCGGGTCGTCGGCTGGCAACAAGCCAGACATGTGATGAATGATCATGTCTGCACACGACCCGCTGGGAACCACGATCGGGCCAGTGGTGGAACGGTATTCGTCGACGAACTTGCGCGCGAGTTTGCCCGCCTCCTCCATCAGCCCCACATTGAAGGCCGGCTGACCGCAACACGTCTGCCGCTTGTCGAAGGACACCTCACAGCCCGCACGTTTTAGAACCCGGGTGGTCGCAACACCGACCTCGGGAAACAAGCCGTCGACCAGACAGGTGACGAAGAGCTGGACCTTCAACGCCCCTCAGCCTATCGAAGCGCCTATAAGTAGGCCGATGGTGGAGGCGGTCATGATCGGGGCGGGGCAACGGGGACACCACGTGTATGGGCGCTGGGCCCGGGAGAACCCCGATCGGCTCAGGTTCGTCGCCGTGGCCGATCCAGACCCGGAGAGGGTGCGCCGGTTTGCTGATGCCCACGGGATCGGACCGAAGGGACGGTTCACCGACCCGGACGAACTTCTGGCAGGTGGACCGCTCGCCCCGGCCTGTGTGATTGCCTCGCCGGATCGGCACCACTTCCGGCAGGGGATCGCGGCATTGGCGTCCGGATACCACGTCCTCAGCGAAAAGCCGATGGCGGCCAGCCTGGCCGATTGCGTCGCTCTGACCAACGCGACCAGAAGTGCTGTCGGGACTTTCCATGTCGCCCACGTGTTGAGATTCACTCCGTTTTTTCAAACCCTTCGCCGGGTGCTGGAGAGTGGCCGACTCGGTGAGGTGGTCACGATCGAACACCGCGAGAACGTCTGGGCCTGGCACATGGCCCACTCCTACGTGCGAGGCAACTGGGCGCGGTCAGCGGATTCCGCTCCCATGATCGTTGCCAAGTGCTGTCACGACTTCGACATCCTTCAATGGAACCTGGGAACGAAGGTAAGTCGTTTGAGTTCGTTTGGATCGCTGTACGAGTTCCGACCGGAACGAGCTCCGGCCGGAGCCACCGATCGTTGCACCGACCCCTGTCCCGTCGAGGACTGTCCGTACGATGCCCGGCCTGTCTATCTCAACCAGGCTTTGACGGGCTGGCCCGTCCACGTGATCACCGACGACCTCACCCAGGAGGGAAGGTTGGAGGCGCTCCGCTCCGGGCCATACGGACGCTGTGCCTACAAGGCCGGGTCCGACGTGGTCGATCATCAGGTGGTGGCGATGGAGTACGCCAACGGGGTGACGGCGGTTCTGCATATGCACGGCCATAGCCATGAGGAGGGACGCACGATGCGCTACGACGGCACCCGGGCGACCCTGCGCGGTCGATTCGGCCGGTACCAGTCGATCGAGCTGAACCTTCACGCCTCCGGCCAGTCCGAGGAAATCCCGATTGAGGTGCCCACGGGCAGCCACGGCGGAGGTGACAGCGGGATCTTGGAATTGTTCACCGACTCGATTGAAAGGGGCCTGCCACCGGAGACTTCTGCAGTCGAGTCGTTGGAAAGCCATCTGCTGGCGTTCCTGGCCGAAGAGGCGCGCCTCACTGGTGAGGTGATCGAAGTTGCCCCGAGGCGAGCAGTTCTGTGAACCAGACCTGGGGCTTGCTTCTGATCGGCATCTCGATCTTCCACGCTGGTCTTGGTTGCCCAACCGACCCCTTCACCTCTGAGCGACAGCGGCTTCTCGTCGAGAGCTATCCGTCGCAAGATTTCACTGCCTCTGTGTGGGATGAGACAACTGGATGCGTCTTTTCACTCAACCCTGACAACCGCCAGAGGACCGCATCAGTTTTCAAGGTCATGGTGATGGCCGGCGCTCTATTAGACGCGCAGACGGACCGGCGTTCGTTGACTGTGCACGAACGAAGCCTCATCGAACCAATGATTTCGATTTCAGCCGACAATCCTGTCAGGCAACTGTGGCGCCTTTACGGTGGTGCTCCCTGGTACGCGGAACAGGGAAACAGTTTCGGCCTGGTTGATACCACTGTGGTAGGGGACTCGGAACTCGGCTGGGGGCGGACGTTGACGACCGCCTCCGATCAGGTCGACTTACTCCGGCAACTTCTGTTTCGAGACTACGGAGAGCTTTACGAGACAGCCCGCGTTCAGGCTTGGGGGTTCATGACCAACATCGCGCCTGACCAGAAGTGGGGAGTTGGGACCGACGCCCCGGTCGGGTCGCTAGTTGCCCAAAAGAATGGCTTCGCAGGATCGGTCGCCAATTCGGTCGGTGGTGTTCTTCGAGCAGATGGCAGCGGCTACGCGCTCGCAATTTTGAGCTCGGGGTGGAGCAGTTGGCCCGATGGAGTCGAGGTTGTCGACTTGATCGCCGGGTGGATCCACGAGTCTTTCGGACCGAGCCCTGACCGCCCCGATCCTGCCCCGGATCGTTTGTCAGGAGTCAGGCTGAACAACATGGCCGCTCTCGGCATGCCTGGCCTTGCGGGCTGGGTGGACTAGTTGGGTCAGAAGTCACACCGGACAGGTGATTAGGTCCCTGGCATCGATTCTCACCCTGACTGATGCTGTGTAGGTCAAGTTTCAAGTGTCAAGGAGGACACCATGACCGTAATTCAGAACAAGCCAGTGGCAACTTTCCCCACTGAAAAGACCAGTGTTTCCCGCCGCCGCCTACTGGCGATGGTAGGAATTCTCGCGTTGGTGGTCGGGCTCGGCTCGATCGCCGGTGGAGTTGTTGGGGCCGTTTACACCTGGAATCAGGCCGAGGTCCAGAACATTGTTACCCCAGACGACGCCTCCATCCCGGAGACAGCCGTCAGAGGGCCTTTCACGATGTTCTCTCAGGCGGACATCATCACCCACCACCAGCTCGAGAGCACCGAGGGCCTCTACTACGCAGAGATGCCCCGGCAAGTCGCACAAGTTGACGAGGCCGGCAACCCGGTGATCGGCGATGACGGTGAACCGGTCATGGTGCCTAACGCCGCCCGGACCAGTTGGATGACCGCAACCACCCTGACGACTGCGCTGAGCGTCGGCATCCTTGCCTACGCCCTGGCCGCCTTCGCCTTCGTGGTCGGCATCACGCTGGTGGTCTCCGGCTTCACGTTCCTTTCGCTCCGTAAGGCGCTCATCGCCTGAAGCGACAGAACGCGCAAGCCGACAAGAGAGAAGCCCCCGGGTCTGCCCCGGGGGCTTCCTCTTTGTGCGAACCCAGGGTTGTGGGGGGGGGGGGGGGGGGGGCCCACCACCGGGGGGGCGGCCCCGCACGGGGGGGGCCACCCCCCCCCGGGGGGGGGGGGGGGGTGCCCCCGGGGCCC
>CAYYRT010000085.1:0-15979 GCA_964474055.1 uncultured Acidimicrobiaceae bacterium | reverse complement strand
TGACCGAGGTCGCCGCTGACCAGCTCACCGACGAGCAGCAGGCGTTCGTTGTCGAGCGGTTCTTCGATGTCAATCCTCAGGTCATCGACCGCTTTCCTCGCTTTCGTGAACTGGCCGATCAGCGGGCCGTCGGTGCCGTCAGCACCGACGAACTGCGCGATCTCCAGGTGCTTTTCAACCTCGCCTGGACCGATCCGAGTTTCCTCGCCCTCGAACCTCTGGCGGCACTGGTCGAGAAGGGTGAAGCCTTCACAGAGGAGGACAAGGTGGTGGTGCTCGGTGAGCACCTGCGGATCATCAACGAGGTGATTCCTCTGCATGCCAGGCTATGGAACGAGGGGCGTATCGAAGTGATCACCACACCTTTTGCCCACCCAATCCTGCCCCTCATCTCCGACACCTCCCTGGCCTCGGTGGGAGACCCTGCCGGGCTCCTTCCGGAGGGCCGGTTTCAAGAGATACCCGACGCCGACCAACACGTGATCCGTGGCCTCGACGAGGCCGAGCGACTCCTCGGTCGGCGTCCCGTGGGGATGTGGCCGGGCGAGGGGTCCGTGGCCCAACTGGTCATGTCATTGTTCTCGAAGAACGGCGTGCAATGGGTGGCGAGCGGCGAGGACGTCTTGGCCAGAACACTTGATATCGGGTCGTTCGCCAGGGACGAGTCGGATCTGGTCACCCAGGCCGACCTTCTCTATCGACCCTGGTCGGCGCAGCTGCGACGCAACCCTCCGGTGCCGATGTTCTTTCGGGATGGCCTGTTGTCAGACTTGATCGGGTTCGAGTACTCGGGTAGCAGCGCCGGGGCGGCCGCCGACAACTTCATGGGCCGGCTTCAGGACATTCGCGACTCCCTTGACGTGGAAGGCGCCTTCGCCGCGGGCCAGCCGTATGTGGTTTCAGTGATCCTCGACGGGGAAAACGCCTGGGAGCACTATCCCAACGACGGCATCGACTTCCTCAGGGCGTTGTATCAGCGACTGAACGACGCCGATTGGATTTCGACCATCACGCCCACCGACTACCTGGAGCGCTTCGGGGAACCGGAGGCCTTGCCGAATGACGTGTGGCCGGGTGCGTGGTTCCAACCCAACTTCGCCACCTGGATCGGTGAGGAGGAGGAGGCCACCGCTTGGGACTACCTATTTCAAGTGAGAGAAGACCTGGCGGAAGCCGAAGGTGCCCCCGGCTACGAGGAGGCATTTCGCCAGATGATGTTCGCCGAAGGTTCGGACTGGTTCTGGTGGTATGGCTCGGATCAGGAGTCGGGGGACGACGGTTACTTCGACACCGCGTTTCGAGATCTGTTGGGGACGGTGTACGACGCTCTCAATCTGCCGCGACCCGGCTTTCTGGAGATTCCGATCATCCCGGCGCGGCCGGTGGTGGCCGACCGAGAACCCGACGGTCTCTTGACCATCGATGTCGACGGTCAGTTTGGCGATTGGGCGACAGCGGGACGTTACGACCTGAATGAAGGTCCTCTGGAGGGCCTGTGGTGGGCCTTTGACAGGGAGAACCTTTACCTGCGCTTGTTGGGGCCGTCGCTGAGTTCGGCCGCGATCTACCTATCCGGTCCCGAAGGGGAGAGGACTGCTGTCTCGGAGTCGGGGGAAGCTCTCGGATTTGGGGCGACCACCAGAATTCTCTTTACCGGCGACATCGAGGCTTTCGAACATATTGTTCCGCTTGCGGAACTGGGGCCTTTGACCGCCGGCGACGTTCTGTTGGCCCGGGTCGAGGTGGGAGGTCAGCTGTTTCCGATTGCGGGACCCATGGCGTTTCAAGTCCCCGACATCTCCAACGTCGCCGTCTTTCTCGACGTGGCCGATCCCACCGGCGACGATCATGGACCGGGGACCTATACCTATCCCAGTGATGCCGTCTTCACCGCCGGCAGTTACGACCTGGAGCACTTCTCGGTGGGAACCGAAGACGATGACCTGGTCGTCACCTTCGACATGGTCGCTCCGATTCAGAATCCTTGGGGATCACCCCGCAATTTCTCCGTCCAGACCTTTGACTTCTACATCGATACCGATCCGGGCGAAGGCACGGGCGCTCGCGGCTTGATCGATGGCCGCAACGCCGCGCTGGCCGCTGGCTCGGGTTGGGAGTTCGGGGTGACCGTCGAAGGATGGGAACCGGCGATCTATGTGGCCCGAACAGATGGCGCCTTGGAGGAGACGCGGCCCTCCTTTGACGTGGTGGTGTTTGGTGCCGAGGGACGGGTGGTGGTGCGGATCCCTCGTTCTCTACTCGGAGACGGCGATCCGGCGTCGTGGGCGTACGGGGCGGTGGTGATGAGCCAGGAAGGCTTTCCTTCTTCGGGTGTGAGAAGGGTCCGAGACGTCGAAGGGGCGGCACAGCAATTCCGGCTCGGAGGTGCCCCCAACGACGCCAATCACACACGGATCATCGACGTCGCCTGGGCAACGGCAGGTGAGCAGGAGTCGCTGCTTGCCGACTACGCGCCCGCCAATTCTCTGGATGGACTCACTGCCGACGACTTTGGGACGATTCCTCTCCTGACCCCGTAGCTCAATACGGCAGGCCGACCGCTTTGGTCAGGAACGCCATGTAGGGCGATGCGGTCTTGCACATGGCGGCGTAGTCGGTGAGGAGTCCATCGGAGGTTATGAGCTTGTCGCCGAGGTGGCTGCCGGCGATGAAGTCCTTGCGTTTGAGGTCCTCTATATACGGATGGTCGGTGGCGAAACCCTGGGGTGGTCTGGCGAGCGAGTCTCCGTCGGGACTCCAGTTGTCAAGGAATGCCTTGCCGTAAGCGGCCTTCTTCCAACCAGCGGGGTCGTCGACGATGGCCTGGCGGAGCCGCCGGGCGAGTTGAGTCTCGGGTCGCCACAGTCCGACGCCGGCGTAAGAGGCCCCGGGTTCGATGTGAAGGTAGAGACCAGGTGCGTGCACCCCGAGACCGGCCTCGTGACCGAAGCGCATTGCCAGGTGGGTCTTGTAGGGGGTTTTGTCCTTGGAGAAACGAGTGTCGCGGTAGATCCGGAACAAGGAACCGCCGGATGGGCGCGGGTCGGCCACTAGATGTTCGGAGATCTTGGCGAGCCGGGGAGCGAAGTCGGCCACGAACTGAAGGGCCGGCTCCTGCACCTCGGCGATGTAGCGGTCCTTGTTGGACTGAAACCAGTCTCTCTCGTTGTGGGCGGCTAGTTCTCTGAGGAACTTGAGGGTGCGCGAGGTGAAGTAGGTGGCCATGTCCCTGATATACGCGATGTCGGCGACTATGTCGAGAGGTTTGAATCCGGGGGCCACGGGTTTGAGGCAGAACCCGCGGTTGGCCCTAGGCCTGCCGTTTCAACTTCCCCCGGTCGACCTTTCCCAGATGGGTCAACGGCATCGACACCAAGATGACAACCCGCCGGGGATGTTTGTATGCCTCGAGCCGGTCAAGAACGTGCTGGCGCAGTTCCGCTTCCTCCACCGGTCGGGAGGCGACCACAAACGCGACCGGTTTGAGCAGACCGTCTTCGTCCTCGATCGTCACCACCGCGCACTCCTGAACAGCCTCATGTTCCAGCAGGCATGACTCCAGTTCCTGGGGCCGGAACCACTTGCCCTTCACCTTGATCGCATCGTCTGCTCTGCCCCGGTGGGTCACATAGCCGTCGGGATCGATGGAGATGAGGTCGCTGCTTGCAAACCAGTCATCTCGATAGGCCTCCCTGGTCTGGTCCGGAAGCTCCCAGTATCCGAGTCCAAGTGAATTGCCTCTGACCCACATACGTCCCACCTCCCCCGGGGCGAGATCGGTGCCGGTTTCGTCGCGGGCTCGCACGTCGAACCCTTCCACGGCCTTGCCGACGGTTCCGACCCGGACGTCATCGATGCGATTGGTCACGAAGATGTGCCACATCTCTGCGGTGCCGAGGCCGTCGAGCAGTTCCACCCCGAACCGGTCGATCCAGCGGTGATATATCGACTCGGGAAGCGGCTCGCCAGCCGATGTTGCGAACCGGAGCGAGGTGAGATCGGCTTGAGCCGCGTCCGGGTGCGAAGCCAGGGCATTGATCGCTGAGGGAGCACTGATGAGGATGGTCGGGTGGTGGCGCTTGATCTGGTCGAACACCACCTCGGGGGTTGGACGCTGCGGGAACAGCACGGTGCTGGCGCCGACCGAGAAGGGAAAGAAGAGATTGGAGCCGGTGGCGTAGCCGAAGTAGAGGCGGGGTACCGAGATCGTGATGTCTTCCGGTCGATAACCGAGCGTCGCCTTGGCATAGAGCTCGGTCGTATTCGCAAACGAGCGATGATTCTGGACGACGATCTTGGGTACCCCGGTGGTGCCCCCGGAGAACAACCATATGGCGGGTGCGTCGGCGGCGGTCCGAAGGGAAGGGTTGGAGGGGTCGCCGGGCTCGATCGCCCCCTCGCCGATCTCCAGCAGACGTGGTGCCTCCCGGCTGAGGGAGGTCGCCGCTTCCAAGACGGTTCGGTACTCCGGCCCCACTACCGCAATGGGGGCGCGGGTGGAGTTGAGGATCGAGGCCAGATGTTCGGGTGTGAGCTCGGGGTTAATCATCACCGCCACTGCTCCGGCTGCCAGGATCCCGAAGATGGTGGCGGCGTACTCGGGACCATCGGGGAGGGCCAGTAGAACCCTCTCCTCGGGTCGCACTCCCTCCAACTCGAGCCTGGACCGCATCCCGTCGGCCAGGGCGGCTACGTCGCGGTAGGTCAAAGAGCCCCGGTCGAGGCGGATGGCGGTACGGTCGCCGTCGCCTTCCCTGATCCGGTCAAACAGGAAGTAGTCAGCGATGTTGAGTGAGTCCGAGGCGTGCCAGACCATGCGGCTCAGAGACTATCGGCGGGCTACCGTTGACCGCCGTGGGCGAGCCGGTTTACTACCCCGACTACCTCCAACTCGAGAAGTTGCTCGACGCTCAGCATCTCCGCTCTGCAACGGCGGGACCGCCTGTGCACGACGAGATGCTTTTCATCATTGTTCATCAGGCCTACGAGCTTTGGTTCAAACAGATCCTCTGGGAGCTCGAGGCGGTGGCTCGCAGACTGAGTCACGATCATGTCGACGAAAAGGAGATGCTCCGAATCGTCGCCAGCCTGGAGCGAATCAAATCGATCCAGCACCTGCTCATCGACCAGGTGGATGTGCTCGAGACGATGACTCCTCTCGACTTTCTCGACTTCCGCAACTTTCTGATCCCCGCTTCCGGCTTTCAGAGTGTCCAATTCCGATTGGTCGAGAACCGTCTCGGGCTGCGGCCCCAGGACCGGGTCCGTCTAGCTGGCGCTTCGTACACCACAGCTCTGTCCGCGGCGGATCGAGCTCGGGTGGAGGCTTCCGAAGGTGAACCGAGCCTGTTCGATCTGGTCGAGGACTGGCTCGAGCGGACGCCCTTCCTCGATCACGGCGACTTCCACTTTTGGGAGGCCTACCAGGCCGCCGTCGGGGCACTGCTCGAACACGATCGCCAGGTGGTGGCCGACAACCCCAATCTGACCGAAGGAGAGCGGACGGCGCAACTCAAAGGCTTTGAGCAGACTTTCACCCAGTACGAAGCCGTGTTTGATTCAGGGAAACACCAGCAGTTGTTGGAGTCGGGCGAGCGGCGTCTCTCCCATCGCGCCTTCCAGGCTGCCCTCTTCATCAATCTGTACCGGGACGAGCCGGCCCTCCAGGAGCCTTTCCGATTGCTCACGTTGCTGATGGACGTCGATGAGGGGTTCACCACCTGGCGATATCGGCACGCCCTCATGGCGATCCGGATGATTGGCCGCCGGGTCGGCACCGGCGGCTCGGCCGGGGCGGCCTATCTCACGCGCGCGGCGGAAAAGGCTCACGTATTCACCGATCTGCTCCAGCTGTCGACGTTTTTGATCCCGCGATCGTCGCTGCCGGCATTGCCGGGTGATCTCGAGCAGAAGATGCGTTTCCGCTTCGAATCGTGAGCTTCAAGCACCTCTTCTCAGGGTTCCTCGCCGCCCGCCCCGAACGGCTTCACTTCGCCGCCCACAGTCATCATCCCTGGCCCGACGTCACGTTGGACGCCCAGATCCGATACTGGAATGACTCGGCGGTGGCGATGGATGACAAGTGGGACACGATCTTCGGGCGGATGATTCCTGAGCTTCGTCGCCGGCTCGGGGCAACTCTTGGGCTGGGAGACGGCGAGTCGATCGCCTTTGCCCCCAACACGCATGAGTTGGTCTCGCGTCTGTTCTCGAACCTCGAGGCGCCGGTGCAGATCGTCACCACCGATGGCGAGTTTCATTCCTTCGATAGACAAACCCGGCGATGGGAAGAAGCTGGGAAAGCGGCGGTGACGCGGGTCCCACTGGAGCCCTTCGGGACTTTCGCCGAGCGTTTCGTCGGAGAGGCAGCAGGTGCGAGCCTGGTCTACCTGTCGCAGGTGCCGTTCGACTCTGGCTGGGTGGTGGACCGCCTCGGCGAGATCGTCGCCGGTGTGCCTGCGGGGGCTTTGATCGTGGTGGACGGCTATCACGGGTTCATGGCGATTCCAACCGACCTGCACTTGCTGGCTACCCGCACTTTCTATCTTGCCGGTGGATACAAATACGCGATGGCCGGTGAGGGTGCATGCTTCATGCACTGCCCGCCGGGAATCATCGAGAGGCCGATCGACACCGGTTGGTACGCCGGCTTTGGTGGCCTGACCGACCGGAGCGACCAGATCTCGTACGGGGCGGGCGGCGACCGCTTTTGGGGTGCCACTTTCGACCCATCCGGCCTCTACCGGCTGAATGCGGTGCTGGAGATGTTCGAGAGCGAAGGGTTGACCGTCGCTGACGTCCATGCCCATGTGGTTGGGCTGCAGACCCGCTTCCTGGAAGCAGGTCGGTTGCCGGGTGAATTGGTGCCGCCGCCAGGTCATAGTCGAGGCAACTTCCTGACGTTCCGAACATCAGAGGCGTCGGCCATTCACCAACGGTTGCGGGACCGCCAGGTCATCACCGACTATCGGGGCGACAGGCTCCGTATCGGCTTTGGGCTCTATCACGACCCCGAGGACGTCGATCGCTTGGTTGAAGCGCTCTAGGACCCCCCTCCCCCCTACGGGGTACTCCCCCCAACGTCGGCCCTGCGGGCCTCCTGGGGGGAGAAACAGAAGGATCCTTTCTCCCCCCCCGCTTCCGCGGGGGAAGAATCAGGTCACTTCTCCCCCCGCGGCAGCGGGGGGTGGTGAGGGGGGCGACTCCAACCAAGCCTTCGCCTTTCTCAGGCCACGTTGGGGATTCGCTCCATTGCTTCGCGGACCTTTTCCTCCGGGTACTCGAAGTCCTCGAGGTTCCCGTCAAGGAAACTGCGATAGGCCCCCATGTCGAAGTGACCATGTCCACATAGGGCGGTCAGAATCACTTTCGACTCACCTTTCTCCCGGCAGAGTTCGGCCTCGCGGACGGTGGAGGCAATCGCATGACTCGGCTCCGGAGCAGGGACGATCCCTTCGGCCCGGGTGAATTGGACCGCCGCCTCAAAGCACTCCACCTGGCCGATCGCCTCGGCCTCCACCACCCCTAGTTCTTTGAGATGTGAGACCAGGGGCGCCATCCCGTGATAGCGGAGCCCTCCCGCGTGGATCGGGTCAGGGATGAAGTCGTGGCCGAGAGTGTGCATTTTCACCAGCGGCGTCATCCCGAGCGTGTCACCGAAGTCGTACCGGTATTGACCCTTCGTCAACGACGGTGAGGCCGTCGGTTCCACACACCGGACGGTGGGGTTCATCTTTCCGGCCAGCTTCTCTTTGATGAATGGAAACGACAGACCGGCGAAGTTGGAGCCGCCCCCAGTGCAGCCGATCAACAAGTCGGGCACCTCACCGAATACCTCCATCTGCTTGATCGCTTCCTGACCGATCACGGTCTGGTGCATCAACACGTGATTGAGCACGCTGCCCAATGAGTATTTGGCGGTCGGGTCACCGACCGCTGCCTCCACCGCCTCTGAGATGGCGATGCCCAGGCTGCCGGTCGAGTTGGGGTCCATCGCCAGGATCTTCCGCCCTGCTTCGGTGAGGTTGGATGGGCTCGAGTGCACCGTCGCCCCGAAGATTTCCATCAGGGTGCGCCGGTACGGCTTTTGGTCGAACGAGATCGCCACCTGCCAAACCTCACACTCAAGCCCGAACTGAACACAGGCAAACGCCAGTGCGCTTCCCCATTGGCCCGCCCCGGTTTCGGTGGTTAGGCGCTTGGTCCCTTCCTGCGCGTTGTAGTACGCCTGCGGCACCGCAGTGTTCGGCTTATGCGAGCCGACGGGGCTCCCACCCTCGTACTTGAAGTAGATGTGGGCGGGAGTGTCGAGCGCCTTCTCCAGCCTGCGGGCGCGATACAGAGGAGTGGGCCGCCACATCCTGTAAACGTCGAGCACCGCGCCGGGTACATCGATGTACCGGTCCTGGCTGACCTCTTGCATGATCAGTTCCATCGGGAACAGAGGCGCCAGGTCGGCGGGCCCGATCGGCTGCAAGGTCCCGGGGTGGAGTACCGGGGGGGCCGGTTCGGGGAGGTCCGGTTGGATGTTGTACCAGGCCTCGGGGATCTCGGATTCGTCGAGGATCACCTTCGTGAGTTCGGCCATAGCTTCACCTTTCTCGGGGCAGCGGAAGCTAGCAATGGTCGCCCGCTCGTGCCGCGGCGACGGTCAGCGTTGTTCGATGGGAACCCAATGGCGGTCGGTCTCCCCGATGTAGACCGACTCGGGTCTGATCAACCGCCCGGTCCGTTGCTGCTCGAAGCAGTGGCCGATCCACCCTGCCACCCGGCCGGCGGCAAAGGTCGGGGTGAAAAGTGGCGTCTCGAGGCCTATCCCGTGGAGAAGCAATGCGGTGTAGAACTCGACATTCGTCCTCAGGTTGCGGCCCGGTTTCACTTCGTCGAGGAGGCGGATCGCCGTCGTCTCGACCTCCTTGGCCAGTTCATAAAGCCGCATGTCGCCTTCGGCCTGGTACATACGCTCGCCGGCGTGGGCCAAGACGTCCGCCCGGGGGTCACGGACCTTGTAGACGCGGTGGCCGAAACCCATCAGACGCTCCCCGCGGTCGAGCTTGGCGCGGATGAACGACTCCGCCCGATCGGCTGTCCCGATCTCGAACACCATATCGAGGGCCGGTCCGGGAGCTCCACCGTGCAGCGGGCCCTTGAGCGCCCCGATCGCCCCGGTCACCGCCGACACCATGTCCGAATTCGTGGCGATGATCACCCGCGCGGCGAAAGTCGAGGCATTGAGGCCGTGATCGCTGACCGTGTTGAGATAGGTCTCCAGACCACGGACCGTTGCGGGGCCGGGGACCTCGCCGGTCAGCATGTAGAGGTAGTTGGCGCTGCGCCCGAGGTCACGCCGCGGTTCGATTACCTCGCGGTCGTTGTAGAGGCGCCAGTAGGTAGCGATGGCAGGAGGGATCCGGGCGGTGATCGCCTTGGCTTTGATCATGTCGTCTTCGCCCGCCACATCCAGGTCGAAGGTGCCGGTCGCCATCCGCAGTGCGTCCATCGGGGCGGCGCGGTGTTTGGCGGCCTCGGCAAGAAGGGAGACCGTGGCGGCAGGCAACTCCCGAAAGCTCGCCATCGAGGATTTGAAGTCGTCGAGCCTTTGGCGATCGGGCAACGCTCCGTTCCACAGGAGGTAACAGACCTCCTCGAAGCTGGCGTTGGCTGCCAGCTCCTCCAACGGATAACCGGCGATAAGCAGCTCGCCCTTCAGTCCGTCGACCGAACTCAACCGGGTCTGGGCGGCGACGATGCCTTCCAATCCGGGCTTGAAGGTAAGGTCCTCGGGCATTTGCCCGATGCTAGAAGGACGCAGAACAGATGAGACCGAGGATGGTGGCACCGTTGTTGGTGGGAGCGGTAGGACTGGTCTTTCTCGGGCAGGGTCTGGGCTGGATCCCGGGAAGCGTCATGACCGGTGACTCTTTTTGGGCCCTGGTGGGGGCCGTGATGGTTGTCGGCGCGGCATTGGTCATCTGGCGGTCCCGGCGCCAGGGTTAGGAGGGGGTGGACGCCACCCCTACCAACTCCACCATTGCCGACGGATCGAAGAGCGCGCCAACCCCGATGAGCGCCATGGGTGGATAACGCTTGCCGAACACCTCGCGGTAGGCCCCTCCGAGTTCTCGGAGGGCCGACCGGTAAGCGTCCATGTCGGTGACAAAGATCTGGAGTGACACCAGGTCAACCGGCCCTGCCCCCACGCTTACGAGACACGTCTGTACATTGCGGCACGCCTGGGCGAACTGTTCGACCAGGCCCGGGGCGATCGAACCGTCCTCGTGGTGTCCGGTCTGGCCGGCCAGGAAGATCAGGCCCTGCTCGGTCTTGGCCAGATGACTGAAACCGACCGCCCGCGGAAGCCCGGACGGATTGACCAGTTCGGTGCTCATCGGCCCCTCCATGAAGGTGGTCGCTTCTCGGTGAAAGCGCGATAGAACTCGCGATGGTCTTCGCTCGTCATGAGCAGCGCCTGGGCCCATGCTTCCAGCTCGATTGCCGACTCGAGGTTCATGTCCTGCTCCCTGGTGAGCAGCGACTTGGTGGCGCCGATCGCCCATGACGGACCGGCAGCCAGCGTTTTCGCCAGAGCTGCGGTTTCCGCCGCGAGGTTGTCACCCGGAACCTGCTTCAACGCCAAACCCATGCTTACGGCTCCAGCGGCATCGACCGGTTCGCCCAGCAGCAGGAGTTGGGTGGCTCGGCCAAACCCGACGATTCGGGGGAGCAGATAGGCGGCGCCCATGTCGGCTCCTGCCAGCCCGACTTTGGTGAAGAGGAATTGGAACGTGGCGTCGTCCGCCATCAAGCGGAGGTCGGCGGCCAGGGCGATGACGGTTCCCGCCCCGGCGGCCACTCCGTTGATCGAGGCGATGATCGGTACGGGGAGTTGGCGCATCCCCTGCACGACTGCCCCGGTCATACGGGTGAAGTCGAGCAAGCCTTTCGAATCCATCTTCTGCAATGCCCCGATGATGTCGTTGACGTCACCCCCGGAACAGAACCCGCGACCCTCGCCAGTGATCACCAGGACTGCCACGTCTTCACGTAAGGCCACTTCCGTTAGGAGGTCGCGGAGGTCGGCGTACACGTCGAAGGTGAGAGCATTGAGCCGGTTGGGACGGTTGAAGGTGACTGTCCCAACTCCGGCCTCAATCTCGAAGCGAAAGTGGTCCCAACTGTCAGTGAAAGCGGCGGAGGCTCGATGAGGCATCGGGTCAAGGATGGTACGGCCTCACAACCAGAGGTTGCGCCTGTACATGACCGGATCGAGGCGGACCAGATCGGTCCGCCCGGCTGCAATGGCGGTATCAGCGTCGTCCAGACTGAAGAGACCGCCTCCGACAATCGTGGTCATCCTGGTCCGGTTGCAGATCTCGTCTGCAAAGGCGAGCAGATAGCCGCGCCGATACGGGGGGTCCGCGTCGGGGACGGTTCCACCGGCGCTCACGTCCACGGCATCGACACCGGCGGCTGCCAAAGCCCGGGCTACTTCCAGTGCCTCGTGAGGGTCGGTGCCGTCGGCATGCCAGTCGCTCACAGCCAGCCTTACCACGAGCGGTCCCGGCCATACCGACCGAACCGCTTTCACCACGGCAAGTAGGAACCGGGCGCGGGCTGACAGATCACCGCCCCAGCCATCGGACCGCTGGTTGGTTAGGGGGGAGAGAAAGCTTGCCAGCAGGCCACCGTCGGCGGCGTCGATCATCAGGACGTCGTACCCGGCCGACCGTGCGGTCTCGGCGCCTTCCTGGTAGTCCATCATCAGACGGACGAAGTCCCCTTCGTTCACCTCGCGGGGCACGGCATGAGCCCTGGTGTAGGGAATCGGGGAGGGGGCGATGGTCTCCCAACCTCCTCGGAGCAACGGACGATCGAGGCCCGACTCTGGCAACCGGGAGGATGCTCGCCGGCCCGCATGGGTCAGACTCACGCCCAGGGCCACCCCACTCTTGTAAGGCACGGCTGCGATCTCATCGACCACGGGGTCGAGGGGGTGTCGTCGACCCTCGGGGGAGATCGCAAAACTGCGGGTGAACACCAGTCCTGCCCCGAGCCCCCACTCGTTGGCGACTATCCGGTTGGGGATGACGACCCCACCAAGTCGGATTGGCGCCAGTGATGGCCGTGACACAACCTCGCCGACCACATCGCCTGTGACCCGGCGGTCGGCCATGACGGTGAGGGCGGGGTCGCGGCGCTCCATGTCCGCATGTGACACCCGTCCACTCCGGGTGAGCAGGTTGAAAGCGAAGGTCTCGGCCGACAGATCGAGATAACGGTCGACATTCTCGAAGTAGCGGGCGCTGTCCCGAGCCGCCAGTTGGAATCTGGCCACAGCGGGCTGTCTATCGGCTTCGTAGGCGGCCAGGGCGGCGGCGAGATCGTCCGGTCTGGCAGCCAGAGCCTGGTGCAGGGCGGTGGCATCTTCCATCGCGAGCTTGGTCCCCGATCCGATTGAGAAGTGGGCAGTGTGGGCCGCGTCTCCCATCAGCACGACGTTGCGGTGATGCCAGGTACGACAAGTGAGGGTGGGAAAGCTCAGCCAGGCCGAGCGGTTGGATGCGAGGCGTCGCCCCCCGAGGTGGTGGGCGAAGATCTCCTCGCAGAATTCGAGACTGGTTCTTTCGTCGGCCTGTTCGAGCCCCGCCCGGAGCCAGGTTGACTCCGTGCACTCCACGATGAACGTCGATCCGTCTGCGCTGTAGGGGTAGCCATGGACCTGGAAAAGTCCGTGAGGTGTCTCCTGGAAGATGAAGGTGAACGCCGGGAAGGCGAAGGGCGCTCCCAACCAGATGTATCGGGTTGGGTGAAAGTCGATTCGTGGCCCGAAGGCGCTCTCGAAGGCCGATCGCAGCTGGCTGTTCACACCGTCGGCGGCCACCACCAGGTCGTAGTCATCTTCGACCACCTCGGGTCCCCGCTCTGATGCGAACTCGATCGTCACCCCCAGGTCCATCGCCCGTTGCTGAAGGATCCCGAGCAGGGTCTGGCGAGAGATGGCGGAGAAACCGTGCCCGTATGAGCGAAGCCCCCAGCTTCGATGATGGATGTCGATGGCCGACCATCGCACAAGGTTCTCTTCGAGTCCCAGGAAGGTCATGTGATCGACCTCCCGCAATTCGCTGAGGGTCCCTTCCGAAAACACGACTCCCCAGCCGTAGGTGGCGTCGGCCGGGTTGCGCTCAAAGACTGTGACCTGGTGTTCCCCCGCCCGGGCCGCCAGCAGGGCGAAGTAGAGGCCGGCCGGGCCGCCACCCACAACCGCGATCTGCATGATCAGCCCAGAGCTTCTTGAAGACGGTCGATCTCGTCCGGGTCCGATATGCAGGGCAACAACACGAGTTCCTCACACCCCGCCTCCTCGTACCCGGCGACGAACTCGCGTATGGCCAAAGGCGTAGTGAGGTTGGAAGCTGCCACCTTCTCGGCGAAGGCTCCGGTGAAGGCGTAGTAGTCGCGCAGATAATTGTTACCGCGGTCGAGTTCGTTCAGGCAGAAGTAGGCCTGGGCCCACAGCTGGGGCTGTCCCGGGCGTCCCGATTCCTCCCAGGCCACACGGGCCCGGGTCACAGCCGAGGCGAAGGATCTCGGGGGACCACCACCGTGGACATAGCCGTCGGCCAGTC
The DNA here is from genome assembly GCA_964474055.1 of uncultured Acidimicrobiaceae bacterium. Classification (GTDB taxonomy): domain Bacteria; phylum Actinomycetota; class Acidimicrobiia; order Spongiisociales; family ZC4RG35; genus JAICND01. The sequence goes on along the minus strand of CAYYRT010000085.1, from coordinate 2,354 downwards.
GCGCCATCCGCAACAGGGCCGGCCCGCTCGCACCGCCCACCAGGAGATCGGGTCCGCCTTTCTGCGCGGGATGGGGACCGATCTGGCCGTCCTCCCAGTGGTCGCGCATACGGGCAAGCTGGTCGGTAAGCGTTTCCCCCCGACGCCCCGGGTCGATTTGGGCCGCGTGGTAGTCGTCGTGGCGGGCGCCGACTCCCAGACCCAGGGTCAATCGTCCTCCGGTGAGGACGTCCACCGTCGCCGCCTGGCGAGCCAGGAGGACCGTGTTGTGCAAGGGTCCAACCAGAACCATCGACACCAGGCGGACCCGTTCGGTTACCGCTCCGGCGGCTGCCAATGTGACCAAGGGTTCCAGGGCGTCATAAGCGATCCGGTCGATCACGCCGAGACTGGTGAAACCGCCAGCCTCGGCTCTGCTCGCCCAGGTTCGGATCAGGTCAGGCGGGCGTCCTGGTGTGGTGGTGGGGAGTCCGATTCCGATGCGCATCGACTGGTATCCAGGGTATCGCTCTCGTCTCGATCCGGTAGCGTTCCCCTGGACATGTGGCAGCTCGACCCCGGTCATCGGACCCTGCTCGAACAAGCCGAGGCGGCCGGCGAGTATCTCGCCGGTCTGGCTACCACCGGGAGGACAGGGCGGGCCAATCTGCTGGCTGCTCTGGCAGCGCAGGGACTGTTGGGCCGCATCTTCCCCGAGAACGGTGAGGTCTCGGCCCTCGACCTATGCGTGATCCGCCAGGGGCTGGCGCGATCCTGTCTTCCCGCAGAGGAATTGCTGGCGGTCCATGCCCTGGGTTCGTACCCGATCCAGCAGTCAGGTTCGAAAGAGCAGCAGGAACGGTGGATGCCCGACCTGGTGGCAGGGCGGACGGTGGCGGCGTTTGCGCTTACCGAACCAGGGGCCGGTTCCGATGCTGGCAATCTCGCCCTTGCCGCCGAGAAGGACGGTACCGGATTCCGGCTGACCGGAGAGAAGACCTACATCTCCAACGCTCCCGACGCCGACATCTACACGGTCTTCGCTCGCACGACCCCGGATACCGGAGCCAGAGGGGTCACTGCATTTGTGGTTCCGGCCGGGTCTCCAGGTTTGAGCGGAGAGGCAATCGAGTTGCTCAGTCCTCATCCGATCGGTCGGCTTCACTTTGAAGGAGTGCCGGTTGCCGCCGATCAAATGTTGGGCCATCGCAATGAAGGTTTCAGGGTGGCGATGCGAACTCTGGACCTCTTCCGTCCGTCGGTGGGAGCCTTTGCCGTCGGCATGGGTGAGGCTGCTCTCAGGCTGGCGATCAACCACGCTCAAGAGCGGGTTGCCTTCGGCCAGCCGATCGCCGCCTATCAGGCCGTCTCGCACCCGCTGGCCGACATGGCTCTCGGGCTGGAGGCCTCCCGGCTGCTGGTCTATTCGGCCGCAGCCGCCCACGATCGGGGCGACACCGATCTGCTTACCGGCCTGGCGGCGGCCGCCAAACTCTTCGCGACCGAGACCGCCCAACGGGTGGTCGACGGCGCCATACAGATTCTGGGGGCCCGGGGCCTCGAGGCCAGCCATCCCCTCGCCATTCTGTACAAGGAGGTTCGGGCGCCCCGTATTTACGAAGGCACCTCCGAAATCCAACGCAACATCATCGCCCGCGAACTCCTGCGGGGCCGTTGGCCCCTCTAAGAACCGCGAACCCCGGGTTCAGGCGTCCGCTGGCGGACGCCACAGCCCCGAGAACCGTCGATCTAGACGCTCGCTATTTGCGGGGTGGCGTTCATCGACCGGTAGAAGGCGTCGCGGAGGCCGATCTCCCGCGGGTCGTCATAGAGACGAAATCCGGTTCTGTTCATGACGTAAGCGAATCCAACGCCGAGGTCGGGATCGGCAAAGCCGAACGAACCGCCTCCGCCCGGTGTTCCATAGGCCAGCCCCGCCGAGGTTCCAAAGCGAAATCGCGGGAAGGGCTTGACATAGCCGAGGGAGAAGAGCGACTCGATCCCGAGCACCACATCTTCCCGCCCACCCGACGGAGAAGCGGCTGCCTGGCTCAGCGCCTCCAAAGTCGAAGGTGACAGTCCCAGGCGTTTTCCTCCGGTAGCGAACTCGCCGTAGGCACCCGCGATGGCCCGAGCCGAACCCACCCCGTTGGCGGCCGGGATCTCCACTTTGAGCACGTCGCGCCGGTTGTAGTTGTCGAGCAATCCGAGGATCCGGGGATTGCCGAAGGTCCTGTAGGTGATACTGCGCGGATTCAGGAAACCCATTACGAACTTCGCCGGGAACTCATGGAGATGGAGCAACATCTCGGGAGGCTTGAAGGCGTGGAAGCGGGCACGCCTTTCATCGCCGACACTGTCTGGCAGGCCAATGT
>CAYYRT010000084.1:0-7527 GCA_964474055.1 uncultured Acidimicrobiaceae bacterium | reverse complement strand
TGGGTGATAAAAGCGCGGTTTGGCGGGTGGTTAGGCGGTCTTGACCCATTCAGCTACGAGGGTGCCCAGCATGGGGAGGGTCATCGGGCCGCTGCCGAGGACGGTGTCGTGGAAGCCGCGGATATCGAAGCGGGCACCGAGCGCCGCTTCCGCCTCGGCCCGCAGCCGGAAGATCTCCATCTGCCCCACCTTGTATGCCAGGGCCTGGCCGGGGACGCCGATGTAACGATCAACCTCGGTCTCGATCGAGTGTTGGTCGATGGCGGTCCACTCCTGCAAGAACTCCACCGACTCTCGGCGGCTCCACCCGAGGGCATGGACCCCGGTGTCGACCACCAGCCTCCCCGCCCTCCACGAATCGGCCGACACCATCCCCAGCAGGTCGGTGTCGCTCGTATAAAGGTTCATCTCGTTGGCGAGCCGTTCGGCATAAAGCCCCCACCCCTCGACGTAGGCGGTCGACTGGGAGTGCTTGCGGAACTCGGGGATGTTCTTCAGCTCGGAGGCGAGAGTCAGTTGGAAGTGATGTCCCGGGTTGGCCTCGTGAAAGGCGACCGCCTCCGCTGCATACCGCACCCGGTTGACAGGGTCGTGAGTGTTGATGAAGTAGGTGCCGGGACGCGACCCGTCGGTCGCCGGCGGGAAGTAGTAGGCGGGTGGAGCGTTCTTCGCCAGGAAAGAAGGGATTTCCACCACCTCACAAGTACCGATGGGGCGAAGGTTGAACCAGGCTGCCGCGGCCTCCCACGACCTCTGGACGGCCTCCTGGGCGTGGGCGACGATCTCCTCGGCGGTTTGATACCGCAGCGATGGATCGTTGCGGAGCTTGTCGAGAATCTCGGTTAGATCGGCAGTCCCGAACACCCGCTCTCCAATCTGACGGAACTCGTCCGCGTGCACACCCTTCGCCTGCTTCTGACCGATTTCATGCAGCTCCTTTGCCGTGTAGGGGAGGCTGGTGAAAAGTGCGATCAGCCTCTCGTAGATCTCCTCGCCTCCGGTGATGTGACAGAGGCCCGAATGATCCTCGTCACGGGCAACACCCAGCAGTTCGACCACCCCTTCGCGATACGTGGTGACCGCTGGCCGGATCTGATCGGAGGTCAGTGTCCGCATTTGCTCTCGCCACCCGTCGAGTCCCTCCCAGTCTTCGGGTCCGGCCATGTTGGCAAAAGGGTCGGAATCGAGCGGTGAGCCGAGATAGTCGTCGATCACGCTGATCACCCTTTGGACGTTGGCCGCAATAGGCGTTCTTCCCGCCGCGGCCTCGTCCTGGTGCAGCGCCAGCGCCTCGGCCAGCAGACGGGGAACCTGTAGATAGCGGGCATAGAGCGCCTCGGCCTGGGTGGCATCGTGAGCTTGGGTCTGGCTGACGAAGTTGAGAACCCCAGTGAGGGGACTGGTCAGTGGACCACAAGCGCCGATGAGAATCTTGGTCTCGATCATCGCGATCGTGTCGTTGGCCCCCGAAATGAGCAGGTCGCGCGTCAGATGCTGCTGTTGGTCGAACTCGGAGCCGTCAAGTTGGGAGGCTTCCGCAATCAGGTCCCTCAACTGACCTGTGTATCGATCCAGCCCTTCGGGGCTCATGTCGTCAAGCAGGTGATCGAAGCGGCGATCACCGAGCAGGGTTGCCGTGGAAGGGCTGTTCTCGAGAGAGAGGTCCCAATAGCGGGTCGACAGGGATTCGAGATCGGGCATGACTCGATTGTGCCAGGGCCAACCAGGTTATGTCATGGCTGATCGTCGGGGTCGCCCAGCACCCTGATCATGAACACAAAGAGGAGCGCAATCAGGATCCCTCCGACGGTGAAGGTGGCGGGAAGCCCGAACGTGGCGGCCAGAAAACCGCCCAACAATGCTCCGAGTGGAAAGGAGCCATAGGCGATGAAGCGATACGCGCTCATCACCCGTCCCAACAGCCGATCAGGTGTCGCGTTCTGTCGATAGCTCACTGCCACCACGTTCCAGTACTCGGCTCCGAGGCTCATGGCCAGCATGCCCAGTCCTGCCACTACGACCGATCTGGTTACGCCGATGAGAACCAGGCTCACAGCCATGACGGCCACCGAACCCAGGACGGTTGGACGCCGTCCAAACCGGGCCGCCACCCGGCTGGCGGTGAGGCTGCCTGCCAGTGCTCCAATGGCGGCCAATACGAACAGGGCGCCGTATCCAAGTTCGGGAAGACCGAGGACGACGGTTGCGAAGAGGACCAGAACTGCCATCGCTCCGGTATGGGCCAGGTTAATGACGGCGGCGCCAATCGCCAGCGTTCTGATGTTCCGGATGTGCCATACCCAGGCCAGACCCTCCCGAAGTTCGACACCCAATGAACGCCTCTCAACCACCTCGACCGACCGCTTGACCCGAACTCCGGTGAGGAGGACCGCGCTCATCAGGAAGGTGACGGAATCGACCAACGGTGGCAGCGAGGTCGCCAGGCCGAACAGCAGCGCTCCGAGCGGGGGACCGACGAACTGGTTGGCCGTCAACTGGCCTGCAAAAAGGCGGCCGTTGGCCTTTTCCAGCGACTCTCCCTCCACCACTCCTGGCACCACGGCCATCGCCGCCGAATCGAAGAGCGTCTCCGCCACTCCAAGTACGAAGACCACCGCATAGAGCGCCGCCAGCGTGGCGTTGCCATCAAGGATGAGCAGGCCTAGCCCGCCTACCGCGATGGCTCGGCCCAGGTCGACGATCCACATCAGTCGAACCCGGTTGACTCGGTCGACGATGACTCCGGCGGGGAGGCCAAACAGAAGCCAGGGGAGGGTGGCCGCGGCGGTCATCCCTGCCACGGCCTGGGGCGAAGACGAGATGCTGGCCGCCAACAACGGGAAGGCAGTGATAACCACCCCGTCTCCCAGATTGGAGAGCGTCGAGGCAGCAAACAGCCGGTTGAACGACGACCGCATTGGAGGGAGTATCAACCCGGACCCGAAGAGGTCGCTTGTAGATCCTTGCGTTTCCAATAAGGTCGTGGCTGCGATGGCACACATAATGGGTTTCGGTGGATACGCCCCCGAGCGAATTGTCACCAACGACGAATGGGCCGAGAGGGTTGACACCACGGACGAGTGGATCACACAACGGACGGGCATCAAACGACGCCGCTTTGCCGCCGACGACGAGTCCACCCTCACCCTGGCCGCAGCCGCGGCTAGAGGAGCGATCGATGACGCCGGCCTGACGCCCTCCGACATCGATGAGATCGTGGTCGCTACCGACACTCCCGAGCTGAGGATCCCCGACACGGCTGCCCTCCTCCAACACGAATTGGGCTGTCGCACCGTCCCTACCTACGACCTCGGAGGCAGCGGTTGCGCTGGATTCGTCCAAGCGATGGACGTGGCCCAATCGCGGATCGCGGTGCAGCCTAAGAACATCCTGGTGATCGGCGTTGAGGTCATCACCCGCATGATCTCTCTGACCGACCGGGCCACCGCGGTGTTGTTTGGTGATGCCGCTGGGGCAGTTGTGATGGGTCCTGAACCTGGCAAAGCGGAGGTGCTAGGGGTGATCTCGGGAACCGACGGCTCCCACGCGGAGATCCTCACGCTCGTTGCCGGGGGAACCCGCAAACCGTTCAACGAGTCGACGCTGGCCAGTGGTGATCACAATCGCCTGGAGATGGATGGCAAGAAGGTGTTCACAGAAGCCGTGCGGCGCATGAGCGAGGCCTCGGACGAAGTATTGCGTCTGGTCGGCCGCACCGTGGGCGAGGTCGCTCTCGTGATCCCTCATCAGGCCAACCTCCGGATCATCGAGGCAGTCCGTAAGAAAATGGGACTGGAGTCCGATCGCATGTTCGTCAACGTTCACGAATACGGCAACACCGGCTCCGCCACTGTCCCCTTTGCGATGTGGCAGGCAGTTATGACAGACCGCATCCAAAGAGAGGACCTGGTGCTTCTGACTGCTTTCGGCGCAGGATTCCACTGGGCGGCCGCCGCACTCCAGTTTTGATCCTAGGTCGTTAACCAGACTCGGAGGTGAGAGGGTGGCGATCCCAACCGCCGTCTGAAGGTGCTGGTCATATGAGCGTGGTCATAGAAGCCAGCCTCGACCGCCAACCGGCTGAGATCGTCGTCCCCGCTGGCGAGCCGGTCGATGGCGAAGCGGACCCGAAGTGCGGTGCGGTAGTCCGTGATCGATCTGCCTGTGGCCCTTTTGAAGATGCGGCTCAGGTGGAAAGGCGAAGAGCCGACCGCCTCCGCCACGGTCACCAGGTCGAGATCGTCGCGGAACCTCCACGCGAGATACTGGCGGGTCTCGTCGACGATCCGCCGTTGGTGATCATTGGTCTGACGAGGGGCTTCGATGCGGTGAGTGGACCCCAACAACGAAAGTGCGTCCTCGTCGATGGCGAGGGGGCTCGTCATCGTCCGGTGATGCAACCGCCGCAGTAAACGGCGATGGCGGGCAGTGACAGACTCCGAGACGGCCACGGACCCGATGCGGAACCGGCCATGAAGATCGAGTAGAGGCGCCACTACCTCCACCGGAAACTGAAGCTCGGTATTGTTGTCGCCTTCGTCGGTCGGATGGAGGGTGATCTGTTCGTCACCGGCGTTGCGAAACACTGCCACCGTGGGGTCGACCACAACCGTGCCTGCCGCGGTCCGCTGAACGTAGACCCCGGTTCGGGGAAAGCTGACTCCGAACACCGGCTCCACCTCGAGGTCGCTGTCGGGCAGATGTCCGGGTTCGCACCAGACATCGCTGACAGTCACCGTGGCCGAGGTGAACAGCACCCGGATGTTCATTAGGGTTGAAACATAATGAACTGGACGCTGGAAGTAGTAGTGGTTCCTGTTTCAGACATCGATCGGGCCAAGGCTTTTTACGCCGATCAGCTGGGTTTCAACGTGGATCACGACACGAAAATGGGTGACGACGTGAGGATCGTGCAGCTGACCCCGCCCGGTTCGGGTTGTTCGGTTGTGATCGGCAAAGGGTTCGGGGTGGACATGCCGCCTGGGTCGATCAAGGGCCTGCAATTGGTCGTGGCCGACATCATGGCCGCGCACCGGCAGCTGGTTGAACGAGGTGTGAAGGTTGGCGATGTGCAGGTGGTCGACGGAGACACCAGTCGTCTGAGCCGGGGAGGGCCCGACCTGGACAACGTCGGGTTCGTCTTCTTCAACGATCCGGACGGGAACGGCTGGGCGGTGCAGCAGATTTCGGCTCGCGGTTAGAGACAAAGCCTCATCTAGGGAGCGGCCTGGCCACTGTCCGGATCGACCATCAGTGAAGAAACATCGACCGCTTCAAAGTCCGAGCCTTCGAGAACGTCGAGTTCGTGAAGGATGTCGTTATCCCACCGAGGATCCGGGGCTCCAGAGATGTACCAGGGAGAGCCGTTGTCGGCGAGGATGAGCCCGTAGGTCTTCATCGCCTCCAGGATCACCTGGGTCTGCCAGGAGAACCCGGAGGTGTCGAACGAAGCTTTGAGCCGGAATCGCTGGCCCATGGGCGGATAGGAGAGGTCGGTGATGCTGGAGGCTTCGTGGCGAGCGGGCCACACGTAAGCCGACTGGGTGTTCGGGGCGGTGAACCTGACGGCGTGCTCTATAACACCCGCCACCACCTCGTCATAACGCACGAGACCCGCATATATAGGCAACCCGGCCGCATCCGCCGAGGTCCATCCGTCAGGGCGGAGCTCATTGGAACGAAGGTTGTACTTCGCTCCGTTGGAAGCCTGCCAGGTTCCGTTGCCGTTGGGGAATGCGTAGAAGAGCTCGTAGAGGAAGCAGTCGGCCGCATCCACCACCAGGACGTGACGGTCACCGCCAGAGGATGGCCCGCCCTCAATCGGCGCATTGGCGGGCACCGGATACGGACCGGGGTCGCTTTCGCCAGGCCAGGAGGTGAACTGGACTGCAACGTCAGCCTGAGCCGCTCCCACGGTGACGTAAGGGATGCCGATGGGGCTGGTAGAACCGGGAGGCCACACCCCGCTCCCGAAGTCGGCGTGGACATTGGCCGAGGCACCGATCCGGGACACATACTGCGAGGACCTGGCGTGCACCGGAAGGGAGTCGACCGGGGTGTTCCAGATGTTGTCGGCGGGAAACACGGTGCAAACGTCCCCGGGTCCACCTCCGCTCAGCTCTCCGAACGACCCGGCGACAGGGAGCCACGAGGGCGAGCCCCATCCGAATTGTGAGTCGGCGATCCCCTGGGTGTTGGTATGGCGGAAGTAGAAGACAGAGTTGCTGGGACGGAAAACTGCGGGGGTGTCGACGCCGTCGACGATGCCCCAATCACCCGCCACAAGTCGGTCACCGGCGTTCCCGTAGAAGAATTGGCTGTCGGCCACCCCGGTGGTGTGGGTCTGGCGGAAATAGACAAAACCGCTCGACTCGCGATGGAGCCCGACCGTATCGACGCCATCGCCGTTGAAGTCGCCGACGAAGGGTTTGTCGCCCGGGTTGCCAAAGTAGTAGGAGAACTCCGCTGCCCCCAGACCGCCATCATCGGCTCCGAGTTCGTTGATGATGTAGAACCTCGCCTCCGAGGGCCGGTAGATCGAGACGGTGTCGCACCCATCGCCGTCGAAGTCACCGGCCAGGGGGATGTCGCCGGGGTTGCCGAAGAAGAACTTGAGGTCGGCGATTCCCTGGGTGTTGGAGTCGCGCAGATAGACATAGCCATCGCTACGCCGGTACAACCCGGGGGTGTCGTCGCCGTCGCAGTCCCAGTCGCCCATCATCGGGGAGTCGGACGGATTTCCGTAGAAGAAGCTCGTCACCTCGCCGGCTTCATCACGGAGATACCAGATGCCCCTGGCGGGGTCGACAAGTCCCACGGTGTCGTCGGCCGTCGCCGGTGTGGCCAGAACCAGCATGAGAGCGGCGGCGAGCGCAGCCGCGCGGCGGTCAATCTTGGGGCGAACGAGTCCTGACTTCCCCTGCATCTCCGCCTATCACATCGGCAGCATGGGGGGCGAGCCTTAGTTACGGTACGGCGTTCCAAAAGGAGAGTTGATGATTCTGGACTTCGTCGGTGAGCTGAACTGGCTCGCCGTCCTCGTGGCAACGATCGCCTGGTTCGCTTTCAGCGCCGCCTGGTACTCGATCCCCCCGCTCAGCAACGCCTGGATGCGGGCGGCCAAAGTGACTCCCACCGAGGGACCTCCCCTGGTGAAGATCCTGGTCCCCACCTTCTTCGGCTACCTAGTGACGGCGACGGTGATCGCCATGCTGGCGAAGGCGATCGGGGCAGCGAGTTTTGTGGACGGGCTTGGCCTGGGAATCGTGCTCGGGATCGGCTTTGGCGTCGTGGGTGCCCTGATCGGCCAGTTGTATGAGCAGAAGGGCAGTTCCTACTGGATGATCAACGGGGTCAACGCGATCATCGCCTATTCGATCGTCGCGGTGATCGTCACGCTCTGGGACTGACCCTGGGCTACTTGTCGTCAGCCCTTCCCGAGCTCCTCGGCATATGAGCTCAGGGCAGGAGCGAACCGGCGCACGCCGGGGCCGTCCCCAGCGACCACTCAGGCCAACAAGACGGCAA
>CAYYRT010000083.1:0-16486 GCA_964474055.1 uncultured Acidimicrobiaceae bacterium | reverse complement strand
AAGTTCCGACCTGCACGAATGGCGTAACGATTTGGGCACTGTCTCAACCAGGGACTCGGTGAAATTGCAGTGTGAGTAAAGATGCTCACTTCCTGCGGCAGGACGGAAAGACCCCGGAACCTTTACTATAGTTTGACATTGGAGTTTGGCGTATGATGTGTAGGATAGGTGGGAGACTGTGAAGCGGAGGCGCCAGCTTTCGTGGAGTCAACCTTGAAATACCACCCTTCGTATGACGGGCTTCTAACCTCGATCCATTATCTGGATTAGGGACAGTGTCTGATGGGTAGTTTCACTGGGGCGGTGGCCTCCTAAAGAGTAACGGAGGCGCTCAAAGGTTCCCTCAGCCTGGTCGGCAATCAGGCGTTGAGTGCAAAGACACAAGGGAGCTTGACTGCGAGACCTACTAGTCGAGCAGGGACGAAAGTCGGACTTAGTGAACCCATGGTGGCACGTGGGTGTGCCATGGTTCAACGGATAAAAGGTACTCCGGGGATAACAGGCTCATCGGGCCCAAGAGTCCATATCGACGGCCCGGTTTGGCACCTCGATGTCGGCTCGTCGCATCCTGGGGCCGTAGCAGGTCCCAAGGGTCGGGCTGTTCGCCCGTTAAAGCGGCACGCGAGCTGGGTTCAGAACGTAGAAGAACTGCGTCCCTCGGAAGCAATTCCGAGGTGTTGACTGGCTCATATCGGGGAAATCTGTCACTGGTTCGAACTACGGTGACAGACGATCCCGAGGGAAGGTTGCACAATGGACCCGTTCTATCCGTACCTTGCAGGATTCTTCGACGGCGACGGAAGTCTCCACTTCCAGATCGTTCGGTCAAAGGTGTACCGATACGGTTTCTATCTGAGGGTGTCCCTGGTGTTCTACCAGGCCACCTCGGCGGAAGCCGGCTTGTTACGCCTCGCCGAGCGGCTGGGTGGGCGACTACGACGCCGACAAGGTGGCATGTCGGATCTAACGATCACCAACAGAGCTGCCGTCCGTTCGAATCTCGAACAGATGGCACCATATGTGATCTTCAAAGAGGCACAGGTGATCGCCGGGCTTAGGCTCATCGATCGACTTCCTCCACCTAGGGACCCAAGCGGGTTCCTCGAAGTGTGCAAGGAGATAGACGGGTTTGCAGCCCTGAACTTTTCAAAGTCGCGCTTTGTGACTGCAGATGTAGTCCGAAGCCAATTCGAAAAGATGGGTGTGTTGACCCCCGTAACGACTGATTCGAAAGAAGAGGCGTGGCCTAGGGTCATATTTGACCAAAACTAAAGGCACGCAATACGCCAGCTCCTCGAAAGAGGATGAAGGGATAGTCTACACTCTCAGTGATGAGAGACTACTGTGCGTGAGACAGTTCGGTCCCTATCCGCCGCAGGCGCAGGAGATTTGAAGGGAGCCGTCCCTAGTACGAGAGGACCGGGATGGACGTACCGCTGGTGTGCGAGTTGTTCTGCCAAGAGCATGGCTCGTTTGCTATGTACGGAAGGGATAAGCGCTGAAGGCATCTAAGTGCGAAACCCACCCTGAGATGAGATCTCCCACGGGTTTAACCCGGTAAGGCCCCTGGTAGAAGACCAGGTTGATAGGCCGGAGGTGTAAGCGCAGTAATGCGTTCAGCCGACCGGTACTAATCGGCCGAGGACTTGGATTGAATTCAAGACTTACGTGCTCGCTATGGAGTGCTCGGGGTGCCGAGTCGCTCGATGATTTGTCCGGTGGGTATAGCGGCAGGGAACCACCCGTTCCCATTCCGAACACGGAAGTTAAACCTGCCAGCGCCGATGGTACTTGGGGGGCAACCCCCTGGGAGAGTAGGTCACCGCCGGGCATTTTTCTGGAGCAGGGGGTCGCACTCGACGTGCCGGCCCCCTCTTCGCGTAACTACAACGCGCGCCGACCGATCGCGCCCGAACACCCGTGAGGAACCGGTGAGCCGCAACGAACCTCGTCCGCCCGCCCGGGGCAACCACCAGACCCGGTACAGCCCGCGCCCACCGATCACCTCGGTGCCTGCCGGTGACTTGCCCCGTTGGATCCGCGACGAGATCACCCGGTCCACACCCAAGGAGCGCCGGGACATGGCCATCCGCCAGCTCGAGAGGGGCGTCAACCAGTTTGCCGACGAGAGATACCAGGCGGCGTTCGACAGCCTTACTGCCGCCAAGGCATTGGCGCCGCGGGCGGCCACCATCCGCGAGCTGATGGGCCTCGCCGCCTACTACACCGAACGCTGGGCTCCCGCCCTCCAGGAGTTGCGAGCGTTTCGCCGGCTTGCAGGCGAAACCACCCACATGCCGGTCGAAATGGATGTTCTCCGGGCCCTCGGGAAGGGTGCCGACGTCGAGAAGACGTGGTCGCTCTTCAAGGAGTTGGGTGGCGACCGCGACACCGAGCGCGAAGCGACAGTCGTCTACGCCAGCTATCTGCTCGATCGAGGCAGAGTGGCCGAAGCCTGGCGTGTCATCAAACCCGGAAGGCTCGTCACCCCGGCTCCGGAGTCAGAAGTGCGCCGATGGTTCGTAGCAGCCCGGGTCGCATTGGCCGCAGGTGACAACGAGGCGGCCTCGCGACTGATTGACGCGGTGGCCCGCGAGTACCCGGCCATGCCCGGCCTCGAAGAGCTCCGCGCCCAGATCTGAGTTTCTGTCTCACCCACGTCATAGGTTCGTGGCTGCCCGCCCTTCCCCGATTGAGAAGGAGGCATGCCGTGGATCTCAACCTGGTTGTACTGCTCGGAAGGCTCGCCGCTCCGCCCGACATCGTCACCAACGACGACGTCAGGGTTCGGCTGCTGGTGGCGGTTCGCTCCGAATGGCCCGCCAAACGGCTCGACCTGATACCCGTCATGTGGTGGAACCCGGCCGAAGATGATTTGTCCGGGCTGCCTGAGGTGGGAGCCCAAGTCTGGGCAACCGGAGCCGTGCAGCGACGATATTGGGAAGGCCCCGACGGCCGCAGGAGTCGCATCGAGATGATCGCCGAACACGTCTCTTTTCCAACCGACGACGCGCTGGCGGGCCAATGTTCACAGGGTCTCGGAGCGCCTTGACATGGCACGTACACTCGCCATGTTCCCCATCCCCGAGGAGGTGTCTCATGCAGTGGTTTTGGACTGATGACCTGGCCCGCCTCCTCACCTCCAATGGTCACTCCGATGGCGCAACCATCGAGCGGTGGTTGCGCCAGCCGCAGGCAGTGCGAGGTGATGGTGAGCCGATGACGGTGGCAGAGCAACTGCTCGCGGACGAAGACGACGAGCCCGCCTTAGCTGCCTGAGCCGGGAGTGCGTTCGGTCCTCGGCAGCTTGCGTTGGTGGCTTGCCCACCTCCTCGTTGTCTGTCTGGCCGGAGCCTTCCTCACGCTCGGCTCCTGGCAGCTGGGTCGCTGGGAGGACCGCAAACTCGACAACCTCGTTCTAACCGCCCGCCTGGGAGCCGATCCAGAGCCGCTGGAGGAGCTCCTGGCCGCGGCCGGCACCGACCCATCCAGCCTTGAGTACCGGCGGGCGACGGTCAGGGGAGAGTTTCAACCAGCCTCGGAAGTCCTCGTCCGCTCCCAGGTAAACAACGGTGTGGCCGGCTTCCATGTGGTCACCCCGCTCGTCATGGCATCGGGGGAGGCGGTCCTGGTAAACCGTGGTTGGGTTCCTCTGGAAATGGACACCGTTCCGAACCCGGCGACGCCACCGATCGGTGAGGTTGAAATAGGTGGCTGGCTGCGCCAGAGCGAGGAACGAACCGCCCAGGGGGGCACTCCAGACGAGAACCGAACCGTGACCCGCGTCGACATCTCGGTGATCGCATCGGGTCTTAGCTGGGCAACGGTCCCGCTTTACCTCGTGCAGGAGGCCCCCCTTGACTCCCGGGCACTGCCGATTTCCGAACCGGATCTAGACGACGAGGGGCCCCATCTCGCTTATGCAATCCAGTGGTTCGCCTTTGCCGCCATCGGGGTGGTTGGCTATCTGTTCCTGTTGCGCCGGGCGGTCAAACGTCGGTAGAGCCTGCCGGCGTGGCCAGGTCTGGGACGACCTCCACGTTGGCCAGGGAACCCAGGACCACCGGATCGATCTTGACCTTGGCCGACCTCGAACCGGCGCCGAGGATCACCCAGTCAAGGGCCATGACCGCCGCGTCGACCCACACTTCGAGGTCTAATCCGAATGGTGTGACTCCACCAATCATCATCCCCGTCAGCGCGGCGGTTTCCTCGGGCCGCGCGAAGGATGCCTTCTTGACCCCCATTCTGCGTCGAATCAGGCCATTGACGTCGAGGCGGGTGGTCGCCAACAGCACACACGCCACCTGCCGTCCCTCGGGCCTCCTCGAGGCAACAACAATGGTGTTGGCGGATCGTTCCAGAGGGATCCCGTAGGCAGCGCAAAACGCGGCAGTGTCAGCGAGCTCCGGATCGCACGGAAGCATCTCGTATGCCACCCCCAGGTGATCGAGGGCCGCGGTCACACGGGGATCGGGTTGGGGGAGCGCCACGGGGATCGGCAGTGTATCGGTCGGGCTATCGTCCCCCGACCGATGCCCAGCCTCACGGTCATAGGGAGTGTGAATCTCGACCTGGTAGTCCGCCTTCAGCGGCTTCCCAGCCCGGGCGAAACCGTCACCGGTGGGGAGTTCGCCCGTCACCCCGGGGGCAAGGGGGCGAACCAGGCACTGGCTGCTCGCCGGCTAGGTGCCGACGTGAACCTGGTGGCCGCGGTGGGGGAGGACGAGACAGCCGAGGCAGCCCTGGCCCTGCTGAGGCATGAGGGGGTCGTGCTCGACCGCTGCTGGGCATATGAGAACATCCCGACAGGTGTGGCGGTGATCATGGTGGAAGAAGGTGGAGAGAACCTCATCGGCGTTGCCCCCGGGGCCAACGCCTACTTGTCGCCCGATGCCCTCGACCTGAGTCAGAACGAATCGGTCCTCTGCCAGCTCGAGATACCGATCGAGACCGTGGCGCGGGCAGCGGCCTCTACCTCCGGATTCTTCTGTCTTAACGCGGCTCCGGCCGCTCGGGTGCCGGCCAATGTCTGGCAGCGAGCCGAGGTCGTGGTGGTAAACGAGATCGAGCGCGACTACTACGGGACCACCCTCGATGATTGTCCGGGTGTGGTGGTGGTGACGATGGGCCGGGAGGGTGCGGCCGCATTTCTGCACGGCCGCCAGCTCGCCCAGGCGACCCCGCCGCCGGTTGTGGCGATCGACGCGGTGGGAGCAGGCGACGCCTTCGTCGCGGCCCTGGCGGTCTCGCTGCTCGAAGACTTCGAGATCGGCCAAGCACTGGAAAGGGCCTGCGCGGCCGGAGCGCTGGCCACGATCCGGGCCGGTGCCCAGACGTCGTTACCGACCGCGGCCGAGATCGACACGGTCATGATCCGATGAGCATTCCGATCCTCTTCGATTGTGACCCTGGCCACGACGACGCCATCGCCCTACTCCTCGCTCTTGCCAGCCCCGAACTGGAGATCTTGGGAGTCACAACCGTGGCGGGCAATACCACTCTGCCCAAGACCACCGCCAACGCACTCCGAGTTTTGGAACTTGCAGGTCGAAGCGATATCCCCGTTGCTGCCGGTTGTGACCGCCCGATAGTCCGCGAGCTGGTCGTGGCCGAACACGTTCACGGGGAAACCGGCCTCGATGGACCCATGTTGCCGGCCCCGGCCGGCTCAGTGGTCGAGGCTCACGCGGTCGACTTTCTCGCCGACCAGATCAGGGGGTCAAACAGCCCGGTCACCCTGGTCCCGGTCGGACCCCTCACCAACATCGCGATGTTGCTGAATCGTTATCCGGGGATCGAAGATGCCATCAAGGAAATCGTCCTGATGGGGGGTGCGATTGGAACCGGCAACTTCACTCCGGCAGCCGAGTTCAACATCTATGTCGATCCGGAAGCAGCCCACCGCGTCTTCCACTCAGGAATACCCTTGACCATGATCGGCCTCGACGTCACTCACCAGGCCCTGCTCGACCAAAGCCATGCCGAACAACTACGGGGGAGTGGCGCGGTCGGAAAGTTCGTTGCCGAGTTGCTCGATTTCTTCATAACACATCACCCTCGCAGCTACTCAGCCCGCAGTGGGGTGCCGATCCACGACGCTCTGGCCGTCGCTCACCTGATCTGGCCTGATCTGGTGACCACAGAACATGTGGCGGTGACGGTCGACACCGAGTCAAGCCTCTGTCGTGGTCGAACGGTGGTGGATTTGTGGGGCGTTACGTCGGCGACACCCAACGCCACCGTCGGAACCAGGGTGAACTCGGCTGTCTTCGCCCAATCGTTGCTCGATCGCCTCATTTCCCTAGATTGATGATATGCTTTCGTCACAGTGACGTTAAGTACCTTGGTCAGGTGTGCCTGGTGTGGAACAGGTTTCCGACCAACACCGGGGCCCGGTCGACCAAGGAGCTATTGCAGGCGCAGTCACCGTCAACGTGCCTACGAAGCGCGGCACTTGGCCAAGGTTCATCAACTCGAAGCGGATGACGTCTTGATGTCAGCGGGTTTGTTGGGAGAGATCCAGGACGCCGTCTACCTGCTCGAAGCGGCCCTGGAGGACATCGACCGCGACCTGGCCGATGTAGACGATCCTGGGCGCCACCGTGAGGCCCTATGGCACCTCTATCGAGCAGCGGCAGCGATGCGGGCCCTCCGGATCGAACCAAAGGCGACCGGGTCAAGCATACGCCCATAAGCGCCGTTATGTTACATAGACCTATGGTCTATCCGAGGATGGCCCGCAGTTGGCGCACCCCGATCATCAAAGGGGCCAGGCTCTCCGGTTGTTCCCCCTCCAGACCGTTGAGAAAGCTTCGGAGCCGGTCGAGGGCGCCCGCGTTGGCGTTGGTGTAATGCTCGACTGCATCCAGGGGACCGCGATCACCTGCTTCTGCCAGTATCCGTTCGGTCAACCGCCGACGAAGTTCGAGAAGGTCATCCTCCAGGGCCTCCAGAGCCCACCTTTGCCATGAGTCCGTGAAAAACAGCCCCGAGGCCAGCTTCTCGAGATGACCGAGGCCGACATCCTCGCCGGCATGGAACATGATCTCGGCAACCTCCCCAACCTTGCGTCCGTGCTGGCGGGCAAGCTCGATCACATCCGGTCCATGGGCCAGGCGGCGGCGAGACGCATGACGGCGCGCCATCTCCATCGGCACACCACGCTCCATCAGGGACCCCTCTTCGGCCGTCAACGACGCCTGCCAGCTCTCGGGGCCTGCTGTGGGCAGCGCCGCCTCGAACTCGGCAAATCCCTCGGCGTCTGCCTCGATGGTTTCCGCCAGACCAGATTCTGCCGAACGGGCCTGATAGCGCCGGGTGAGTGCCGCCACGACCCGGTCGGCCCCGGTCATCAACTCGCCCCACAGGCCGTGATCGATTCGGCCCAACATCGACTCGAGAGCCTCCCAGCGGACGACAGCCCCGGAAACGTCGCGGGCGATGCGGTAGGCCCTCATCACTTCTGACACTGAGGCTCCGCTGCGATGACAGATTCGACTGACGAAGGTGCTGCCCATGCTGTTGACAATGTCGTTGGACAAAGAGTTGGCGACGATCTCGCGCCTCAGCGGGTGGTCGGCAAGGAGATGGGCGAAGCGGTCGATCACGGCCTCGGGGAAGTACCTCCGGAGATCGGAAACGAGATAGGGGTCGTCGACAAGCTCGGTAAGCACCAACGCCTCATAGATGCTCCGCTTGGCATCGACCAGCAAGACCGCGAGTTCAGGTCTGGTCAGTCCCCGGCTGGAACGTGCTCTCTCCGCCAGGACTTCACTTGACGGGAGACCCTCCAGCTTCCGGTCGAGGATCTCCTCTCGCTCCAATGATGCCATCAGTTGTTCGTATGCACCCAGCCTGCGCAACGCGGCGTGTTCCTCCTGGGACAACATTTGTGCCTGCTGGAAGTTGTCGTAGAGGATCCGCACCACCACCTGGTCAGCCGCTTGTGCAACCAACTGGTCACGATCCGCCCGTTTCAGTTCTCCCCTTTTCTCGGCGAGGCCGAGGAGGATCTTCAGGTTGACCTCGCGATCCGAACAGTTGACCCCGCCCGAGTTGTCGATGAAGTCGGTGTTGATCTTTCCTCCCGTCAGGGCGTACTCGATCCGGGCAGCCTGGGTAAGGCCGAGGTTCCCTCCCTCCACCACCACCCGCGATCTGAGTTGGGAAGCGTCGATGCGCACCGCGTCGTTGGTCCGGTCCCCCACCGTGACGTTGTTCTCCGAGGACGCCCGCACGTAGGTCCCGATCCCTCCATTCCAGAACAGGTCGACCGGAGCCCGCAGGATCGCCGAGATGAGGTCATTGGGGGCAAAGGCCGAATGGGTCACGCCGATTGCGCGCCGGGCCTCCGGCGAAAGTTGTATCTGCTTAGCCGAGCGGGGCCACACTCCCCCACCGGAGGACATGACCCCACGGTCGTAGTCATCCCAGCTGGAGCGGGCCAACTCGAATAGTCGCCTCCTTTCCCGGTAAGAGCGGGCCGGGTCGGGGTCCGGATCGATGAAGATGTGACGGTGATCGAAGGCACCTACCAGCTTCATGCGGTCAGAACCCAGCATCCCGTTGCCAAAGACGTCACCGGACATGTCACCGATTCCGATGGCGGTGAACTCGGCTTGATGAGGGTCGATGCCTATTTCAAGGAAATGGCGCTCCAGCGAACGCCACGCCCCTCGGGCCGTGATCCCCAGGGCCTTGTGGTCGTAACCCGCTGAACCTCCCGAGGCAAAAGCGTCATCGAGCCAGAAGCCGTACTCCGCAGCCACCCCGTTCGCAAGGTCGGAGAAAGTGGCCGTCCCCTTGTCGGCAGCAACCACCAGATAGGGATCAGGTCCATCATGGATCCGCACCCTGTCGGGATGCACGACTTCGCCTTCGACCAGGTTGTCGGTGACGTCGAGCAACGCGCGGATGTACTCCTCGTACCGCTTGCGCACTTCCTCGCCCGTACGAGTCGGATCGCTCGGTGGGCGCCGAAGCACAAACCCACCCTTCGCCCCGGTTGGCACGATCACTGCGTTTTTGGTCACCTGAGCCTTCATCAGACCGAGGACCTCGGTGCGATAGTCCTCGCGTCGATCTGACCAGCGGATGCCGCCCCGTGCGACCGGACCACCTCGAAGGTGGATCGCCTCAACGCCGGGACCGTATACGAAGATCTCGGCATAGGGCACCGGCGCCGGCATGTCGGGCACATCCCCCGATCGAAGCTTGATCGCCAGAACTTGATTGCCCTCGAGGAACACGTTCGTGCGAAGTGATGCCTCGATCAGCCGGAAGAAGCTACGAAGGATCCGGTCATGGTCGAGCGATGGAATGGCATCCAGGCGGCTGAGGATCGAAGCGGTGATCGGTTCGGCATCGGTCGAGTCCTCGGCCGGATCGAACCTGGCCCGGAACAGTCGCATCAGGTCGGCGGCCATGTCGGGGTGTTCGTTGATGACGTCGTTGAGGTATCCGACCGTGAAGGAAGGAGCCAGACGGCGCCAGTAGATCCGATAGGCGCGAAGGATTCCCACGTCCCAATGAGTCAGGCCTGCCGTGACCACCAGGCGATTGAGCGGGTCGGACTCAGCCGCATCCGACCACACGGCGGCGAGAGCCGCTTCGACCCGCGCTTGGCATCCACCGAGATCGAGTGGCTGGCCGTCGACTCCCACCACTCCAAAGTCATGAATAAACAGGTTGCCCCCGCCCTGGAGCCGGGTGGGAACCTCCTCCACTACGTGCATTCCCATGTCTTCCAGTGCCGGCACCAACTCCGACAGTGGTTGTTTTCCGTCGGAGCGGTACAGCAGGACCCTGGTCAGGTTCTCGGGCCCGGCGTCCTCGTTGCGAAGCCCAACGCGGAAGGGGGCCTCCGCCTCCGTCAACGAGTCCAAGGCGAGCACGTCGGCCGCAGTGGCTGCCAGTGGAGTGGACACCCGGTAGTAATCCGGAAACCGGTCGGCCCACCGATCGACGAGTGTGCGGGCTTTGGTCGGCGGGACCGAAGCGGCCAACTGCTCGAAGAGCCGATCGCTCCAGCTCCTGGTTATGGCGAGAACCTCTGATTCCATTTTTTCGAACTCGACCTCAGGGATGGGGCCCTCCGCCCAAACGGTGAAGTGGATTCGGGCAGGGTCGGTCTCACCGAGTTCCAGGTGGTACTCGCACGAACTGGCCTTGAAAAGCCGGATGAAGAGATCCTGCAACCGCTTGCGAAGATCGGCGTTGAAGCGATCACGTGGCAGGGCGACCAGGACCGAAACGCTGCGCTCAAGGAGATCGCGGCGAACGAAGAGTCGGACCTGATGGGTCTCCTGGAGGGCGAGCAACTCCATGATCTCGGTCTGCAAGTGGCGGACCGGGGCCGTGAACAGATCATGCTTCGAGAAGCTCTCGAAGATTTCGATAACCGCCTTGTGGTCGTGGGAGCCTTCGATCAAGTCCTCGGACGAGACGATGTCAGCCAGCTTTCGGCGGAGGATCGGAACGTGGGAGGCGGGCTCCATAAACGCCTTGGAGGTGAAGAGACCCACCATCCGGGCCTCCCCCACGGTGGCACCTGTCGGTCCGATGATGCGAACACCGACGTAGTCCAACTTGACCCTTCTGTGAACGCTCGACAGCCGGTTGGTTTTGGTGATGACCAACAGGTCACCGCTCTGGTAGCGCGCGGCGAGTTCGGGCCGAAGCGATGAGAGGGGAACGGGCGATGCCGACTTCGAACGGTCCGGGTCGGAGAGAATGCCGAGCCCGCTGGCAAGGTCGGCCTGAACGGCCTTTCCATGCTCGGTATCCACCAGGCCGTATTCCCGATACCCGAGGAAAACGTAGTTCTGATCACGCAGCCATTGGAGGAAGGCAATCGCCTCACCTATCTCGGCTTCAGGGACGAAACCGGCCGCCTGGCGTACCAGTTCAACCATGCGGTTGATCCGGTCCATCATCGGATAGAAGTCCCGAACCGCCCGCTGGACGTCGACCAATGCTTGACGCACCGCTTTCTCCAGACCAGGGAGATCGGCTTCGAAGAGCCGGCGATCCAACTCGTAGTGTTCGACCGATTCCTTGTGACGGGCTCCTCGAGCGTTGCCTATCGACATCAGCTTTCCGGTCGAGTCCCGCTCCACCCCCACCACCGGGTGCACCACCCTGATGACTTCCAAACCGTGCGCCTGGATCTCGTTCGACACCGAGTCGAGCAAGAAGGGGCTGTCGTCGATGCTTACTTCAACCACTGAGCCAACCGAGGTGTAACCGTCGACGTCGATGCTCGGATTGAAGACCCTGACCTTGATGGGCTCAGCCCGTTCACGCATGAATTCGAATATGCCCTTGAGCTCGGCATACCAGCCATCGGGCGAGTTCGTGCTGGCCGGTGGTATACGCCTCAGATAGGCCTGGGCAAGTTCAGAGGCTCTCGGTCGGTCGGCGGGCGGGAAGTCGGTGGCGATACGGGCAAGCACCTCAGTCAGGACTGCATTGGCAGCGGGTGCGGCCGGACTCTGCACGAGACGACAACTTAGCTGGGAGGTCGCCATCGGCGCAGCACCGCGCTAGCTCTGTTTGGGCCGGGACTCCCATCGCCAGGCGTCTGCACACATTTGCTCGAGCGACCTGGTGGCCTTCCAGCCGAGTTCGGAGTGCACCTTGTCGACCGAGGCCCAGGTCGCGGCAACGTCTCCCGGTCTTCGGCCCTCGAACCGGTAGGGCACATCCTGACCGGTAGAAGCCGTGAATGCGGAAACCAGCTCGAGGACGCTGTGGCCGATACCGGTGCCGAGGTTGAAGACGTGGCGGCCGGGTTGGTGGGCCAGCTTCTCCAGCGCCACCACATGGCCCTGGGCGATGTCGACGACATGGACAAAGTCGCGGATCCCGGTGCCGTCAGGGGTCGGATAGTCGTTGCCAAATACCCGGAGGTACGGCAGTTGCCCGGCGGCAACCTTGGCCAGGTAGGGCATGAGGTTGTTCGGCGTCCCCCGCGGGTCCTCTCCGATCAGACCGGAGCTGTGAGCCCCTACCGGGTTGAAGTAGCGGAGCAGCACGATTGACCAACGCGGATCGGCGGCCTGAAGGTCCGACAGAACCTGTTCCATCATGATCTTGGTCCATCCATACGGGTTGGCTGCCGCCCTGGTGGGGCTCTCCTCGGTCAGCGGAAGCTGCTCTGGGTCCCCATAGACCGTACACGAGGACGAGAACACAAAGTTGCGGACCTCATGGCGGTCGAGGGCTTCCAGAAGGCGGGCAGTGCCTCCAACATTGTTCTCGTAATAGCGGAGGGGTTGCGTCACCGACTCCCCCACCGCTTTCAGGGCGGCGCAGTGGACTACCGCCTCGGGCCGCACCTGCTCGAGAATCGAATCGATGGCGGCGCGGTCGCCAATGTCCGCTTGGAAGAATGCAACGGAAGTGCCGGTGGCCTCCGCGAGTCGATCGACCACGTCGGCCGAGGAGTTGACAAGGTTGTCAACCAGAGTCGCGTCGTGTCCGGCCGCGACCAGTTCGATGGCGGTGTGGCTACCGATGAACCCGGTCCCACCGGTGATTAGAACTCTCACCAAACCAGGCTACCCCTCGTGCCCTCCACCGAACGACGAGCAAGGTCTGCCAAAATCCCGGCCCAGTGACAGTTTCCGCCCCGTTGCAGAGCGCCGCCCTCGCCGCAACCGGGCCGTTCCATCACGACGGAAAGACCGTTCTCATCTACACGGGGAATGCCCAGGAGGTGCGGCTCCGCACGTGGATGCCACGCTTTCCCGATCCCGGACCTTTCGCCAGGATCTCGGGTTCCGAGCGCTGGCTGCTGCCCATGAACCTACCCGCGACCGCCCGCATCGAATATCGCCTGGCGGTGAAACAACACGGGCGGTGGCACGACGTCGACGACCCCACCAACCCGCCGGAGGCCAGCAATCCGTTTGGCAAGAATTCCGTGGTGACCGGACCGCGCTATCAGCCGTCCTCTTACATCAGCGACCCGCTTCCGGCAGCCAGCACCATTGTTGAGATCAGGGTCACATCTGCGGCGTTGGGCGGCCGCCGGCATCATCACGTGTACCTCCCGCCCGGGTTCCGGCGAGGCTCCACTCTTCCGGTGATCGTCATCCACGACGGAACTGACTTCCTCCAACATGCCGGACTAAGACCAGCCCTGGACCACTTCATCACCACCGGTACGATCCCTCCCCTGATGGCGGTCCTGATCGACCCTTGGAACCGGTTGGTCGAATACGCGGCGTCACGGGAGCATGCCACCCACATCGTCCACGAGGTACTCCCCCATATCGAACGTCGGCTCGGAGTGGATTCTGGAACCCGGGCGCTGATCGGAGCATCGCTCGGAGCGGTGGCGTCGCTCGCCTCGGCCTGGCACTACCCGCACCACTTTGGTGCCCTGGGCCTCTTGTCCGGCACTTTCGTCCACACGCTCAACGACAACTGGCCGGAGGAGATCTTCAGCCCAATTGCCTCCTTTCTTGAAGAGTTCGGGCGCGATCCGCGGATCGAGGGATACGCCGCTTACTCGAGTGTGGGCCGCTACGAAGGGTTGACCGACTTCCACCGCCGCCTCAACCCCCAGTTACGGGCAGCGGGACTGCGGCTGCGAGCAGTGGAGACATGGGATGGTCACGATTGGGGTGCCTGGCGCGATCGGCTGGGTGAGTGCCTCCATTTCCTCTTTCCCTCACCGGCCCAATTGAGCCCTGCCAATTAGGCTCGGCGGGATGGCAGAGCTTCCACTCACGATCGGTCTTTCGCTGGGGGCCGATCTCGAATGGCCCATTTACTTCGAGGACATTGTGGCCCGCCTCGCGCTGCGGGTGCCGATCGGAGACGATCACTACACATTTCGAGTGGAGCGAGTGACGATCGAACCATTCTTCCTACGCCAGCCCGTCCGGTATGACGTCCTCCTCGACCGACTTACCCACTGGTACCACACCTCCCGAGAGTGGATAAAGAAAGCCGTCGTTCACGATGACCTCTACGTCTTCAACAACCCGTTCACGATTCAGTCGATGGAAAAACACACGAGCTACGCGGCGATGATGCGCCTCGGCTTGCCTGTGCCTCGTACGGTGCTGTTGCCTCCCAAGGAGACCGAGCCCCAGCCAGACCTGCAGGTGACGCTCGAGCAATACGCCCGCTACTTCGACCTCGGTGAGATTGCCCAACAGATCGGATATCCGTGTTACATGAAGCCGTTCGATGGCGGTGCCTGGCGAGGCGTCTCCCGGATCGAGAATGAGGATCAACTCCGGTCGGCGTACGAGCAGAGCGGACGATCGATCATGCATCTCCAGGAAGCGGTGGAACCGTACGACCTGTTCGTCCGAACACTGGCGGTAGGCCCCCAGGTCAACGTGATCCGCTACGACCCCACCTCCCCGATGCACGACCGCTACAAGGTGGACTTCAGCTTTGTCGATGCGGACGAATGGCAGCTGCTCTCCGACATGGTGTTGACCATTAACAGCTTCTTCAACTGGGACTTCAACTCCTGCGAGTCGCTCCGCAAGGAGGGGTCGTTCTACCCGATCGATTTCGCCAACGCCTGCCCTGATTCGCAGGTAACCAGCCTGCACTATCACCTTCCCTGGCTGGTGAAGGCACAGATTCGGTGGTCCCTGTTTGTGGCCGCCACCCGCCGCCGGGTCCGCTACAACCCCGACTGGGAGCCCTACTTCGAGATTGCCGCCTCCGACCGGCCCTACCGGGACAAACTCTCCGCTTATGCGGCCCTCGCACACCGGGCGTACGACACCGACCGCTTTCTCGAGTTCTGCGATGACCATTTGTCACATCTCGACGAAGTCACCTGGGAATACTTTTCGACCGACCGGGCGTTGGAGGCGGTGCGACGCAAAGTATCGGTGATCTTTCCCTCCCACGAGGTGGATCGGTACACCGAGCACTTTTGGGGTCTCCTGCAATTCTGGCGGAGGACCGAACGCGATCGCCTGGATCTTCTGGGCTCACAACCGATACCGATACCCGTCATCGATGAAAAGCCGCTAGAGCCCCTCCACATAGGAGACCGGGTGGAGGAAAACCTGTGAAAGCCGTCGAGAAGTGGCATTCCGAGCGCCTCGGAGCCGAGCTCAACCTCGCTCGATGGGGCACAATGGGCGTCCCGGTCCTGATCTTTCCGACCGCCGGAGGTGACTCCGAGGAGATCGAACGCTTCCACATGATCTCGGCCCTCGAGGGGCTCCTCGAACAGGAGCGCATCAAGGTCTACTCGGTCGACTCCCTCAACGGTCGTGCCTTCCTCTCAGGTGCCGACTCGCGTCACGCCGGCTGGATGATGTCGGCCTTCGACTCAGCCATCCGCCACGAGGTGATTCCGGCTATTCGCTCCGATTGCAGCTCCGACACGATCGAGGTGGTCGCCGCGGGAGCTTCCATCGGCGCCTTCAACGCCCTCGAGGTCCTCAGCCGGCACCCTGATGTGTTCTCGAGCGCCCTCTGTGTCTCCGGGACCTTTGATCTCACCAAATGGCTGCGGGGGCAGATGACCTCCGACTTCTTTCACTCCTCCCCTCTCCACTTTCTGCCCACCCTGGACGAGACCGAACATCTCGCCCAGTTGCGGCGTCGTTTTGTTCTCTTCTGCCACGGCCAGGGAAGGGCCGAGGATCCCGGTGAGTCATGGAGGATGGCGTCGGTGCTGGGAAACAGGGGTGTTCCCAACCGGGTGGACGAGTGGGGGCCGGAATGGCCGCACGACTGGGTGTCGTGGAGGGAGATGTTTCCTCGATACCTCGACGAACTCACCTCTTGAACGGAACCGGTAAATGATGACCGACGACTGGCTCGGTTCGGCGGCCGCCTCGGCCCGCGAACGAGTTACCCGCTCCATCCAGCCCAAGTTCAAGAAGAAGCAGTGGGCCGAGTTCGACCATCGGCTCACCGAACGCTTCGAAAGTCTCTTTCGCCACCTGCACCGCCTCTACGGGTGGCAATACGACTTCGCCTGGACCGTCGAATCCCTGGTCCGGGTCGCCGCCGGGGCGTACCTGGAACGGTCAAAGAGGCAGCGCAAGCTGGACCGGGGCGACTCAGGGCCGAGGAACCTCGATCAGGCGAGTACCTGGGCCCTGACGTATGTGGATCATCTTGACGCCGACCTCGAGGGGTTGACCGATCACGTCCGATATCTGATGGGTCTTGGCGTCACACACCTCCACCTGCGGGGGCAGGCACCGGTCGACAAACTCAACGAGGTGATCGAGGTCATCGATGAAGCCGGGATCTTCTTGGCACTGGACTTCGCGTTGAGCCATACACGATTCGATCACAAATGGGTCCATGCGGCCTCCGCCGGGGAAGCCACGGAGGACTACTACTTCTTGTACCCCGATCGCTCCCTTCCCGACCTTTACGCCCCACATCTGCGAGCGAACCGCTCGGACCGAGAAGGCGACAGCTTTACCTGGCACCCCGATGTACAGGGTGGTCGCTGGGTGTGGACGACATTCCAACCCAC
>CAYYRT010000082.1:0-9396 GCA_964474055.1 uncultured Acidimicrobiaceae bacterium | reverse complement strand
CGTGTAAAGACCCGCCGCGACGGCGAAGATGTTCGCGAGGCCGGGAGACTCGCCCCGAACCAGGCCCGTACTGTTGACGCTCGCAATTCCCGGCGCGTCGGACACCCAGCTGACCCCGGAGGGCACTGAACCGGTTCCGAGTGGATCTTGGGCAGTCACGGTGAGCGTGGCCGTCTCACCAACGAGGAGGTTCAAAGTACTCGATGACGAGCTCAACTGCGACGGCAACTCGACCGTCCGCTCGACGATCACCGTATCGACCTGCACGAGAGTATCGACGGTCGTCACCACCACAGTGTTCACGGTGACCACCGTGTCGACGACGGTTACGTAGGTCGTGTCCGTACCAGTGACGACCGTGTCCACCGTCGTGATCAGAACCGTGTCCGCGGGCGCCAGCAACGTATCGACCCTGGTCCGAAACACCGTATCGGGGGACGACACTGTCGTGTCGGCGCCTACGACCACCTCCGACCCAGTCCGTCCGGCTATCACGAGTGTGTCGGCTCTACCACTCACATCCACGATGACCGAGTCGGACTCGCACGTGAGTAGGCCCGCGGATATGACGATAACCGCCAAGATTCTCAGGATTCGCATAATCATATGACGCCAGAGCGCCCCGTTGTTGACAATTCCTCTAATCCAAAGTTACGTAGGCCGCATACCCGGAAGCCAGATGTTTCTGGGATCTGACCGGGTCTACTGGATACTGGGTCGCCCAGCGGATCATCCGGGAGAGGGCAACGAACGCAGGCTGGGGTTCCTGCAGATGTCGTTACACCCGCGACCAGCGAGGGTCCGGAGCACATCGCGGACGGCCCATCGTCGGCCTACCGCAGCGGCTCTTTACTACCTCGAGGCAGAGTCGTTCGTCCAAACCGTGTTGGGAGAGGCCTCGAGTCTCTGCCCTCGGTAGCCCCTTGATTTGAGCAACTCGACGACCTCAAGCGAGTTATCCTCAACGATTAGCACTGGTACGGGCGGCTCCGTTGCCATGCCGTTCAGCACACCCAGATCGTGTCCCTCTGCGTCGATCTTGACGAGGGCGGGCGGGGGAATCCGGAGGTCGGCCAACTCGACCCCAACGACGGAGAAGTCTCCGTTCGCACGTACGGAAGCTTGGTAGTGATTCCTGAGCCCGTTCTCGAAGAATGGCACGGCCATCCGGACGATACCGGCTTGCGCCACCGCCGCCGCCTGAATCAACGTGACGTTCGCAAGATCCGCGGTGTTTGCCGCCAGCAGTTCGAAGGTTGAGGGCACAGGCTCCAAGGCTATCACCCTTCCTGTGGCTGACACGATCTCGGACATCCGCCGTGTGTAAACACCCACGTTCGCTCCCACGTCGATGACCCAATCGCCTGGCCCAATCCACGTCTCGAGCATGCGGAATTCTGGCTCGTCGGTCGTGAAGCTGCTACGTCTGATACACCGTCGATACCACCGTCTTCGCAGCATCTGTTGGACGCCATGCGGCAACGAAGCGGCCAATCGCTTGATCATTGATCTCCGTGGTGCCTGGGCACCCAGGCCAGAATCCGCGAGGCTCCGGTGCATCGTAACGTACTGTCGACCGAAAGGGCGAGCTAGGATCGCGGATCAGTCTGCGCGAGCAGTCGATACCTCGTCATGGAGCGTCAGGAAGTGCGGGCCGCATGCCGATCGATTCACGACCCCTGGTGAGCTCGACGTAAAGATCCTCGTACTCCGAGATCCATCCTTCCTTGGAGAAGTCCCGCTCGAGGTGCATTCGGGCCTGTCGGGCGCGGCTACGTGCCTCATCAGCCTCCCTCCTGACGCGATCAAGCGCCCGAGACAACGCAACTTCATCCTCCCCGGGAACGAGTAACGCTGTGGAGTCGTCCAGGATTTCGGGAACCCCACCCACCCGCGTCGCGATGATCGGCACCTCAGCCGCCATGGCCTCGAAGACCACGACAGGCGTACCCTCCGACCTGGAGCTCAGAACGAACGCATCGAAGGCCTTGTAGAGGTGGCGGGCGTCCTGCACGGATCCAGTGAACACGACCTCGGTGTCAATACCGAGGTCGGTGGCGAGCCTGCGCCACGCCGAACCCATCGGACCGTCTCCGACCATCACGGCCTTGCACCGGCCCCTACCCATTCGTGCCAGAGCCCGCAGAAACACGTCCCCCCCCTTGACCTCGATCATCCGACCCACCCACCCCACCACCCAAGCACCAACGGGAACAGCCAACTCCTCCCGCGCTCGATCTCTAGAGAGGAAGTCGTCGCTGCCCTCCCACGCGTTCCTGATCACGACCGTGCGCGCCTCCGCGACTCCGATTCGCCGAAGGTCTGCAGTCAGTGCGTCCGACACCGCGACGACCCTATCGAAACGCCTGTAGGCTCGCTCTTGCAGCCATTCGTAGATCGCGGACAGCCCGCCCATGTAGCTCGCACCGTGGACGGTGGTCACGGTGGGGATCGACAGGGATCGGGCGATCCCGGAGTCCAGCACGTCGGGACGATACCCGTGCGTGTGGACGACGTCCGGAGCACACTCGAGGAGAAGCGCCCGGATCATGCGCCGTTCGAGGAGATACCGCCTCCCCGGGACCCTTACGATCCGTACGTCGACGCCCGCGTCCAGCATCCGTCTGATGAAGGGAGTCGGATCGACTTGGGACCCCACGACAGTGGCGACTGTTACCGCGTGACCCCTCTGGTGCAAGCCGATCGCGAGACCTTGAACGACGCGCTCGAGCCCTCCGACATGCGCGGGCACCGCTATATGGAAGATGTTGAGGCGATCGGGCCCGCTCACTCGCCCGCAGGCTCCACGATCCCATGGTGGAGAAGCCACTGCGCCGACAGCCGCACCCCTTCGGCCATGGAAACGAGCGGCTCGAACCCGAGCCGGTCGCGCGCCTTGTCCGTCGCATACACCGCGCGACGCGAGTAGAGCGCGAGCTCCGCAGCGCTCGGAGTCTGACGTATGGCGTGCTCGGCCCGCTTCATCACGAGCTTCGCGACATCATACCGCTTGTACATGGACATGATGGGACCCGAGAAGTGGCCTAGGGCGAGCTTGGCGCCCCTGCGGACCGGGCTCATGAGGGCCGTGCTCGCACGCGACGCGGCCTTGCCGGCGGGGCGCAATGGGGGCAGCCCCAGGGCGTCGTTCAGCGCGCTGAAGTAGTCGTTCCAGGTGAGCCGGTCCGGTCCGCTGATGTTGAAGGCCTCGCCCGAGGCCTCTTCGTTGCTCAGCGCGCGCACCACCGCCCGGACCAGGTCGTCGACGTAGAGGAGGTTGCAGGCGCCCTGAGCGGCCTCCTTCGACGTCAGCCACGCTCCCGCCTGGAGCCGCCGGGCGAAGGGCAGGGTCCAGCTGTCGCTGAACGGCCCGTAGACGAGCGTCGGGCGAAGAATCACGACCCGTGCGCCTTCGGCGATGAACGAGCGGCATGCCTCTTCGGCAGCGAGCTTCATCTCGCCGTACTCCCCGGTGGATCGCAGGGGCCAGGTCTCGTCCACGCGTCCCTCGTCCAGACTTCCGTAAACGTCGATGGTGCTGATGTGGACGACGCACCGCACGCTCCTCCGTCGAGCGGCCTCGAGAACATGGCGTGTGCCACGGACGGTGACCTCGGCATCCCCGACGGCACAGTGCACCACCTGCGTCATCCCCTCCATCGCTCGGTCCAACACGTCCGGGCGCATCACGTCGCAATGGGCGATCTCCACGGGAAGCCGGCCGATCCTGGCCGCCGTGGACCAGCGTCGCACGCCGCCGCGCACTCTCATGCCCGCGAGGTGCATGAGCTCGACGACCCTGCCGCCGATGAACCCCCCGGCACCCGTGACGAGCGTTGCGTCACCCGACGTCACGATAGGAGCGCCTCCGACGTGTCGAACCAAGGCATCTCGAAGCGCCGGCGCTTACGATAGCACTCGTCGATCACTTCGATCGAGGGCAGTGCCTCCCGGCCTGGAACGAGCGGATCGCCGCCCCGGGACACGACCTCGAGGAAGTCACGCACGAGGAGGCGAGACAGGTCCTCGTACACGCGGACCTGCGAGTCGACCTTGAGCGTCTTCGACCTGCCCGCGGACGAGGTGACCGAGAGCGTCCTCCAGTCGTAGATACCCCAATCGATCCTGCCGCGCTGGCCGCGGATGCGCACCGAGTTTCGCTGCTTGGCAATCCAGCTCAGTCGGATGTCCACCTGGCAGGATCCCGAGCTGAGGGAGCCATGAGCCACGGCCTCGGTGCCGCCCCACGAGTCGTCGCGGAAGGACAGGACCTCGGGCTTGGCCCCCAGCCACCAGCAGACGAGGTCGACCACGTGGGCCCCCACGTCCAGGAACACGCCGCGTCCGCCGGCGGCAGGCCCGAACATCGCTCCCGTCGCGCTGGGCCAGTCGAAGCGGTCCCCCTCGGCGAAGTCGATATGCTCGAGGGGTCCGATGGCGTCTTCCCGGATGAGCTCCTGGATTCTCCCGCACGCCGGAATCAGACGGCGGGTGTTGTTCACCGCGAGGCAGAGACCTCCCGCCGCGGCGGCCGAAACGAGCTCCTCGGCCTGCGACGGATCCTCGGCGAGGGGCTTCTCGCTCAACACGTGGACGCCGCTCTCGAGACACTGCATGCCGATGGGGTGATGGAATCGGTGCGGGGCCGCGATGACGGCCGCGTCGACCTCCTCCAGCGTCGAACGAAAGTCACTGACGACCCTGTCGACGCCGAAGCGATCCGCCAGGGCTCGAGCTCGCTCGGCATCGGGGTCCGCGAGCACGAGCCGCTCCCTCACCCCAGGCACGCTCGTGAGGGCCGGAAGGTGGAACGACTCCGCGATGGCTCCGCAGCCGATCATGACGACCGCCGGCGCGGGCGCCGCGACGTCAGATTCCATCATCTCCCATCATCGACGGCGCGGGCGTACGCCCTCGCGAGATCCTCACCGATCACCTCCCAGGAGTAGCGTTGCTCCACGAACCGTCGCGCTTCGGTCGCAAGCCGCCGGCGGAGCTCCGGATCCGACTCGAGGCGGCGCACCTGGTGCAGGTAGTCGCGCGGAGATTCGGCGCGTAGATAGTGGATTCCGTCCACCAAGTCCAGACCTTCCACGGCCAGGCCGGTGGCCACCAGGGGCTTCGCCATCGCGAGCGCGTCGAGAACCTTGAGGCGCGTCCCGCCACCGTCACGGATGGGGCAAAGGTAGGCCAGCGCATCGTCCATGATTGGCCTCACGTCGTCCACGAACCCCGGAACCGACACCCTGGAGTCCCGCTCCTGGAGCCGGACGAGGTCCGGCGGTGGATTGCGGCCGACGACCGTAAGGCGACGATGGGGGTCGTCCTCGGCGAGCACGGGCCAGATCTCCCGCGTCAGGAAGCGCACCGCCTCACGATTGGGATACCAGTCCATCCCCCCCACGAACACGAATCCCCCGCACCCCTCGCCGGGCTCTCTCGTCGACCGGAAGTAGTCGACGTCGACGCCGTTGGGAATGGTCGCGGTGGGCGTGGGCCCCACGGAAGACGCCAATCGCTCCGCGTCGAGATCGGAGACGACGAGGTTCATGCGCGCCCGGTGGCACGCCGTCCGCTCGTATCGCCCGAGCTTTCGGGCTTCCCGCGCGAAGTAGATGCGCTTGGCCGGATTCGACTCCTTCGAGGCTCGCCGCCGCATCATGTGCGACTCGACGTTGTGGTGGTTGAGGACCATCGGCACACCCGGAAGCGAGCGGGCGAACTCCGCCAGCCCGATCGTGTCGACATGAACGACGTCGAACGCGTCTCGATCGGTGACGAGGTCCTCCATTCGACGACGCATCGCCTGCGATCGAAGCCAGTTCACGCTGTAGGGCAGCGGTCGCGCGAACGAGGTGGCCACGAGGGTCCACCAGCGGAGCCGTGAGGACTCGCTCGGTATCGCAAACGCCTCGACTCTCGCGCCTACGGATCGGATCGCCTCCACGGCCTCCGCAACGGAGTCCTCGTCTGCGTGCATCGCGCGTTGAGTCAACGCAAGCACATGGAGCTCGTGTCCGCGCGCCGCCATGCGCACGAGGTTGTAGCTCCGCTGACGCACGCCTCCGATCGGCGGGTACGGGAGCAAGTGCGAGATCCAGAGGACCCTCATCCCAGTGTCTCCGCCTTCCAAGCCTTGAAGACGAGCACGGCCCACAGACCGAGCGCCAGCTCAGATCGGCCCCGCTGGAATCCAGTCCAGGCGCTCCGAATCCTGTGCGCGTCGAAGAGGCCTTCGCGCTCGGTCGCCACCGGGTCCAGCAGCTCTTCCGCCCAGGGCTTCAGGGGCCCCCGGAGCCACTCGGCCACGGGAACGGAGAAGCCGACCTTGGGTCTGTCCACCAATTCTCGCGGCACCCTGCGGTAGAGCAGCTCCCTCAGGATCCACTTGGTCACTCCGTCTCTGATCTTCTGTCGCAGGCCGAGCCGCCAAGAGAACTCCACGATCCTATGGTCGAGGATCGGAACCCGGACCTCCAGGCTCACGGCCATGCTCGCACGGTCGACTTTCGCCAGGAGGTCGTCCGGCAGGTAATACGCCTGGTCGACGAGCATCATCCTATCCAGAAGCGCGGCGGGATCTCCGGAATCCAGCAGGTCGACGAAAGGATCCGACGACTCGGCCTGCGGCACCCGGAGGAGCCGGGTGGGCGAGGCCCAGGACGATAGGAGCGAGCGGTACATCCGGCTCTCGCTCCGTTCCCGCATCAATTGTCCGACCTTGGCGATCTTCTCACCCATGAGACGCCCGCTACCCGACGCGAGACCGACGCGTGCAGCTCCTCTATACAGGCGATCCCATTGATCCGCGCCGAGAAGCCCCACCGACCGTCCGAGCGAGCTCCTGAGCGGCCACGGAATCTTGCTCAGCCTCGGGATCAAGCCGGCTCCGCTCACGTACCGATTGTAGCCGCCGAAGAGCTCATCGCCGCCGTCGCCGGACAGCGCCACCGTCACCTGCCCCCGGGCGAGCCGACTCACGAGAAAGGTCGGGATCTGAGATGGATCGGCCAGAGGCTCGTCGTACATCGACGCCAAGCGCGGAATCACGTCCAGTGCCTCCCGACCGGTGACCTGTAACTCCGTGTGTCGTGTGCCGAGGTGGCGCGCGACCGCGGCCGCATGGTGCGACTCGTCGTGTGGGCCACCACCGAACCCGATCGTGTACGTGTGCACGGCGTCGGACGCCTGCTCCTGCATGACCGCTGCGACGGTCGAGGAATCCAATCCCCCGGACAGCAGCGCGCCCAGGGGAACGTCCGAACGGAGGCGGAGGCGCACCGCGTCGGCCAGCAGCGCCTCCAACGCTTCCACGGCCTCCTCATCCGCCAGTCCCGGCGTGCGGCCCGACAGCCCCTCTCGCGCTACGTCCGAGAGGCTCCAGTACGCCTCGGGACGGCGAATCTCGCTCCTTTCCCTCGGAATGGAGAGCACGTGGCCGGGCGGGAGCTTGTACGTGTTCTGGAAGATCGTTCGTGGTGCCGGCACGTAGAGGAAGCGCAGATAAGACGCCAGCGCCGAGACGTCGAGCTCGGGTCGCCAGGCCGGGTCGCGGAAGAGGGCCTTCAGCTCGGAGGCGAACGTGACGCGACCCCCCTCGAGGTTGTAGAAGAGGGGCTTGATTCCCAACCGGTCTCGCACGAGATGGAGCGTGCGCGTGTCGCGGTCCCAAACCGCGATCGCGAACATGCCTACGAAGCGAGGCAGCGCACCGAGCACGCCCCACCGCTCGAACGACGCCAGAATGACCTCGGTGTCCGATTGCCCGCGGAACTCGGCGGCGGAGCCCTCGAGCGTTCGGCGCAGCTCGCGATAGTTGTAGACTTCGCCGTTGAAGATCATGACGTAGCGGCCCGACATCGAGGTCATGGGCTGCTTCCCCGTCGGGGAGAGATCCAGGATGGCGAGACGCCTGAAGCCGAGCGCGACGCCGGCGGCGGGGTCCAGCCATTCTCCCGAGTCGTCCGGACCGCGATGGTGTAGGGCGCAGGCCATCTCGCGGACGGTCGCGCTCGCGGCGGTCGGGTCGAGGCCGCGGCGGTCGAAGATGCCTGTGATCCCGCACATCTTACGGCAAGCGCCCCGAGGTGTCTGCCGCTCGGTATCGGCCGGATGGAAGCGAGCGCCACTCGGCTCGGTTCTTGCTGTTGCCGGCGTTTCGAGACATGATCGTCCTCAGTGGTGTTTCGTTCGCACGTGTGCCCCCAGCGGGCGAGATCATGGGAGTTCGATGAACCGTCCAGTCGCGTCCGCCCGCAGGCCCCCGCCGAGGAGTATGCCGGCCTCGGGCACGACGGCTCACCCGCGGTCCCGCCAGCACAGCACGGGGCGCGCGGATGCGCTGAGGTTGGCGCTCGTCCTCTTCATCGTGATGGTCCTGAGTAGGATCCATGGCTACATCGGAATCCTCCAGGTCCTGCGACCGGGCGTCATGCTGTGGGTGCTCGTCGGCGTGTCCATCTTCCTGGTTCCGAAGCCCCTCCGCTGGCGCAACCTGACCGACACCTGGCAGGGGAAAGCGCTCGTCACCCTCGGCGTCCTCGCGTGTCTTTCCATCCCCTTCGGGCTCTCGATCGGGCAGGCGGGTAGCTACTTCCTGAACGTCTACGTCAAGATCCTCCTGCTCGGTATCGTCCTCATCCTCGCCACCAGGGACGTCGAGGACCTGTCGCGGTTCATCTGGGCCTACGTGGGTGCGGTCGCGATTCTCGTCTGGCTGGCATTCTTCCGGATGGGCACGGGCGCGGTGGTGGGAGGCATCCAGCGCCTCCAGAGCGACCAAATGTACGACTCCAACGACCTCGGGGTCATCCTCGCCAGCGGGTTCGCTCTCACGCTCATCACGCTTCACACGTCCCGGGGCTGGGCCAGGCGCCTGAGTCTGGCGGTCCTCCTGGGTGTTCCGGCAGTCATCGCGATGACGGGCTCACGCGGAGCGTTCGTGGGGTTGGCCAGCGTGGGACTGGGCCTCCTGCTCACCGTGCGGAGCGTTTCAATCGGCCGGCGTGTGCTGGTGATCGTCGCCGCCCTCGCGGCCCTCACCGTGTTCGCTCCGGCCGGCTACTGGGATCAGATGTCGACGATCCTCGACCCGACCGAGGACTACAACTACACCGCCGAGGAGGGCCGCTGGAACCTGGCAAAGCGCGGCCTCGGTTACATGAGGCAGTACCCCCTCTTCGGGCTGGGCGTGAGCAACTTCAATAGAGCCGAGTACACCATCTCGGAGCAAGCGAGGCTCCAAGGGCCGGGAACTGTCGGTCTGAGGGACAACGCTGCACATAACACATACATCCAGGTGGGCGCCGACATGGGGATTCCTGCCCTCCTCGTCTGGCTCGCACTACTGGGGTCGGGGACCTTCGGTTTGCTCCGGTTCCGAAAGCGGCTGCCGGC
>CAYYRT010000081.1:0-46493 GCA_964474055.1 uncultured Acidimicrobiaceae bacterium | reverse complement strand
ACTGGGACTTCGAGCGGAAGCTGGACGTGCTCGAGACCGCCGGCCTCCCGGTCCCCGGGCTTCAGATAAAGATCGTCGACGACAACGGTGAGGAGCTCGCCCAGGACGGGGAGGCCTTCGGGGAACTGCTGATCAGAGGTCCCTGGATCGCCGCCGAGTACTACCGGGACCCGCGCTCGGCCCAGACCTTCCAGGACGGCTGGATGAGGACCGGGGATGTTTGCAAGATCACGCCGGAGGGGTACATCCGCATCACCGATCGGGCCAAGGATGTGATCAAGTCAGGAGGGGAGTGGATTTCCTCCCTTGACCTCGAGAACACTCTGATGGCCCACCCGGCAGTGGCCGAGGCCACGGTGGTCGGGCTCAAACACGTCAAGTGGCAAGAGCGTCCGGCCGCCTTTGTGGTGCTCAGACCGGGCGCCAGCGCCACCGAGGGGGAGTTGGTCGAGTTCCTGGCTGAACGGATGGCGAAGTGGTGGCTACCCGATCGGGTCGTTTTCATCGATCAGATTCCCAAAACCGGGACAGGAAAATTTGACAAAAAGCTTGTGCGCGACCAATACGCTGATTTACTGATGGAGGAATAGCGGGCAATCGGGGCAGCAGATGTTCGAGGCGGTGGAATTCGTTGAACCTCATATGCCTCCTGGCGCGCCCATTTCTCAACGATTGATTGGGGTTTTCGAAGCTGAGGATGATGCCGTCGAGGCTGCCCGCGACACCCGCGAGGCATTTGGCTCCTCCGAGGACTATGCGTGGTGGATCGTACGGAGGGAGGGCGCCCAGCTTTCCCGATGGATCGCCGACAACCGGAGCAACAAGGAGTTCGTGCTCGACATGCGGACCGGCACCCTCGTGGAGATCCCGATCGGTTGATCGAAGCCGGCTTGGATCAGCCGGCTAGCAACCAGGTGTCACCCGAGTTGACGACGTCTCCGGCTTTTTGCGACCCTGCGATAACAAACAGGTCTTTGCCAACTGTTGCCATGGGAACGCCGTGGAGTGCCAGCGGCAGGGAAGGGCCAGCGGTCCACACACCATCGACCAGGCTCTCAACTTCATCCAGAGTGCGGGTCGGGTCGAACACCTCACCACCTGCCACATAGAGGGCACCACCAACCGTTGTGGCCCCAAAGCCGGAGCGAGCATCGATCATCGAGGGGCCTGGCAGCCAGGTCCCCGTCTCTGGATCGAAGACCTCGACGGTATTCAGCATGGTCCCTTCCCAACGGCCACCGAGTGCCCACAATCTGGAATCGTGGGCCACCACCGCAAAGTGCTCGCGAGGCTGGCTCATAGGTGCCAGTGCGGTCCACGTTTGATCGGCGGGGTCAAAGACGAGCACGTCAGTTCCGTTCGGGACACCGCCCACCAGGTAGACGAGTCCGTCGAGGGCCGCCGCTCCGGCCGCGCCGGTGGCTTCGGGAATGTCAGGGATCTCGGTCCAGACGTCGGTTTCGGGATCGTATGACCATCCACCTGCCACCGGAAAGAAGCCCTCGGCGTTGTAGCCACCTATGGCATAGACAAGCCCTCCGCTGGCAGCCGCCATCAGGTGATGGCGCGGCAGCGGAAGTGGAGCAACCGACTCCCAGCGATCCTGGTCCGCGAGGTAACGCTCGACCGAATCGGTCGCGGTGAAACCCTGCGCGCTCGCGACCAGACCTCCGAGCGTGTAAATCGTCTGGTCGACCGCCACCGCCGGCATCTCCGATCGGGGAATCCCCACCGGAGCCCTGCGAGTCCAATCGGACGCGACCGGGTCGGAGGCCGTACAGCCAAGGACAGCCAGTGCCGCGACGAGCAACATGAGGCCGTGCTTCGGTGATGGTCCATATAGGCTTGGCGGGTGGGAGCTTTTCATTCGGTGTTCGGCTGGGTGGTGGTCGGATTGTGCGCTTGGTCAGGTATCTATGGAGTCGTTCTCGCCATCCGTAAGCGAAACCCGGGACGCTTTTTTCGGTTTGGAGTCGCGATCGCGGTGGGGGCCGTTCTCTTGCAGGTGGTGCTCGGGGTGGCCTCGATGAATCTCGAAGATCTGGATCCCGGCAACCAGCACGTCTTCTACGGCGTCGTTGCCGCCACAACTCTCGGCTTTGCCTATATCTACCGCGCGCAGTTTTCCAGGCGGCCGGCGCTTTACTACGGGTTGTTGATGTTGTTCCTGATGGGCCTGGCGATCCGGGGGATCATGACATTCGGTAATAACTTCTAGACGGAGGAGGCGTTCGTGCTGCTGGAGGGGAAGAGGCTGCTCATCACCGGGATAACCACCGACGACTCAATCGCCTATTACGTTGCCCGGGTGGCGATCGAGGAAGGGGCCGAGATAGTCGTTACCAACTTTGGCCGGGGTCTCCGCCTCACCGAGCGAGTGGTACAGCGTCTCGATCCCACACCTGCGGTGTTGGAGATGGACATCAACGAACCCGAACACGTTGCGGCCGTGGCCGAGGATCTCAAAGGTCGGTGGGGGGCGGTGGACGGTGCCCTGCATGCGATTGCGTACGCGCCGATGGACGCGCTGGGCGGCAACTTCCTCAACACTCCGCCCGAATCAGCCCAAACCGCCTTCATGGTGTCGGCCTACTCTTTCAAGACACTGGCTGTGGCAATGATGCCTTTGCTCCAGAACGCCGGCGGGGGATCGCTGGTGGCCCTCGACTTTGACAACGACCAGGCCTGGCCGGCTTATGACTGGATGGGAGTTGCCAAGTCGGCCCTCGAGTCCGTGACCCGGTATCTCGCCCGCGATCTCGGTCGTCATCGGATCAGGGTCAACTGTGTCTCGGCGGGCCCGTTGCGAACGGTGGCGGCCAAGTCGATCCCCGGTTTCGAGATTCTCCAGGACATCTGGAACGACAAATCGCCTCTCAGGTGGGATATCAACGATCCCGATCCCGTGGCCCGCATGGTGTGCGTTCTCCTGTCCGACTGGGCACCGATGACGACGGGTGAGATTGTCCACGTCGACGGTGGCTTTCATGCGATGTCGGCGGGGGGCGGCAGCCCCGAGCCAACCGAAGAGACCTGAGTTACTGGCGGCTGGTAACCGTGCGCTCGCGGGCGGCTGCCAGTCCCACCGCTGCGGAAGGCAGCGTGCGGGGAAGCGTGACCGTGAAGGTGGCTCCACCGCCCATGGTTTCGTGCAGGCCCACCTGGCCTTTCATCGCTTCGGTCAGACCACGGACGATGTTCAAACCGAGGCCGGTTCCACCGCGGGTTCTGGTAGCCGAACCCTCCATCTGGGTGAATCGTTCGAAGATCCGATCCCGCTGTCCGACTGGCACGCCCTCGCCGTGGTCGATGATCGAAATGTCGACGCGGTCACCCCGGGCCCGGGCAAAGACCTCGACCGCGCTTCCGGGGGCGTACTTGGAGGCATTGTCGAGGAGGTTGACGAATATCCGATTGAGATGATCGAGGTCGGCAAGTACGGCGGCGTCATCGGGATCGATGTCTATGTTGAGTTCGGTGATGGCAACCGTGGAAGTGACCTCTTTCAGGAATGCCATGAGCGGCACAGCTTCAAGCTGGATGGGAACGGCGTTGCGATCGATGCGGCTGACGATGAGCAGATCTTCGATGAGTCGCTGCAAGCGGCCTGCCTGGCGGCGGGCAGTGCTGAGGAGATTGCGGGCGGCCTCGGCCTGGGGTGCGAGTTCGGGGCGGGCAACGGTATCGAGTGATCCGATGATCGAGGTGAGTGGTGTCCGCAGCTCATGGCTCACCACCGAGACGAAGTCGGTCTTCATCTGAGCCACCTCTTCGAGCCTCCTGGTCATCTCGGAGACTGCCTCATAGCGACCGAGCTGGGAGAGGACCAGCGCCGCCGGTGCGCCAAGGCTGTATAGGGCTTCAAGCTGGTCGGTCTGAAAATTGCCAACGACCGGGTCACCAACCGCAATCACGCCAACCTTGAACTGCTCGACCCGAAGCGGGGCAACCATGGCTTCGACCAGGCCGAGTTCGCCCAGAACCCCGTAACTGTCGGGTTTCTCGGCGATCCTCTGGAGAAGCACCGGCTTGCCCGACTTGAAGACCTGGGCAACCACCCCTCCGGTCCCAACCGGGATGCGGATTTCCGGGATGGCCAGCGGATACCCGGTCACCCAGATCGGGTTCATCACCTTGAGTTCGTGGGAGTCGGGGATGTACAACATCACCACCCCCACCTGAGCGTTGAGATAGGTGCAGATGCGACCGACCAATTCGGGAAGGACGTCGGCGAGCGATTCGGCTCCGGCCAGGGTTGTCGACACGGCGTAAAGGCGCTCGAAGTCGGCTCGCTGCCGCTGGAGGTCGGAGAGCCGGCGCCCGCTCCTTTGGGCTTCTCGTTCGAACTCGGATCCGATCAGGGCCGTGGCCGCCGCCACCACCGCTGCCGACAAGGCCTGCACCACCACCTCAGCGATGTCGGGATCGGGAACGGTCATGTACGTACTGATCGCCAATGTTGCGACGACAGCAATGGTCACAATGATGTGCTTGAAACGGTCGAGCACCAAACCCGATAGGGCGACTATGCCGAAGAAGAGCGGTTGGGTGACTGGTCGAAGCACCGCAATCGATGAGATCACCGCCAGGCAAAAAATGATCGACATGTTCCAGACGAGAGTGGCCCATAGCCCCTTTTCGGTGGGCATCACCCGGTTCCAGTCGACAAGAGAGGCTGCCACCAGCACCGATCCCATGAAGGCGGCGGGTACGAGGAACGTGGGATCGTCGAAGACTCCACCGGCTACGGCGCGGGCGCCAATGATGACGAGCACGATCCAGCCCAAGGCGACCGAGCGTCGCAAGGATGCCGCTCGAAACCGCCAGAGTGGCTGCGAAGACTCTGCTGTCAGCTCCACCGTGTCCTGTGGGTTGGTTACAGGACAGTATTCTCGACTGCCGTGCCCTCCGCATTGAGTATGTCGTGGCGCTGAGGGCGTTTGGAGGCGGCGCTCTGTTTGGAGACGTGGCGGGAGAGGGGCCTCCAGTGGTACTTGCTCTCCATGGCTGGGGTCGGCGGGGAACTGATTTTGCTGCCTCGTTGCAGGGTTTTCCCTACATCGCCCTCGATCTTCCTGGGTTTGGAGCGTCCCCCGCCCCTGAGCGGCCCCAGGGTGCGCGGGGTTACGCCGAGGCGGTGGCCCCGGTCCTCGCAGAAATGGCCTTGCGGCCCATCCTCGTCGGGCACTCTTTTGGTGGACGGGTCGCGGTGGTGCTGGCCGCCCGATATCCGGACATGATCGGTGGCGTGATCCTGTCCGGTGTTCCGCTTATCCGTCGGAGCGGATCGCGGAAGGGGAACCGGGTCTTTCGGGCCTTGAGGTGGGGACACAAGATCGGATTGATCTCCGGGCCGACCATGGAGCGGATTCGAAGACGTTATGGATCGGTTGACTATCGGGCCGCGAGCGGCGTCATGCGCCAAACCCTGGTGGCCGCGGTCAACGAGTCCTACGAAGAGGAGTTGGCGGCCATGAAGGCCCCGGTCCATCTTCTCTGGGGCGAGGCCGACACCGAGGTACCGGTCCGGGTCGCGGTGCAAGCGGCCGATCTCATGAAGAGCGCAGGCGTGGACGTGACTCTCGAGGTCCTGGCGGGTGTGGGACATTGGCTACCCACCGAAGCGCCCGCTGCCCTCAACAGAGCGGTGAGGGCCATGTTCGGGAACCCATGAGAACCTGGCTGGCAGTTGTCGCGACCATGCTCGCTTTGGTCACCTCGGTGCGGTGGCTCCGGATAGCCCAACGCGAGCACTACCTGGCGGGCTCGGTCAGCCGGTTTGCGG
Organism: uncultured Acidimicrobiaceae bacterium; assembly: GCA_964474055.1. GTDB lineage: Bacteria > Actinomycetota > Acidimicrobiia > Spongiisociales > ZC4RG35 > JAICND01. The sequence continues at coordinate 40,708 of CAYYRT010000081.1, read as the reverse complement.
TCCGATGGTGGCGATCGACAGCTATCAACATGCTCGTGGCCGGGTTGGGGGTGATCGGTGTGCTCGGCTCCTGGCTTTGGCTCCCACTGGGCGTTCTTGTCCTCGCTGGCGGCATCGGTCCATTTGGCCTTACGCTGCGTGGTCGGACCTCCAAGCTCGTGTGGACCCGACGACTCCAGCGTTTGGGAGTGGCCGCGACGTCCTTGTGGCTTGCCGGCCTGCTGATAGGACTGGGCACCGGCGAACCGGGATGGGCCCTCGCCACGCTGGTGGGTGCGCCGCTGATCGTGGATGCCTCACTGGCTTTCCTGTCACCGGTCGAGCGACGCCTCGGACAGAGATGGGTCGACCGGGCCAGGTCACGGTTGGCCGGTTCGGGAGCCCGGGTGGTGGCCATCACGGGGAGTTACGGCAAGACCACAACCAAGGGCTATCTGGGACATCTGGTCGGCAGCCGGTTTCAAACCGTGGTCACCCCGGCGTCCTTCAACAACCGGATGGGACTGGCGCGGACCGTGAACGAACACCTGGGGCCCGGTACCGAGGTGTTCGTGGCCGAGATGGGGACTTATCAGAGGGGGGAGATCGCCGAGTTGTGTGCACTTGCCCCACCCGAGATCGCAATCATCACCGCAATTGGCCCGGTCCATCTCGAGAGGTTCGGCTCACTAGAGGCGATTGTCGACGCCAAACGAGAGATTCTCGCGGGGTCCAAGGTGGCCATTCTCAACGTCGATGACGAATCCCTTGCGCAGGTCGCCGACGAAGAGGCTGCACGTCGAAAGGTTGTCAGGGTTTCGGCCCTGAACCCGAAGGCGGAGGTCGCAGTGATCGGGCAGGTGCTGTGGGTTGGTCAAAACCAGGTTGGCACCGTCGGCTTCGAAGCGTTCTCCACGAATCTCGGGGCCGCGGTCGCGGCCGCGGTCGAACTGGGGATGAGCGTCGAAGAGGTAGCCGGTCGGCTCGGGAGTCTTCCCACTGCCGCGCATCGGCGCCAGGTAACGACCTCCGATCGAGGGTTCCTGGTGGTGGATGACACCTACAACTCCAACCCGGCCGGTGCCGCGGCTGCCCTCGAGATCCTGGCTGCCAGTCCCGGGGCGGGTCGCCGGGTGGTTGTCACTCCGGGCATGGTCGAACTGGGTGAGCTCCAGTATGAAGAGAACCTCCGTCTGGCGGGATCCGCATCGGCAATGGCTACCGATCTGATCATCATCGGGCGTACGAACCGTCAGGCCCTTTCGGATGGCGCTGGCGGGGGAGGGGCAGCGGTTACCGTGGTTGCTTCAAGAGAAGAGGCGGTGGCCTGGGTCCGATCACATCTGGGACCGGGTGACGCCGTTCTTTACGAGAACGATCTACCGGACCACTATCCATGACCAGCCCCGCAGTGGTGTTCGGCGGCCCCTCCGACGAGCATGACATTTCGATCCTCACCGGCCTCCAGGTGAGCCATGCCCTGACTGAAGCCGTCGTCTTCTATTGGAGCAAAGGGGGCCAGTGGTTTCAGGTCGACGGAGATTCCGAGGCGGCCGACTTCGTCGACGGTCCACCCCGCCGTGCCAGGGCAGTGAATCTGATTCCAGAGTTGGGGCAGGGGTTCGTAGCCAAAAAGCCCATCCCCGTGTCGGCGGTGATCAATTGTTGTCATGGTGGGCCGGGCGAGGATGGGACCTTGCAAGGGATGCTCGATCTCGCCGGTTTGCGCTACACCGGTCCGGGCCAGGCGGCTTCTGCGCTCGGGATGGACAAGTTCGCATTCGGGGCAGCGATGGCCGCCGCCGGCATGCCGACGCTGCCTCGCGTCTTGGTGGCCGGCGCCTCTTCCGAGCCGCCCGACTTCGAAGGCCCCTTCATCGTCAAACCGCGTTTTGGGGGCTCCTCGATCGGGATCGAGGTGGTGGCAGATTGGACGACTGCGACCGCCCTGGTGCGGTCCTCCACCTACTTCGGCAACGGTGGCGTTGTCGAGCCCTTTCTGGCTGACAGTCGCGACCTTCAGCTGGCGGTCCGGACCTGGCCTGCCCTCGAACTGTCGGCCATCGAGGCTCCCATCCGGGCTGGCGAAGGCATCTACTCCTACAGCCAGAAATACCTCGCCTGGGGAGGGGAGGTATCCGGTGGTCGTGAGCTACCGGCGCGGCTCGACCGGGACACCCAGACCACGATTCGCGACCTGGCTCAGCGCGTCGTGGTGGCCGCCGGGCTGCGGGGTGTGTGCCGTATCGACTTTCTGGAGTTGGACGGCCAGGTGTGGGTGAACGAGGTCAACACCATCCCCGGCTCGATGGGCGCCTACCTGTGGATCGATCCGCCCATCTCCAGGCCAGCCTTGTTCAAGGCCATGCTGGAAGAGGCGATCGCCTCACCGGCCAGGAAGTTCTCCATAGCCGGTTCGGATGGCACGGCCCTGCGGTCAGCCGGAACCATCGCCGGCAAACTCGGCTGACGCTCCCCCTTAAAGGTGGACGACAGGGCAGGTCAGCGTGCGGGTGATCCCGTCGATCATCTGGATGCGGGCCACAACCAGTTTGCCCAACGCGTCGACATCTTCGGCCGACGCCTTGACGATCACGTCGTAAGGACCCGTGACGTCGTCGGCGGACTCGACGCCAGGGATCTTGCGAACTTCCTCGGCGACCAAAGCCGCCTTGCCAACCTCGGTCTGGATGAGCACGAACGCTTGGACCACGGATCCTCCCTCTGACTAGCTGTTATGGGGGTGGCCGCGGCGGACTATAACGATCGGTGGATGCCGACGCTCAATAGCCGTCGGACCCGATCCGCACCGTGGAGGCGTATGAACGTCCCTCCTCGGTCACCACATCGAAGACGATGCGCTGGCCCTGGCGGAGCATGCGGAAGATCGACCCGGCCAGAGAGCCTGGCCGCAACAACACTTCACTCCGGTCCTTGTCGCTGACGACGATCCCGGCGCCGGTGAGGGGGTCGTAGAGCTTGACGACGCCCTGCACCCGCTCAGCCCTTCTGAACCTTGCCTGCTCGGATGCATGAGGTGCATACCCGGGCGCGGCGGGTGTTGGACCCGTGGGTAACACGGACCCGCTGGATGTTGGGGAGCCAGCGACGATTGTTGCGTTTGTGGGAGAAGCTCACGGTCTTGCCGTAGCCAGGCTCCTTGCCGCAGATTTCACAACGGTAAGACATGGACGGAGGAGGGTAATCGCCGGCCGGTTTTCGTCATAACCTTGCCGGGTGAGATCTCTGGCGTATCTGGCCACTGTCGACGTTGCGAAGGTCCCGGGGCTTGGCGAAACCAGGGCACAGATCCTCCGCAAGGGAGGGGTCAAAACGGTGCTCGATCTGCTCTTTCACGTCCCCCGCAAATACGTCGATCGCAGCCGGACGGAGGCCATCGCCCTCGCACCGGTGGGAGAAGAGATCACCTTCATAGCCCGCGTCAAGTCGATCGGGATCCGACGACCACGGCGCGGGCTCGTGATCGTCGAGGCCCAGCTGACCGATGGCACGGCCTCGGTCAAAGCTGTCTGGTTCAACCAGCCGTACCGGGAGAAGCAGCTTCCCGAGGGCACCGAGTTGGTCGTGTCCGGCAAGCTGGAACGATTCCGTGGCAACCTCCAGATCACCAGTCCCGCCGTGGATGTGATCGGCTCAAAACTCGAGTCTCTGGTCACGGGACGGGTCGTTCCTATCCATCCTCAAATGGGAAAACTTCGGGCGGGAAACATAAGGCGGGCGGTCCACGACGCCCTGCGAGTGGCCGACGGCATCTCGGAGGTCGTCCCCGCCAACATCCTCCAGCACCGGGGCTTGATCGATCGCGGCCAGGCCATCACGAACATCCATTTCCCCTCCACTCCCGAGGATGCCGCCACGGCCCGGCGCCGCCTCGTGTTCGATGAGTTCTTCCGACTCGAGGTGGCGCTAGCTCTGCAAAAGCGCAAGCAGATGGCCGAGGCAAGGGGAACCGCCCACCAGGTCGATGGTGAGCTGGTCTCCCGATTTATCGCCGGCCTCCCCTACGACCTGACTGCGGCGCAGAACAAGGTCCTCGACGAGATCAACATTGACCTCTCTTCCCCACACCCGATGCACCGGCTGTTGCAGGGGGAGGTGGGATCGGGAAAGACTGTGGTCGCCGTGGCGACCCTGCTCGTGGCAGTGCAGGGTGGATGGCAGGGGGCGGTGATGGCTCCGACCGAGGTTCTGGCGGAGCAGCACTTTCTGGCGATCCGGGGGCTGCTGGAGGTGGCGGAACTCTCTCCGGTCGAGGAGGGTGACGGCGCCCGCAAGGGCATGGCCAACTTGTTCGCGACGGATGGACCACAGGTTCGGTTGGTGGTTCTGACGTCCTCGCAGGCCCGGGCCAACTACGACCCGGGAGCGAGCCGGGCTGAGATCATCGAATCAATAGCCTCGGGAGAGGTCGATCTGGTGGTTGGCACCCATTCGCTCATTCAGGAAGGGGTCGTCTTTGCACGGCTGGCGATAGCGGTGATCGACGAGCAACATCGTTTCGGAGTGGGCCAAAGGGTGCAGTTGAAGGAGAAGGCGACCGAAGCCGACCCGGACCTTCTGATCATGACCGCCACGCCCATCCCGCGGACCTTGGCGATGACGCTGTACGGCGACCTCGACGTCTCGATCATCGACGAGATGCCGCCTGGCCGGTCGCCGGTCAAGACGATCGCGCTTGGCTGGAACAGCCAGCATCGTGCGTGGGAACTGGTCGTATCGGAGGTCAAGGAGGGGAGACAGGTCTTTGTGGTCTGTCCACTCGTGGAAGACAGCCCGAATCTCGAGGCCTCCTCGGCTACCTCCGAATTCGAGCGGTTGCAGAGTCTGGTTCCGGCCGTTCGGTGGGGTCTCATCCATGGTCAGCTTCACTCCCGCGACAAGGAAGCGGTGATGGCCGCCTTCAGGGCCGGCGAGATCGATGCCCTTGTGTCTACCACTGTGATCGAGGTGGGCATCGATGTCCCCAATGCCACTGTGATGGTGATCGAGGACGCCGACCGCTTCGGGTTGTCCCAGCTCCATCAGTTGAGGGGCCGCGTGGGCCGGGGCACTCATCCCGGTACCTGCCTGTTGATCGCCGACCCGACCACCGACGAAGGCGAAACCCGGCTGGCGGCGATGGTGGCGACCAACGACGGTTTTCGGCTCGCCGAAGAAGACCTGCGTTTGCGGGGCCAGGGAACGGTGCTTGGAGCGAGACAGTCGGGAATGGCAGATCTACGTCTGGCGGACATTCTCTCCGACATCGACGAACTCATGGCAGCCCGCACCGATGCCTTCGCCCTCGTGGATCGCGACGCCGACCTCTCGTCACATCCCGAGCTCCGCGAAGAGGTGCGGGTGCTCCTGGGCGAACGAGTCGAGTGGCTCTTTCGGTCCTGATGCACCGTCCCATGGACCAGTGCGCGGTGGCTAGATGAACAATTGCACGTCGGCGTCACCCGCGAAATCGAGGAATGCGGCTGCCCCGGCGATGAGGCAGCCGTCAATGAGATCCTCCTCCTTGACTCCCATCACTCCCATCGAGGTGGAGCACGCGAAAAACTTCACGCCCAAACCCCGCGCCATCTCGACGAACTCTGTGGCCGGGGGCATGTTGGCGTCCCTCATCCACTTCTTCATCACACCCGTAGCGGCCGCGGTCGCACCGGGAATCGCCCCCAAGAGGTTGGGAAGCTGCACCGGTCCCGAAGGGTTGGCCAGGGATGCCACCTTGAGCTTCGGGAGCCGCTTGCGGTGGATGATGTCCAGCCCGTAGAAGGTGAAGTAGACGCCCGCCTCCCAGCCGAGGCTGGCGGCCGTGGTCGCCAGGATCAAAGGCGGATAAGCCTGGTCGAGGGTGCCCTTGGAGGCGACCAGGGCTATGCGTTTACGGGCGGGAGCCACCTCGGTTCCCGCCACCGTCAGGTTGGGGGCAGCGGCGGTCATCGGATTGGTCCTTTCTTGATCCAGAACAACTGTCGGTTTCCTTGATCGTCGGCAGCCACCAGGACGTCACCCCTTTGCCGGGCCAACGCGGGGACGTCCTCCAAAGCACCCGGGTCGCTAGTTATCAGATGAAGCACCTCACCGGGTTGGAGACGGCTCAGCACCAATCCGGCCTTGTAGACCGGCAGCGGGCACAACAACCCGGATGTATCGAGGGTCTCAGTCACGTGGTCTATATGTGTCGTCACTTCTTCTCCTTCTTAAGAGACTGAGAGACTTTGGAGACTCAGAGACTTGGAGATCCGAACGGGATCCAATTTCTTTGTCTCTCTGTCTCTCTATCTCTTTTGTCTCTCTTTCTCTTCGTCTTCGAGTCCGTCAGCGAAGAAGCTCGTGTACTTGAAACCTGAGTCGGGTGAGATCCCGACGGTGAGACCGGGCGAGTCGAGGCGCTCGATCGCCTCGACAACTGCACCGGTGGAAGGACCCACCATCAACGCTTCCTCCCGGAACAGTCGTTTGGTCATGGCGTAGGCCGGTGCGTCGTCGACCCGGACCACTTCGTCGACGACGCTCCAGTCGAGGATGGCGGGGGTCCCGGATTCGACGAATGACTTCAAACCCGGCAGGCGGTGGCCTGCTTGAGGCTCTACTCCCACCACCCGGATCGACTGATCGCGTTCCTTCAGAAACCGGCCTGCCCCGGTGATCGTCCCACCCGTCCCAAGACCGGCGACGAAGGTCCTGATCTGTCCTTCGGTTTGGCGCCATATCTCGGGCCCGGTTGTCTCGAAGTGCGCACGGACGTTGTCGGGATTCGAGTACTGGTCGGGCCACACAAACCTGTCCCCGCCGACGCTCTCGACTATCGCGCGGGCCAGAGCGATGGCACCGTCCCGGGGATTGTCGACCGGGCAGAGGTCGTCGGGCGTCGGCCACACCTCGGCTCCCAGCATTCGGAGGAGGATCTTCTTTTCCTCCGGCACTCCGTCCGGGATGGTGATCACGACCGGAATTCCCTCCAGGGTCGCCAGGGCCGCGAGGGCGATGGCCGTGTTGCCCGATGAAGCCTCGACCAGGCTGCGACCGTCTAAGGCTCCCTTGTGCTGGAGACCGTCCAGCAGATAGGCAGCGGCCCGGTCCTTGACGGAGCCGAACGGGTTGAGCCACTCCAGCTTCAGATATGCGTCAAGCGGCGGCGCCAGCACCCGCCCGATCCGTACCAGGGGACTCGGGTTGTCCACGTTCGGCAGCAATTCGCGAATGTCGTCGAAGCGCCGCAGCCGGGAATCGCTTCGCAATGTTGTGGAGGTCGAAGTGGTCATAAAATCCTCTCTGGGAATCAAAAAACCCGCACCTTGGCCGGTGCGGGTCTTTGGTAGAGCTTGTAGTAGTCGAGAGCTACTGGGTCTCCTCGCCGCACGGCCGAGCATCACATGCACAGAGGCATGCACAAATGCAAGCGGTACGCGGGTTGCGTGCGAGGTTCATCGGAGGATAAGTGTAAGCACGAATCTGCGATGGGACAATGCCTCGATGCGCGTGATTGCAGGATCAGCCAAAGGGCGGCGCCTGGTCGGAGGGGACTCGAAGGAGACGCGCCCGCTGACGGATCGAACCAAAGAGGCCCTGTTTGCGTCACTCGGCGACCGGGTGGAGGGGGCCGACGTGCTCGATCTCTACGCCGGGTCGGGGAGCATCGGGATCGAAGCGATGTCACGGGGAGCCAACCGGGCCGTGTTTGTCGAGAAGGGCCGCAGGGCCCTCGACGCCCTCCGGCGGAATCTGAGCACGGTTGGCTTTGACAACGTTGTGGTGGTCGGACAGGCGGTTGAGGAGTTCGTCGACTCCTCACACGGCGATTTCGATCTGGTCTTCTGTGATCCGCCCTGGGCCATGCCAACAGGCGAGGTCGAGGTGGTTATGGCCAAAGTTGACCGCATTTGTGCCGATGGCGCCGAGTTGATTGTCCAGCGCCGGTATGCGGATCGGGAGCCGCAACCACCCCAGGGTTGGCGACATGTCACCACTCGGCGGTATGGAGACGCGAAGATATGCAGGTACGTGAAGGAGACGACGTGACCACCGCTCTATGTCCGGGGAGTTTTGATCCCCCGACCAACGGCCATCTCGACGTCATCTATCGGAGCCTCGAGATCTTTGATCGGGTGGTGGTGGGTGTGGTCCACAACCCGTCCAAGACCCCATTCCTGGCGGCCGAGGAGAGAGTGGCTTTGCTGGCTGAACTGGTGGAAGGGCGAGCCCAGGTGGAGGCCTTTGAGGGCCTGCTCGTGGACTTTGCCCGCGCCAAGTCCGTTGACGTTGTTGTCAAAGGTGTGCGGGTCGTCAGCGATTTCGACTACGAACTCCAGATGGCCCAGATGAACTGGACACTGGCGGGCACCGAGACTCTCCTCATCCCCACCAACCCCCAGTGGGGTTACTTGTCGTCTTCGCTGGTGCGGGAAATCGCCAGGCTGGGGGGCAATGTCGATAGCCTCGTCCCTGTCAATGTGGCCAAGGCCCTTAAGGAGCGCTTGTGATGAGCGACGAATCCCTCCATGCCGCCATCGAGTCGAGGCTGCACGACACCACGGACGTATTCGAACTGATCGAGACCCTGATCGCCGAGGTGCAGGAAGCCAAATCGGTGCCCTTGTCTGGCAACGTGATCATGGACCGCGACATGATCATCGATCGGCTGCAGAAGCTGCAGGCCATCCTTCCCGACGAACTGCGGGCGGCCCGGTGGATGGTGCGGGAGCGGGAGGCCTTCATCGCCCGCACCAATGAGAAGGCCCGCGACATTCTCGACAAGGCCCAGACCGAGTCTCGACGATTGGTGAGCGATTCCTACGTGCTCGGTGAAGCGGTCGAGGAAGCCAATCTCCTGGTCCGCCGTGCCGAGGGCGATTCCCGGCGAATGCGCCTCGAATCCGAGGACGAGATCGACGGCCACCTCGGCCGGGTGGAAACCCTTCTGACCGAGTTGTTGGGGCGGGTCCACTACGCCCGGGACGAGTTCCATCGGGCAAGGCCCAAACCGCCCGAACCGCCGATCTGAGAGTGTCCGGGCTCCGCTTCGACGTTGGGGATCTCGTCGGCCACCCGGGTCTGTTCCGACAGGCTCGCGGTGACATGCAGATCGTCCTGGAGGTCGGTGAATCGAAGATCGACGACGTTGCGGCTGTCAACGCCCGGCTCGAGTGGATCTCAGACGGGATCCTCGCCACCGTTACCGCGACCACCGCGGTCGACCATCAGTGCGTGCGTTGCCTCACTGAGTGGGGCGACGAACTGATCGTGAACTTCACCGAGTTGTACGCTCGCCACCCCACCGAAGAGCAGTACGGGGTCAACCCGGACGCCACCATCGACCTCGGCCCGGTGGTCCACGACGAGCTTTCATTGGCCCTCTCCCCGGACCCGGTTTGCCAGCCCGGATGCCGAGGACTTTGCCCAACGTGCGGAGCCGACTTGAATGTGGAGCCCTGCGCAGGCCACGGCGAAGAATCGGCCTCGCCTTTTGCCGCGCTGAAACAGTTGTTCGAAGCCGAAACCTGAAGGAGAGAGCACCATGGCGGTGCCAAAGAAGAAGAGTTCGCGCATGCGCACCCACCAGCGCCGTTCGGCGTGGAAGGCTGCCAAGCCGCCGTCCTCCATCTGCCCGCGTTGCAATGCCCAGAAACTGCCCCACCGGGCATGTCTCAACTGCGGCACCTACCGTGACCGCGAGGTCCTCGAAACCGAATGATCCCGATCGCCCTCGACGCCATGGGGGGCGACCGAGCCCCGGCGGAGGTGGTGGCAGGTGCCGTTGAGGCTGCTGCCGAAGGCATCGAGACGATCCTGGTGGGAGACGAACCTCGTCTCAAACTCGAACTAGCCGGTCTGGGGGCCGACCTCCCTGTCGTCCATGCCCGGGATTTGGTGACCATGGATGACGATCCCGCCCGGGCGTTGCGGGAAAAACCAGACTCTTCGATCAGCGTCGCTGCCCGGTTGGTTCGAGACGGCGTAGCCGGCGCTCTGGTCTCGGCAGGGTCGACCGGCGCCGCCATGGCGGCGGCAGCGATCGTGATCGGACGGTCCCCGGGGGTCCAGCGACCGACTATCGCGTCGGTGTTTCCAACTCCCGACAGCCCCACGCTGTTACTCGACAGTGGAGCCAACCCCGAGGTGAAGCCCGAGCATCTGGTTCAGTTTGCGTTGATGGGGTCGGTAGCAGCGGAAGTCTTCTTCGGTATGGACAAGCCGCGGGTGGGCCTTCTCAACATTGGCGAGGAGCCGGGCAAGGGAAGGGCTCTCGAGAAAGAGAGCTACGTCCTGTTGAACGCAGCCCCCATCAACTTCGTTGGCAACATCGAGGGCAGGGACCTCGCACTCGATCGGGCCGACGTGATAGTCACCGACGGCTTCGTCGGCAACATCTTCCTGAAAACCACCGAGGGTGTCGCCCAGATGGTCCTGGCCCTGGTCATGGAAGCATTGGACGGGCTGGACAGCACGATCTTGTCAAAGGTGGCGACGTCCCTGCAGCCGGTCCAACAGCGGCTCGATTACGAACACACCGGCGGTGCCCATCTGCTGGGGGTCGAAGGGGTGGTGGTCATCGCTCATGGCTCCTCCTCGCGGATTGCCATCGTCAATGCCCTTCGTCAGGCCAGGAACGGCATCGCCCGTGATCTGGTGTCGAGGGTCACCGCCCGGTTGACCCAGAAATGACGGGCCTCGAGGCCGCCCTCGGTCATCAGTTCACTGATCCCTCGCTGTTGGAGCGGGCATTGATTCATCGATCGTTCCAGGCCGAACACCCTGAAGCAGACGACAACGAGCGGATGGAATTCCTGGGTGATGCGGTTCTGGGCATGGCGGTCGCCTCCTACCTCTACGAACGCCATCCCGAGATGAGCGAGGGGCAAATGGCCAAGGTGAGGGCCGTGGTGGTCAGCAGAGACGAGTTGGCTGCGGTAGCCCGAACCCTTGATCTCGGTCGGCATCTTGTCCTGGGTCGTGGCGAGGAGTCGACCGGTGGCCGCGAGAAGGCCTCGATCCTTGCCAACGCGGCAGAGGCGCTGATCGCAGCCGTCTACCTTGACGCCGGCTTTGAAGTCGCCCGCCGATTCGTCCTCCACCATTGGGAGGCGCGTATCCAGGCCAGGACGGAACGGCCAGGAGGAGCGGATTACAAGACCAGGCTGCAGGAGATGCTGGCCGCGGCAGGCTTACGACCCGACTACCGGGTGGAGGCCTTCGGGCCTGAACATGCCAAACGCTTCATTGCCCGCCTGCTCGTGGATGGTGAGGTGAGGGGCGAAGGGAGTGGAGCCTCCAAACGCGAGGCCGAACAGGAGGCCGCCCGAGCCGCAATCGAGGCGCGCTAGACCGGCTCGACGCCGACAAACAGCCGTTCGGCAATGAAGGGACCGATACCAACCGCCAGGTCATCGTTGACCCGAACGGTGAGCGTGCCATCAGGGGTGCGGGCAACCAGGGCCACGCCGGCTCCGGGTCGCAGCCCCGAATCGTCGAGGAAGCCCATGATGTCTGAATCGAGTTCCAACTCTTCAGATATTCGATGCAGGACCCTCCGGGACTCTCCTATTTCAGCCAGCGGGCTGAGCTTGGGCTGGCGGTAGCCGGCCCCCGGAATCGGGTTGCCGTGGGGACAGGTCGTGGGTTTGCCGAGTTTGGCCAGCATGGCCGCCTCGACGTCATCGGAGATGGCGTGTTCCCACACCTCTGCTTCGGCGTGGACCTTGACCCATGGCAGCCCGAGGACCTCGGAAAGGAACCTCTCGGCCAGCCGGTGCCGGCGCACCACCACCTCCGCGAGGTGGCGCCCCTTGGCGGTGAGACGGATCTCGCCTTCGGAGGTGACGATGTCGTCAGCCTCCATCCGTTTGATCATCTCCGAGACGCTCGGACGGCTGATCCCCAGCCACTCGGCGATGCGAGCCTGGATCACCGGCAGCCCTTCTTCCCCCAACTCATAAACGGCTGCGACATACTCGCGGTAGGTGGCCGTGTACGTCGAGGCGTCCATAAATGCATGGTAAGGCAGCGCCGCCTCCCGCCAGGAAAATGATTTGCACTACACGGATAGTGGTTATTAGGGTCGCCTACCATGCGACGCTACCCGACCCTACTTCTTGTCGGTGTAATCGGGCTGGTGATGATGGCGTGCGGCGGTACCGCCACCACCACCGCTGCCGAGAACGAGCCCCTCGTGATCTACTCCGGGCGGTCCGAAGAGTTGGTTGCGCCGCTGATCGAGTCTTTCGAGACCGACACGGGAATCGAGGTCGAAATCAGATACGGAAGTTCGACGGAGATGGCGGCCACTATCAATGTCGAGGGCTCGTTGTCGCCGGCCGACGTCTTCTACGCCCAGGACCCGGCGACGATCGGGGCGGTTGGCAACCTGTTGGCGCCGCTTCCCGAGTCGGTGACGTCCCTCGTCCCCGAGCGTTTCCGCGATCCCGACGGATACTGGACGGGCATCACTGTCCGCAGCAGGGTGCTGGCCTACAACCCCGAACTGGTGTCCGCAGATGAACTCCCCGACAGTTACCGCGGTCTCACCGACCCCATGTGGGCGGGGCGCATTGGCGTGGCTCCGACCAACGGGTCGTTCCTCACATTCGTGGCGGCGATGATCGTCTTGGAGGGTGAGCAGGCCGCGCTCGAATGGCTGACGGGGTTGGCAGGGAACAACCCGGTCGAGTTTGACGGCAACGCACCCATCGCTTCTGCGGTCGACGCAGGGGACATTTCAGTGGGGCTGATCAACCACTACTACCTGCTGCGCCTGGGAGCCGAACAGGGCGGCGCCACGGCCCTGAACTACTTCTTCCCCAACGCCGACGCCGGTTCCTTCGTCATGCCTGCGGGTGCCGCCATCCTGGCTACCGCAGCCAACCCGGAGAGTGCCGCCACCTTCCTCGAATACCTTCTGTCGCCCGGGTCGCAGGCCTACTTTGCCGAGTCCGTTTTCGAATACCCCGTTGTCGCCGGAGCGCTCGCACCGGCCGGGGCTCCCCCCCTCGACACCCTCGTCACGCCCCAGATATCGCTGGCCGACCTGGCCGGAGCCTTCGACCGGGCCACCGATCTCATCTCAGAGTCAGGTCTGCTGTGAGGGTCGTGAACTGACCGTCGTCATTGCTCCGACCCCATCCGCCCCGCTGCGGGCAAGGTCGAGCCGCGCTCCGCGCGGGCTGGTGGTTGCTGCTGTGCTGATCGTGGGGCCTCTGGCGCTCCCGATCGTTTACTTGCTGGCGCAATCCCTCGGCGGTGGCGCCGGGTCCAGCGTCCTTGCGCCCGGTAGGTTGGCCCAGCTGGCGGTGAATACGTTGGTTCTGATGGCGGGCGTGGTCGTGGCCGCCACGAGCATCGGCTTCACCACTGCCTGGTTGACCACCCGCACCGATCTACCGGGAGCCCGGTTCTGGTCGACGCTGGCCGCTCTGCCGCTGGTGATCCCATCGTTCGTTGGGGCCCTGGCCTTGCTGGGGGCGACGGGGCGCCAGGGGATCATCAGCCAGGCCCTGGCCCAGGTTGGTGTGGGTCCACTGCCGGTACCCCACGGCTACTTCGGCGCCTGGCTGGCGCTGACGATGTTCACCTTCCCCTATGTCCACTTGCTGGCAGGGCCCGCACTGCGCAGGGTCGACGCCGGGCTCGAGGAGGCTGCCAGGGGCCTAGGTGCCTCCCCAGCCCGGGTGTTCCGCACCATCACCCTTCCCCAGGTCGGACCGGCCCTGCGTTCTGCGGTGTTGCTGGTTGCTCTGTACACGATGGCTGACTTCGGGGCCGTGTCCCTGCTCCGGTATGACACGTTCACGAGGGCCATCTTTCTCCAATACGCCGGCCGCCTGGATCGCCGTCCGGCGACCCTGCTGGCCGCCACCTTGGTAGCAATAGCCCTCGTCGTGATCTGGGGCGAACGCCGCAGCCGGGGCCGGGCTGGCATTCTGGGAGGTCGTTCAATCAAGAGTCCCCGCCATGTGGCTCTCTCAGGATGGAAGCGGACGGCGGCCCTCGTCTTCCTCGGTTCGTTGCTCATGACATCCCTGCTTCTTCCCGTCAGTGTTCTCGTCGGCTGGTTGGTGCGAGGCGCCGGAGCCGGCCAAGCCCCAGTGGCGATATGGGCGGAGGCCGGGCGATCCCTGGGCGTCTCAGCGATCACGGCGGTGGTGGCAGCGCTGGCGGTCGTACCGATTGCCATTCTGACCGTCCGCTATCGCTCGAGAGTGGGTGCTGTGTGTGAGGCGCTGGCGTGGTCGTTGTATTCGCTGCCTCACCTCACGGTGGGTCTGGCGGTTTTGCTCGTCGGCGTGACACTCGTCACTCCGCTCTATCAGACTCTGGCGCTGCTTCTATTCGCATACTTGATCATGTTCCTGCCCCAGGCCCTCGGTCCCACCCAGGCAGCCCTTCGTCGGGTTGCGCCCAGCCTCGAAGATGCGAGCAGATCGCTGGGACGGTCGGCCTGGGCTACGACGCGGCGGATCACGTTGCCCCTGGTCGGTCGGGGAATGCTGGCCGGAGCGGGCCTCGTCTTTCTGACAACCATGAAGGAGCTACCGGCCACCCTGTTGCTGCGCCCGACCGAGTTCGAGACGCTAGCGGTGCGGATATGGTCCACCACCTCCGAGGGGTTCTATACACGGGCCTCGGTGGCGGCCCTGATGCTGGTGGCAGTGTCGGCGGTGCCGCTGTACCTGGTGGTATCGAGGAACTCCAATGAGTGAGGCAATCAGACTGACCGAGGTCTCCAAGACTTTCGACGCAACCATTGCGGTCGATCGGCTTTCGTTTTACGTGCCTGCCGGTGGTCTCCTCACCTTGCTCGGTCCCTCCGGAAGCGGCAAGACCACTGCTCTACGCCTCATCGCCGGCTTCGAAAAGCCAGACGCCGGTTCGATTGTTGTCGGCGGGGTCGAGGTTTCGGCGCCGGGAGTGCACCTGTCCCCGGAGAAGCGTCGGGTGGGCATGGTCTTTCAGGACTATGCCCTCTTCCCGCACATGACCGTGGCTGCCAATGTCGGTTACGGTCTGGCCAACCGCCCGTCGATGAGAGTGGGGGAGTTGCTTGACCTGGTCGGGCTGACCGGCCTCAAAGATCGGCTTCCACATGAACTCTCCGGTGGTCAACAACAGCGGGTTGCCCTGGCCCGCGCTCTTGCACCTGAACCGGCAGTGATCCTTCTCGACGAGCCCTTTTCCAACCTCGACGCGTCACTCCGCGCCCGGGTGCGCCGGGAGGTCAAGAACATCCTCGAAACCGCCCGTACTACGGCCGTATTCGTGACTCACGACCAGGAGGAAGCCCTGTCGATTTCTGACCAGATCGCGGTGATGAATGAAGGGCGGGTTCTGCAGATCGCCAGCCCGGCCGATCTCTATCGGCATCCGATCACTCCGTGGGTTGCCGGCTTCTTGGGCGATGCCGATTTCATCGAGGGGCAGGCCTCGGGCGGGCGGGTGGACACGCCGCTGGGAGTTTTCGCGACGGATCTCTCTGGTCCGGTTCGGGTGATGGTGCGTCCGGAGATGGTTTCCCTTGTGCCAGACCCGGACGGTGATTCCGTGGTGGCCGAAAGAGAGTTCTACGGTCACGATCAAGTGGTGACGGTTGTTCTCTCAGGAGGTGCCCGGGTTCGGTCGCGGCTCGGCCCGGATCCGGTCTTTCCGGTGGGTACGAGGGTGTGGGTCAAGGCGGAAGGCTCGGTTACCTACCCAGCCTGACAAGGTACGGTTCGCCGGTGCCCGAATTGCCCGAAGTCGAGACCGTTCGCCGCTACCTGGAACCGGTCGTCACCGGGCGGCGCATCGTCGCGGTCGAAGTGAATCACCCGCGCACCGCCCGGCGCAACACCCATCCGGCTGATGTGGTCGATCGGTTGACCGGCGCGGTAGTGCAGCGACTGCACCGTCAGGGGAAGTTTCTGTTCGGTTCTCTTGACACGGGGCTCACCTGGATCACGCACCTTGGCATGTCGGGCCGTGTTTCGGTCTCTCGTCCCGGCGATCTTCGGGCAGTTCACACCCACTTCGTGGCTCGCACGGACCGTGATGACGAAGTCCGCCTTATCGACCCGCGCACGTTCGGATTCGTGGCGGTGGTCACCCCGGACGAACTCCGAAGCTTCGGCAGGCTCGGCCCCGACGCCCTCACCGCGCTTCCCCGCGCAAACGAACTGGCCCGTTTCCTGGAAGGTCGGACCTCACCAATCAAGTCCCTGCTGCTCGATCAGCGTTGGTTGGCCGGGCTGGGGAACATCTACGCCGATGAAGTGCTTCACCGGGCAGGAGTGCGGCCTACGAGAGCCGGCGGCGCACTTACCAACGACGAGGTCAGGAGAATGAGGAGCGCCATCAAACCGATCCTGAGCAGCGGGATTGCTGCGGGTGGCACTTCCCTCAACGACCTTGCCTACCTGCTGCCGGATGGCCGGGCCGGTGACTATCTGGGTCGGTTGCGCGTCTACGGAAGAGAAGGCGACCACTGTCGCCGATGCGCGACGCGCATCGAACGAGTTGTGGTGGGTGGGCGATCTTCGTTCTATTGCCCCACCTGTCAGTCATGAGAGCGGTGCACGCTGTGGTCACCGGCCGAGTGCAGGGCGTCACCTTTCGTCACGCCACCCGAACCACCGCTCGTGGGCTGGGGTTGTTTGGTTGGGTCCGCAACACTGCCGACGGGCGAGTCGAGGTGTGGGCCCAGGGTGAGGACGAGGCGGTGACAAAGCTGGTCGACTGGTTGTGGCTCGGACCCGCCGGGGCAGTGGTTAGCTCGGTTGAATCGGATGTTGTGCCAGCGGACAGGTCGATTCACGACTTCTTCATCCGACAATGAAGGGTTGTGAGTGGTGGGTAGGAACCGTGAATCGCGTCTAGTCTCAGGGGCGTCCCGAATCACACCTTTGTAACTAGATGTACCTAAAAACAGTAAAAGTCGTCGGTTTCAAGTCGTTTGCGGACCGCACCCGATTGGAGTTTCGGCCCGGGGTAGCCGTCGTGGTCGGGCCCAACGGGTCGGGAAAGTCGAACCTGGTCGATGCCATCCATTGGGTATTGGGATCCCAGGCTCCCACATCGCTTCGCACCGGGAAGATGGAGGATGTCATCTTCGCCGGCACCTCCACCCGTCCCGCCCTCAACCGGGCCGAGGTGACCTTGATCTTCGACAACGCCGATCGTGACCTCCCATTGGACCTCAACGAGGTCGCCCTGACCCGTCGGCTCTATCGGGATGGCTCATCCGATTACGAGATCAACGGTGTGTCGTGCCGGCTGCTCGACATCCAGGAACTCCTGTCGGACTCGGGAGTCGGCCGGCATCAACACGTGATCGTCAACCAGGGCCAGGTCGAGTCGATCCTGAGCGCCGGGCCGGAGGAGCACCGCGCCATCATCGAGGAGGCTGCGGGAATCCTGAAGCACAGGCTGCGCAAGGAGAGAGCCCTCCGTCGTCTCGCGAGGACCGACGAGGAAATGCTGAGAGCTCGCGACATCGTCGGGGAGATCGCCCGCCAGATGCGACCTCTCAAACGCCAGGCACAGGCGGCCGATCGCCATCAGGAGGTGGCGGACGAGGTACGAGCGCTTTCTCTGTTCCTCGCCGGCGAGGAGTTGCGGTCCCTCGACCAACGCGTTGCCGTCGCCACTGCCGAGGACGCCGAGATTCGGCGAAACAATGA
This sequence comes from uncultured Acidimicrobiaceae bacterium, assembly GCA_964474055.1. Classification (GTDB taxonomy): domain Bacteria; phylum Actinomycetota; class Acidimicrobiia; order Spongiisociales; family ZC4RG35; genus JAICND01. Next base: position 23,072 of record CAYYRT010000081.1, on the reverse strand, counting down.
AGCCGCCAGAAGCCAGGCCGACAACCTGGGAGAACAACTGCGAGAGGTCACTGCCCGGGCGGCCGAGGTGGGCGCGTCATTGGATCGCGATACGGCTGCCGCCGCCCGGCTCGAAACCACCGTGGAGAGACTGCGCCGGGTGGCGCAGGTAGCGCAGGAACGCCATCGCACCCGACGGGCCCGGTTAGAAGGGGCCTCCGAAAGGAGGCGGGACCTCGAGATCGAGGTCGCCGGGCTAGCGGAGGAGGTCGATGCTGCCGCTTTGGCCGAGACCGCAGCCGAAGCCGCAGCCGAAGAAGCTGAGCGTCGTTTTCGCGCGGCGGATCACGAGGCCGGTTCGCTCACCGATCAAGACGGGTTGGCCCCTGAGGGAGCGCTTGCGATTGTCACGGGAGATCTTCGATCTCTCGAGGCGGCCGATGACCGTGATCGGCGCGAACTGGAGGCGGTGACCCACCGGGCTGAAGTCGTCGAGGCCCAGCTCAGCCACGAGAAGTCCGAGGCAACCCGTCTTGACGAAGAGATCCTGTATCTCGACGAGGGGGTGGCAACGGTCCAGCGTGCTTATCAATCATCTGCCGCGGTCCGCCGTCGCCATCAACAGTCCTGGGACGAATCCGAGACGATCGATCGGGATTGCCGCCTGGCGGTGGCAGCCGCCCGGGCTCGACTCGAGGCTCTCACTGCCGCCGCGGCCGGTCTCGCAGACCCGGCGGGTCGGAGCCTGGTGGCAGCGTCGGAAGGAGCCTTGGGGAGCGTGACTTCGTTGCTGGATGTTCCGGCTGCCTGGGCCGCCGCGGTCGATGCCGCCCTGGGACCGTGGGCCGATGCGGTCGCGTTTGGCGTGGCCTCGAACATGACAGGTGCGGTGAGCGCGTTGAAGGCCGGTGGACGGGGCGGGGTGGGAGTCGTCACCACAGGAGGTTCGTTCCCGGGTGAAACCGAAGCCAACCAGGCTCGCGAGGTTGCCAGGTCCACGGGATTGGATCTGCTCATCGATCTTCTCGGCCCCGGAGCAGACCGCGTCGTGGCCACAACTCTTCTGGGAGGCGTCGTGGTGGTGGAGGGTTGGAGTGCGGGGTGGAATCTCGTCCAACGTCACCCCGGCTTGGCTGCGGTGACGCCGGAGGGAGACCTCATCACCGGGACCGGGATCAGAGTCTCTCACCCCGAAGGTGCCACCCCGGCGATGGTCGAGACGGCGGCGGTTGACCTGGATCGGGTCAGTCGAGACTTGGCGGCGGCCGAAAGCCGGCACCTGACCAACCGGCGTCAGTTTGAGGAGAGCAGGGTGCTCGAACGAGAAGCCCTGGAGGCCCTGGAAGGATCCGAAGCCAAACTGGCGGGGGCGGTGGAGGCCAAAGGCAGGGCCAGCCGTGCAGCATCCGAACTCGAAGCCAGCCTGGCCAGATTGGTAGAGCGCCGCGCCGCACTGGTAAATGCGGCCCGGGAACGAGGAGCCCAAAGAGACCGGCTTTCCGAGACCATGGGGGCATTGCAGGGTGCGGAGGCCGAGCATCACATGCTTCACGAAGAGCGGGCCGCCCACCGCGCCCTGATCAGCCGCGCCCGCGAACAGGCGTTGGTGGCCTGGCAAGAGGCCTCCTCGGCGGCGTCATCCGCCCGGTCCCGGCTGACCATGCTGACTGCCCGCCTGGAGGTGGTTGGCAAAGAACTCGAGACCGGCGATGGCGCACCTGTGTCGCCCCACACCCTGTCGAGACTTGTCGAGATCGAGACAGTCGCCAAACAGGCCGTGGACTTGGTGCGGACGAAACTGGAACAACTACGTGGTCGTCAGCACGACGAACGCGACACCGCCCGGGAGTTGAGCGAAACCCTGGCGAAGCTGCGCTCCGCTCATTCGGCACTGGAGGGCCAGCTCTCCGATGGGCGGGATCGTCTGGCCAGACTCGCCATCGAGCACACGGAAACCAGGGTGCGGCGGGAATCCGTAGCCGAGGCCCTGCGCCGGGAAAGGGATGCATCCGAGGAGGAGGCGCTGACAGCGGCTGTCCCGGAGTTGGTGGAGGAAGGCACCTTGTCGGACCTGTTGGCCACCCGCCAGGCCGAGCTACGCAGGATGGGACCGGTCAACCCCCTGGCGGCCGAAGAGTATCGCCAGCTATCGGAGCGGCACGACTTCATGGCGGCCCAACTCGCCGACCTAGAGGGATCGCGGACCGAGTTGAGAAAGGTCATCAGCGCCCTTGACGAGGAGATCGAAGGACAGTTCATGACAGCCTTTGCCGAGGTGGCCGCTGCTTACGAGCAGCAGTTCGGACTCCTCTTTCCGGGCGGTCGGGGCCGGATCCGCCTGGCTGAGCCGGACCAGCCCCTCACCTCGGGGATAGAAATCGAGGCCCAGCCCCTTGGCAAGAAGATCGGACGCCTCAGCCTGCTCTCAGGTGGCGAAAGATCGCTAGCGGCCCTGGCGTTCTTGTTTGCCGTGTTCAAAGCCAGGCCCTCACCGTTCTACGTCCTCGACGAGGTGGAAGCCGCTCTCGACGATTCCAATCTCCGGCGTTTTCTGCGGTTGATCGATGTTTTCCGGGACGAAAGCCAGTTGATCATCATCACCCACCAGCAGCAGACGATGGAGGCCGCCGACATCCTTTACGGCGTCACGATGGAGCCGGGTGGGTCGACCAAGGTCGTGTCGAAGTCACTGTCGAGCACCTTCACGCCCAACTGAACCCGGCTTATTAGCCTGTAAAAACATGGACTTCATACCCGTACTCGTAGCGATTCTCGTCCTGGTCGTTGCGGGAGCGGGCTGGTATTGGGCCAGGCGACAACCGGCCGCCGAACCCGGGCCGGTTCCAGCCCGGGGGCTTTCGGGACGGCTCGGGAAAACCCGATCCGCTCTTGGCGAGGCTTTGAACCGGGTCTTTCGATCGCCCGATTTCGACCAGAGTTTCTGGCAGAACATGGAGGAAGCCCTGGTTGGGGCCGACGTTGGAGTGGCTCCTGCGGCCGGGGTCGTGGAACGGGTGCGACGGGCCAAACCCGAAGATGCCGCCGAGGCACGCAAGACACTCGGACGCGAACTGGAGTCGGTATTTGCCGGAGTCGATCGTTCGCTTCATCTTGAGGGTGAGCCGGCCGTGATCCTGGTTGTCGGCGTCAACGGATCAGGCAAGACCACATCGATCGCCAAGCTGGCAGGGCGTTTATTGGCCGAAGGGAAGAGGCCGCTCCTGGCCGCCGCCGATACCTTTCGAGCCGCTGCCGACGCCCAGCTTCGCACCTGGGCCGAGCGCGTTGGAGTGCCGGTGGTGGCCGGGAAGGAGGGCTCCGACCCGGCGGCGGTGGCTTTCGATGGCCTCTCGGCTGCCCGCGCCCGCGACAGAGACGTACTGATCGTGGACACCGCTGGCCGCTTGCACTCCAAACAACATCTGATGGCCGAACTGGCCAAGATCCGCAGGGTTCTGGAGCGTGACGGCGGCAAGGTCGCCGAGTCGCTGCTGGTGCTCGATGCAACCACGGGTCAGAACGGAATCGTCCAGGTGAGAGAGTTCGCCAGCAGCGTGGGTTTGACCGGGATCATCCTAACCAAACTCGACGGCACTGCCCGGGGGGGCATCGTCGTCGCGGTTGAACAGGAACTAGGGGTACCCGTGAAGTTCGTGGGCGTCGGGGAAGGGATCGCCGATTTGATTCCCTTCGACCCGGCCGAGTTCGTCAACGAGTTGTTGGCCGACGCATGAGCCCTGAGGATCTCGTGGCCGCGGCCCGGGAGGCGGCGCTGAAGGCTTATGCCCCCTACTCCGGCTTTCGAGTGGGAGCGGCCGTGCTGGCAGACGACGGACGGGTTTTTACGGGCGCGAATGTCGAGAACGCTGCCTATCCAAGCTCGAGTTGCGCCGAAGCAACCGCTGTCGCCCACGCCGTCTCCGAAGGCACGCGACGGATCACCGCTACCGCGGTGGCTTGCATAGATGCCGAGTCCGTCGAGGGCGCTTATCCGTGTGGCCGCTGTCGTCAGATTCTCAGCGAGTTCGACACCGGCACGGTCTATGTGACCACCGGCGCTGGTGAGGTGCGGACCCACACTCTGACAGAGCTCCTCCCGCATGGCTTCAAACTCTGAGCCACATCATTTAGAGTGCCGACCACGGCGATGCCCGTCGCCCAAGCCCAGCGCAGGTGCCAGCACCACCCGCCACCGATGGGACAAAGGGGATCGAGTCCTCGGGCGTGAATAAGCCGACGATGTCTTCATACCGCCGGCATTGGATGTGCTGGGTCTGATGCGGTGGTCGAGGAGACATGACTCAGAACAAACACTTCAAAGCCCTCGTACGGGCGCGTATGGCCAAAACCGGAGAGAGCTATTCCATCGCGCGGGGCCACCTGCTCGGAGCTCTGCAACCGATCAATCCGGAGTTGGTGGCCGAGTTCAAGGCCCACGACAAGCACACCTCGTCGCTGACCTTTGTCCCCGGAGGACGGGAGCTCCTCTCGGGAGGATTCAGCGGGCAGGCACGTATCTGGTCCACCATCGACTGGTCGTCCGTCGGTGAGCTGGTGGGACACACCGGGTCGGTGAACGGGTTTGGACTATCCGGCGATGGCACCAGGGTCGTCACGGCTTCGTCGGACAAGACCGTCCGGTTGTGGGATCTGCCGGCCCGCATGGAACTCGCCACCTTGGGCAAGCATCGCAAGCAGGTGCTGGCGGTCGACCTCTCTAGCGATGGTGCCTTGGCTGCGACGGGCTCCTACGACGGCACAGTGGCGGTGTGGTCGACCTCGGACCAAAGCGAGACCGGTCGGATCAAGATCGGTGACCGGGTGAGCTCGGTTGCCTTTCATCCACTCAAGACCTGGCTGGCGACTGCAAGCATCAGCGACGACGTCCTCGTCCTCGAACCCGATGGGGGAGAGGTCGCCAGGCTGGCAGCGGGAGCTCAGGTGACCTCAGTGGGCTGGGCCCGGGATGGCGCGTTTCTGATCGGGGTCGGCGCCAATCTGGTGCGGCTCTGGTCGCCGGAAGACTGGGAGGTGGTTCGTGCCTTCGAGGTGGCGACCACCTGGCTCGCCCCTTTTGCCGTCAAGGCCGACTCGTCGCTACTGGCCATCGGTTGGGAACACCACGTTGGAATCTGGAAGGCAGACGACGACCTGCCCGCCGCGGTCATCGAAGGGTTGCCTAAAGGCGTTTACAACCTCGACTTCTCCGAAGACGGCACTTTGCTGGCTGTGGGCGCGGCTGACGGTAGGGTTCGAGTCTGGCGCCTTTGAGAGTTGTCCTTCTTGTACTCGATGCCTTCGATCCGGCCCGGCTATCGCCGCGTCTGACGCCCAACCTGTGGGGTTGGTCGAATACCGACGGAGCGGTGGCCGGGACCGGCCAATCGGTGATGGCTTCCTGTACCTATCCCAATCACGCGTCTTTCATCACCGGCCAGCAACCCTCCGGCCATGGAATCCACACCAATCACGTCGTCCGTGACGGCCGGGTATTGGGGGCGTGGGAAGTGGGTCCGGCGAGTCCCACTCTCTTCGAACAATTGAACGGGCATGGCACCGAAGCCGTGCTGGGTGACCATCACCTGGTCGGGGTGATGAACGCGTCAGCAGCCGATCGGCATTGGCCGCTGAACGGGGACGCGCGGGTGACCGGTGACCTCGACCTGCTCGGTTATCCCTCCGATGAGGCCGTGCTTCCGATACTGGTCGAAGCGCTGGAGCGGGACGCTGCGTTCGTCCTCGGCTACTTCGGATCGATCGACACCTACTCCCATGTCTATGGACCGGACTCGGAGGAGGCGGTCGCCGCCTACCGACAGGTCGACGAGAAGATCGGGGTCCTGGCTGGTGTCCTCAAGAATCGATGGGAAGACACCGTCCTGGTCGTGGTGAGCGACCACGTTCAGGACACAGTGGCCGGACCGGGCATCGACCTGCATGAGGCACTCGGGGACAGTGCCGTGGTAGTCGACGAAGGAAGCGCCGCCCTCATCGCGGGGATGGTCGATCCCGACTCGCTGACTGCTATCGAGGGCGTGGCCGGTTGGGAGAGCCACGCCGAGGGGACCATCCTTGCCTGGTGCGGGCCGGGCCGCTATTTCGGTCGATCCGATGAGCCGGTCTTCCTCGGGATCCACGGGGGCAACCACACCCGGACCCAGTTGGCACTCGTCTCCGGTGGCAACTCGGGTCGGTACCCGCTGGCCGCGGCGGTGAAACAGGGACCGGTCCCGGCCACTTATTGGGCCGGAGCCATCAGGCAACTGATGTCCTGATCACCGATTCTCGAGGGCCTCGATCAGCTTCGGCAGCACCTTGTGGACGTCGCCCACCACCCCCAGATCGGCGATTGCGAAGATCGGAGCATCTGGGTCCTTGTTGATGGCGATGATCGTTTTGGCGTCCTTCATCCCGACCAGATGTTGCATCGCACCCGACACGCCGGCTGCGATGTAGACCTCGGGCTTGACGGTCTTTCCGGTTTGGCCAACCTGCATGGAGTAGGGAACCCAGCCGGCGTCGACGATTGCCCTCGTGGCACCGGTGGCAGCCCCGAGCAGCTTGGCCAGTCGTTCGATGAGTTGGTAGTTCTCGGCCGAGCCAAGGCCCCGTCCGCCGGAGACGATCACCGCCGCATCCTCGAGTTTGGGTCCTCGCCGCTCCTCCACGTGGGTTTCGACGACCAGCGCGTCTGCTGTGCCGACCTCGGCCAACACCTGCTGGGATACGACCGGGGGAGCGCCACCTGAAGCCGACGCGGGGAACGACTTGGGTCGAACCACGACGAGATACGGAGCCGGACCGGTGAACGCGGCCCGGGCGATCTGGGTGCCGCCGAAGATCTCGTGCGAGGTCGTCGCGATTCCCCCGGCGAGGCCGACATCGATGGCGTTCGAGATCAAAGTCGCTCCGAGCCGGGCCGCCAACCGGCCGGCCACGTCCCGATCGTCATATGCCTGGCCAAAGAGGATCAGTTCGGGTTTTCGGGTCCGGGCCATCTCGGCGACAGCATGGGCGACCGGTGCTCCCACTAGATGGTCACCAGGATCGAAGTGGAAGACCTCGGTCGCCCCGAATTGACCCAGCGTGGCGAAAGCGGAATCAGAGCCATCACCCACATAGATGACTGCGACCTCGCCAAGCTCGCGGGCTTTGGTGATCAATTCGAGGCTCAAGGTCGAGGGGCCGCCTTCGACCTCGCGCGCAAAGACCCACACTCCGGGCATTTTCAGATCACCTTCCTCTGGGCCAACAGCTCGACGATTCTGAGGTGAGCCTCGCCGTCATCGTCGATCCTGGCGCCGCCCTTGCGACCCGGCGCTGCCGAGACGGCTGTCACCTTCTGGCCGATGTCGGCCGGTACTCCGAGGTCGGCGAGCGTGTGAGTCTCAACCGGTTTCTTCTTGGCGTCCATGATTCCCTTGAAAGTCGGATATCGGGGTTCGACCACCCCTGCTGTGACGCTGACGACCGCGGGGAGTGAGGCTCGAACAACCTCGTACCCGTTGTTGGTCTGGCGGTGGATCGTGATGCTGGTGTCAGCGATTTCGACTTTGGTGGCGTAGGTCAGGGCGGCGACGCCGAGAAGTTCGGCCACCATTTGCGGCACCACTCCCGAGTAGCCGTCGGTCGACTCGGTTCCGGCAATAACCAGGTCAAAGCCCTCCTTCGAGATGGCGGCTGCCAAGACTTGGGCAGTCAGGAGAGCGTCGGACCCGCGCAGACCCGGGTCGTCGACAACGATCGCCTTGTCGGCACCCATGGCGAGCGCCTGGCGAATGCCCTGCATCGTTCCGGTCGGACCCATTGTGACGAGGGTGACCGTTCCGCCGGAGGGCTGGGCCAGTTGCAGGCCCATCTCCACGCCGTAGCGATCGGTGTCGTCGAGGACTTGCTCGCCAGGACGGACCAGCCAGTGGCTGTCGGGTTCGAGCTTGTACTCTGTGGCGGGATCGGGGATCTGTTTGGCGCAGACGACTACACGCATCTCAGCGATCGTAACCGTCGCCCCTACGCTGCCGGCCTCATGTCCGTGGTGCTCGCCTTGCTGGCCTCTCTCACCTATGGCGCAGCCGACTTTCTCGGTGGGCTGATCGGGCGCAAGGTTCCGATTCTCACCGTCGTGTTGTGGTCGCAATCCGCCGGCCTGGCCCTGGCTACCGCTGCCGCGCTGATATTTCCGGCCGAGCTGGTGGAGGCGAGCGATTTGTGGTGGGGCGGGCTGGGCGGGTTGGCCGGGACGATGGGTTTGTTCTATCTCTACAAGGGACTGGCCGAAGGTCGGATGGCGGTCGTGTCACCGGTGACCGCGCTTGTAGGAGCCGTGGTGCCTATGACGATCGGCCTGGCCATCGGTGAGCGGCCCGGCTTGGTCGAGTGGATCGGGATCACCCTGGCCCTACCGGCCATGTGGTTGGTGGCGGCGGCTTCGCGTTCCCCTGGAGGTGTGCATGGTGGTGCTCGCTACGGCGTGATCGCTGGCACCGGGTTCGGGCTCTTCTTCGTTGCCCTGGCCCAGACCGGCGCCGGGTCGGGATTCTGGCCGTTGGTCGGGGCGAGGCTGGCGCAGGTCGCCGTGGTGGCAGTGGTGGCTGGCTTCCGTGGCTTGCCAAGTCCCCGCCGCGACAACCGGCTTGGCCTCCTGGCGTTGGGAGCCGGCGACATCCTCGCCAACGTGTTCCTTCTCCTGGCGTTCCGGTCGGGGTTGTTGACGGTGGTGTCGGTGCTCGCCTCGCTGTATCCGGCCATCACCGTTCTGCTGGCCGTGGCGATCCTCCATGAACCGATTCACCGTCGCCAGTGGTGGGGACTCGGTTTGGCGATGTTGGCGGTGATCCTGATCGCGGTCTGAGTCCTATTGGATGCGTTCGATGACCAGCGGAGCGGGGCCCGGTGGATCGTCGGCAATGGTGATTGCGCCGTCAAGTACCTGGAGGGCCTCCTCAAGCCGGGCCGGGTGCCGATACGTCAATCGCAACAACGGACTGCCCTGGTCGACTTTGGCCGCTGGCTTGGCAAGCAGCGTGATTCCCACGCCCGGGTCGATGGTGTCCTCTTGGCGTTCGCGGCCGGCCCCAAGCCGCATGGCCGCCAAACCGATCAGGAGGGCGTCGATGCCCGTCACAAACCCTGATCGTTCGGCGACGACCTCGGTTCGGTGCGGGGCCGACGGCAACAGGTTCGGCTGCTCAACCACGCGGGGATCGCCTCCCTGCGCGCGGACCACGCGGGATAGAACCTCGAGGGCCTGGCCGCTTGTTCGGGTCTTCTCGAGCATCGCTCTGGCCGACCCGGCGTCCTGCTCGATTTCCGCAAGTGCGAGCATCTCGACTCCCAGGGCCATGGTGACTTCGACCAGATCGGCCGGACCCCCCCCGGCCAGAACCTCGATCGATTCTGCAACCTCGTTGGCGTTGCCGATCTCGTTGCCGAGAGGGGAGTCCATCGCGGTCAGCAACGCAATCGTCTTCACCCCATAGGCGGCGCCGATCCCGACCATCGTCTTGGCCAACTGGCGGGCCCGGTCAAGGTCCTTCATGAAGGCGCCCCGACCCACCTTGACGTCGAGGACCAGTCCATCGAGATCCTCGGCCAGTTTCTTCGACATGATCGAGCTGGAGATCAGGGGGATCGAATCCACAGTGCCGGTGGCGTCACGCAACGCGTAAAGCTTGCGGTCGGCGGGGACCAAGGTCTCTGACTGACCGGCCAGCACCATCCCGCAGGTGGCCAGCACGGATCGAAAGCGGGCCGGGTCGAGCGCGGTCGTGAAGCCCGGGATCGACTCGAGCTTGTCGAGTGTGCCTCCGGTGTGTCCAAGTCCGCGCCCGGAGATCATCGGGATGGCAACGCCCAGAGCAGCGACCATTGGCGTAAGAGGTATCGACACCTTGTCGCCGACGCCTCCGGTCGAGTGTTTGTCAACCTTGGGGATGGCCAGATCGGAGAGGTCGAGGACCTCACCGGAACGCAACATCGCTCCGGTCCAGGCGGCCAGCTCCGGGGCGGTGAGCCCGTTGAGGAAGACGGCCATGGCCATCGCTGCCATCTGATAGTCGGGCATTGCGCCGGTGGTGTACGAGTCGATGAGCCAGGCGATCTCCTCGTCGGACAGGGCGGTCCCGTCCCGCTTCTTCTGGATGATCTCGACTGCGTTCATGAGACCTCGTTCAAAAAGGACCTGGCCCGCTCGGGCATCGCCAACCCGAGACCTTCGGCAATCGTGGCGGCAATATCGCAGTATTGAGCCCTGATGCCCAGGTCGACGCCGGCTCCCCTCATGCCAGCCACCAGCAGTGGAACAAATTCCCGCGTGTGGTCGGTGGAGCCGTCGGTGGGGTCGTTGCCGTGATCGGCAGTGATGAAGAGCAGGTCCTCGTACACCAACTCAGCGACCAGAGCCGGCAGGTAGGAGTCGATCAGCGCCAGACCCTGGGCGTAACCGGACGGGTTCTCGCGGTGGCCATAGGTCATGTCGAGATCGACCAGATTGGTGAAGATGATCCCCGGCTCCGTTCTCGTCTGCATCGCCTCGATCGTGCGACGGAGGCCGTCCTCGTCGCCTTCGGTGTGGACGGCATCGGTGAGCCCGCAGCCGGCGAATAGATCTTCGATCTTGCCGATCCCGTGCACTGCCAACCCTGCCTCCTTGGCGTGGTCCAGGAGTGTCGGTGAGTGTGGCGGCATGGCGAAGTCGTGTCGCTCGTAGGTCCGTTTGAAATTGCCCGATTCTCCTTCGAAGGGCCGCGCGATCACCCGACCTATGTGATACCGATCGGCGTGTTTGCGGGCGATCCGGCTGATCCGGTAGAGCTCCTCTAGGGGGATGACGCTCTTGTGGGCGGCGATCTGAAACACCGAGTCGGCGGAGGTGTAGAGGATGGGTCGGCCCGTGGCGATGTGCTCGGATCCGAGCTGGTCGAGGATGACCGTCCCCGACGCCGCGTAGTTGCCGATGAAACGATGGCCGGATTCCTCTTCGACCGCCTTCACGAGTTCTGACGGGAAACCGGTGTCGGTAAAGGTCGCCTGCGGTTCGACGGTGATGACGCCAGCAATCTCCCAGTGGCCGGTGGTCGAGTCTTTGCCGGCCGACGCCTCTGTCAGCTTTCCATAGGCCATCGTTGGTTCGGCCACCGCCGGCACCCCCTGGATCGAACCATGCAGATTGCCCAGACCGGCCGCCCCGAGGTTGGGAAGATTCAGCCCGCCGACCACTGCCGCGGTGTGACCGAGAGTGTCGGACCCTTCGTCGCCATAGTCGGCAGCGTCGGGTGCTTCCCCGGCGCCGCACGAGTCCATGACCAGGATGATTCCCCGCTTCATCGGGGATGAGACCCTTCCCTGCGGAGCAGTTCAGCCTGTTCGCGGGGGTTCGGTGAGAGGAGGCGGCCACCGTGACCGACCACTCTCCACCACGGCACGTCCTCCTCGGTCTGAGCGAGTATGCGGCCCACCCCGCGAGCCCGTCCCGGATAGCCGGCCAGTTCTGCCACCTCGCCATATGTGACGATCTCGCCGCGGCGCAAGGAGCGCAACACCTCCAGCACCGCGGCTTCGAACTCGGTCATACCGTCCCGAACAACCGGTCGCCCATGTCACCGAGACCCGGGCGGATGTAGAAGTTCTCGTTGAGCTCGCGGTCTATTGCTGCCGTCACGATCCGAACGTCGGGGTGGCGGTCTTCCATGAGGGCGAGTCCTTCCGGCGCCGACACAACACATACCGCCGTGATGTCCGACGCCCCGTTCCGCTTCACCTGATCACAAGCCCACGCCAACGAGCCGCCGGTGGCCAGCATCGGCTCGAGAATCAGCACCCGGGCATCGGTCATGGTTGGGAACTTGGTGTAGTACTCCATCGGCTCAGCGGTCTCTTCGTTGCGCTGGACCCCGGCATAACCGATCCGGGCATTGGGTATCAGGTCGGTGGCGGCATCGATGAGGCCCAGACCGGCCCGAAAAACTGCGACCACCACGATCGGCTTGCCGAGCACGGTGGCGGTGGTGGCCTCGAGGGGTGTTTCGATCACCTTGTTGATGCGAGGCATGTCCGAAGTCGCCTCCGCCACGAGGAGGTACGCCAACCGGCGGGCCGTCTCCCGGAACAGCGGGGTGGCAGTTTGGCGGTCGCGCAGTGTCGTCAGGTAGTGCTGCGCCAGGGGATGGTCGACTTGGGTGACGGGCATCGGGCGAGCGTAGCGACCGCGCTCAAGCCGGTACCCTGTGGCCATGGCGACCCGCACGGTTCTCGGCACCTGTCATCACGATTGCCCCGACACCTGCGGATGGGTGGTCACGGTCGAGGGCAACACCGCGGTGAAACTGCGAGGAAACCCCGATCACCCGTACTCGCGGGGTGAGCTATGTCCCAAGGTCAACAAGTTCCTCGACCGGGTCTATCACCCCGATCGCCTCCTTCACCCGATGATCAGGGTCGGACCCAAGGGTGCTGGTGAGTTCCGTCAGGTCACCTGGGACGAGGCCCTGACCACGATCGCCGATCGGCTCCGAAACGTGATCGAGATTCATGGCGGCGAATCGATCTTTCCGTGGTGGGACGCCGGCACCCAGGGTCTAATCCAGATGTCGTCGCTCGATCGTCGCTTCTTCGCCCGACTCGGTGCCTCCCGCCTCACCGGTTCTTTGTGCGGGGCTACGGCCAAGGCAGGTCTGGCCGCCACCTATGGCTCGGGTAAGAGCGCCGATCCCATGGACGTTCGGTTTTCCAAGTTCATCGTCCTCTGGGGGACCAATACCCGTTTGACCAACCGCCACTTGTGGCCCTTCATCGTGGAAGCCAGGGCAGCAGGGGCCGAGGTGGTGGTGATCGATCCGATTCGCACCATGACGGCCGATTCGGCCGACTGGTTCATCCAGCCGCTGCCCGGCACCGACATCGCCTTCATGCTGGCAGTGATGAATGTGCTCATCCGGGACGGTCTCGTAGATCGGGACTACGTCGATCGGTACGCGCACGGTTATGACGACCTCGCTGCGAGGGTGGGGGAGTGGCCCCCGGAAAGAGCCGCATCGGTCTGTGGGATCGATGCCGCCGAAATCGAACGATTCGCTAGTGCCTATGGAACCCGCCGACCGACCTTCATTCGCACCCTCATCGGGGCGGAGCACCGCGAGCGCGGCGCCATGTTCTATCGGACTCTCGCCTGCCTCCCGGTCCTGACCGGGGCCTGGAAGGAGAGAGGAGGCGGACTCTCACGATCGGTCGGTGTCTGGTCGGAGGATCAAGCCAACGACTCTGTCTTCGATGTTGCGTCCGACACGCGCAAGCTCAGCATGAACCATCTGGGCCGAGCACTGACCGACCCGACGACGGGCATTCACGCCTTGTTCGTTTGGAACGGAAACCCGGTCGTGTCGGTGCCCAACGCCGCCGAAATCCGCAAGGGATTGACCCGCGAGGATCTCTTCACCGTCGTTAGCGAGCAATTCATGACCGATACAGCGATGTTCGCCGATGTCTTGTTGCCGGCGACAACCGAACTCGAGCATCTCGACGTGATCCCCTCCTGGGGGCATCTGTATCTCGGGTGGAACCAGCCCGCCATTCCCCCGGTCGGAGAGGCGATCCCCAACACCGAGTTGTGGCGGAGGTTGGCGAAGGCCATGGGGATGAACGATCCCGAGTTTGCCATGGACGACGAGAGCCTTATTCGGGCGGCCCTGGTCGATGTCGATGTCGAGTTGTTGCAGAAGCAGGGATGGGTGCGGCTCGATCTGCCCGAGGATCTGCGACCGTACGCCAACGGTGGGTACGCCACTGCCTCCGGCCGAGCCGAACTCCGCGCAGACGGGCTGGCGGCTATCGGACAGGATCCATTGCCTGGCTATGTGCCCGCCCGCGAGGGACCGGGAGGCGATCCCGACCTTTTCGCCAGATACCCCCTGGTCCTGCTCACCCCCAAGAACCACACCCGCTTTCTCAACAGTTCGTACTCGAAGCATCACGGTCATCTCGAGAAGGGCCCGTTTGTCGAGATCGACCCGGCCGACGCCGCCGCCCGCGGCATCGATGATGGCGATCTGGTTTCGATCACCAACGATCGAGCCACGTTGCAACTGCCGGCGCGGTTGTCGGCAAGGCTGAGGCCGGGGGTCGTGGCGGTTCCTTGGGGCTGGTGGGGCGAGGACGCCAACGTCAACGTCCTTACCAACGACACCCTCACCGATTGGGGAGGCGGCGTCGCCTACTTCGACACACTGGTCGAGGTCTCCCGGATCTGAATCCCTTCTTTTGGCGCGGCGGATCGACGCTAGAGGAACAGGACTACGCGCCAAAAGGGGAGGAATCTGGCTAACCGGTGTTGCGCATCCCGGCAGAAATGCCGTTGACGGTGAGCAGCAAGGCGCGCTGGAGGGCCGGGTCCTCTTGGTCTAACTTCCGGCTCCTGGCGAGCAGGCTCACCTGGAGATAGTTGAGAGGGTCGAGGTAGATGTTGCGCACCTCCAGCGTGCGGGCAAGAACCGCATGCTCCGCCAGGAGCCCTTGCCCCGTGAGGCTGCGGATCTGTGTCATGGTTCGGTCGTGCTCGGCGGAGATAACGTCGAATAGGTGGCGATGCTCGGGTTTGACGAGGCGCTCGACATAGCGCCAGGCGATCGAGAGGTCGGTTTTGGCCAGGGTCATTTCCACGTTGGCGATGAAGGTCTGCATGAACGAGAACCTCTTGACCATGTCATCCACATCGGGTCCAAGCCCCTGGAGACGAACAGCCTCGAGACCTGACCCCACCCCGAACCACCCCGGAATGATCTGACGGGACTGGGTCCAACCGAACACCCACGGGATCGCTCTGAGGTCGGCCAACCCGCCCCCGCCCCCTGGTCGTCGCGAGGGACGCGATCCAATGTTCATCGCCCCAAGTTCCTCCACAGGGGTGGAGGAGAGGAAGTACTCCACCAGGTCCGGATGATCAACCAGGCTTCGATATGACGTGAAAGCCGCCTGCGAGAACGCCTCCCAGGCCGCAGTCCAGCGAGCAAGTACTTCCGGGGGCTGTCTGGAAACCCGGTGGAGCAGCGAGGCCTCCAGCACCGAAGAAATGCCGAGTTCGAGGTTGCGCGCCGCCAGCCGGGGGAGACCGTACTTGTCGGAGATGACCTCGCCCTGCTCGGTGACTTTGAGCGGTCCATCGATCGTCCCGAAGGGCTGGGCCAGGATGGCGGCATGGGAGGGTCCGCCTCCCCGGCCGATGGTGCCGCCTCGTCCGTGGAAGAGCCGGAGGGTGACGCCATGGGCGGCGGCCGCGCTTCGAAGCAGGCGTTGGGCCTTGTAGATCTCCCATTGGGAGGTGGTGATGCCCCCCTCCTTATTGGAATCCGAATAGCCGAGCATGACCTCCTGGATGTCACCCCGCAGATCCACCAACTTCCGATATGGCTCGATGGACAGCAAGGCGTTGAGAAGGTCTCCCGACCTGCGCAGCTCCTCGATGGTCTCGAACAGTGGGACGAAGCCGATCCGGGCAATGCCCTGCTGAAGATCAACCAGACCCGCTTCTCTGGCGAGAACGGCGGCGGCGAGGACATCGTCGATCCCCTGAGTCATGCTGATGATGTAGGACTCGATGACGGGTCCGAAGCGGTCGAGAGCTGTGCGAACGGCCTGGAATCCCTGGACGGTGGTAGCGGACTCACCCTCGAGGGTCGTTGTCGCCGAACTCAACGGACGTCTGCCAACCAGCTCCCCGGCCAAGAGCCTGGCCCTCGCCTCTCTTGAAAGCGTCCCGTAATCGACGCCGATGCGTTCATATAGGTCGCCGACGGCCTGATGCAGCGGCTCTGCGTGTTGGCGGATGTCCATCGTCGCCAGGTGAAATCCAAATGTCCGCACCCGCCTGGTCAGGCGGGCGAGATTGCCAGACGCCAGGAGTTCGCCGGCGTTCTTTTCGAGAGACTCCGCCATCAGGTTGAGATCGGCTTCCAGCTCCTCGGCGGAGGCGTAGTCCCAACCGGGCTGATGACGGGCTCCACCGAGTATTCGCTCACGGGTGTTGTGCAGGCGTTGGTGGATGTATGCGCACTTGAGCCGATAGGGCTCGTTGGCGTTGATCCCCCGAAACCGATGCCATACCTGCGGCAGGAGTTCGCGGTCCTCGTCTAGCGAACTGGCCAGGTCGGCAGTGATGGGCCGGATGCGCGAAGAGACCGACAGCTCCTCGGCAGCCTGTTCCACCGCGGAGACGAGATTGCGGAGACCATGATCGTGTTGCAGCTCGAGAATCTCCAGAGTGACCTCGGGGGTCACCGCAGGGTTGCCGTCGCGATCGCCGCCGACCCAGGTCCCGAATCGGATGGCTGGCGCCCCGGTGTGCCCCAGGCGACTTAGGGCGGTCTCCACCTCTTCGGCGAGATCAGGGAGCACGTGGGTAAAGAGCTGGTCGAGGTAGAAGATCGCCGACTTGGCCTCGTCCAGAGGCTGGGGCCGCTCGGCTCGCAGCTCGTCGGTCTGCCAGATCTGGTCGATCAGCTCCGCGATCCGTCGATCGATCCGTTGTCGCTCGCGATCGGTCGTCGTTGGTTCGAGACGCTCCTGGAGGAGGTCGGCCAGGGTGCGAAGCTTGGTGAGGATCGTACGGCGGGCCGCTTCGGTGGGATGGGCGGTGAAGACGGGTCGCAGTTCGAGCCGTGACAAAACGCGGGTGATGGTTTCCTGGTCCACTCGAGCGGCAATGATTCTTTCAACGGTGGCGTTGAGGCTGAGCTGGTCGTCGGTAGCGGCGAGCTCTCCAACCCGATGGGTCTGCTCGGCCACATTGGCGAGGTAGAAATAGGCCGAGAAGGCCCGCACCAGCTCGATGGTCGTCTCGAGATCGAGCTGCTCGAGCATCGAGGCCAGCCGGTCGTCGGCTTCGGTGTCACCAGCCATCCGCACAGCTTTGGTGTGAACCCTGACTCTCTCAACCAGATCCAACAGATCCGGTCCGTGTTGGCGGGTGAGCGCATCTCCCAACTGAGCTCCCAGCCGGCGGATGTCGGCGCGGAGGGCTTCGTCGACGGCGTCCATGACAAAAGGGTACTGAATGGGCGTGTGACCAACCCGGGGTAGGGTGATATGCCCATGTTCGACACCATTTCCCACCGTTTCGAGGACGTCTTTGCCCGCCTCCGAAGCAAGGGACGCTTGTCCGCGGCCGATGTCGAAAAGTCTTTGGGTGAAGTCCGCCAGGCTCTGCTCGAGGCTGATGTCAATGTTGGTGTAGTACGGGAGTTCCTTGATCGGGTCAGAGAACGAGCCATTGGCGACGAGGTCCATCGGAGCCTCACTCCTGGTCAACAAATGATCAAGATCGTCCACGAAGAGCTGGTGAAGACGCTGGGAGACGCCAACGTCCCGCTCCGCCAAACCGGTGCCCCTATGGTGATCCTGCTAGCCGGTTTGCAGGGGTCGGGCAAAACCACGACCGCAGCCAAACTCGCCCTCCATCTCCAGGAGGCGGGCCGTCGCCCGTTGCTGGTCGCTGCCGACCTGCAACGTCCGGCCGCCGTCGAACAACTGCAGACCCTCGGTGAACGGATCGGGGTTCCCGTTTTCACAGAGCGAACGTCGAAGCCTCCCAAGCTGGTACGGGCCGCGGTCAAGGAAGCTCCCCGCCTCAATCGCGACGTCGTGATCATCGACACCGCAGGACGTCTCCAGATCGATCGCGAGTTGATGGACGAACTCGGGGAGATCTCCCGGGAGGCTTCGCCCCACGAAACATTGCTGGTGGTCGACGCGATGACCGGCCAGGAAGCGGTCAGCGTTGCTGAGGGGTTCAAGGAGCGACTCAATCTGACCGGTGTGATCCTTACCAAACTCGATGGCGACGCCAGGGGAGGGGCGGCCATATCCGTGCGGGCGGTGACCGGCGTCCCTATCAAACTGGTGGGCGTCGGCGAGGCGCTGACGGGTCTCGAACCTTTCCACCCCGAGCGCATGGCCTCGCGCATCCTCGGGATGGGTGACGTCCTCAGTTTGATCGAAAAGGCGGAGGAAACCTTCGACCAGGCCTCCGCCGAGAAGGCCGCCGCCAAGATGCAGAAGGGCCAGTTCACCCTGGAGGACTTTCTCGAGCAGTTCCAGTCCATCAAGCGGATGGGGCCACTTCGGGACGTTATTGCTATGCTCCCAGGCGCCGGTTCGCTGCTCCGTCAGGTGAATGTCGAAGATCGAGACCTGGGGAGAGTGGAGGCGATCATCTACTCGATGACGCCCGAGGAGCGCCGGAGCCCCAAGGTGATCGGCAACAGCCGCAAACGCAGGATCGCGGCCGGTTCGGGCACGAGCCCGCAAGAGGTCAACCAGCTATTGCGCCAGTTCGCCGATGCACAGAAGATGATGAAGTTGATGGCGGGAGGCCGGGGACTGCCCGGTCTCAAGGGGTTGGCCACGGGGCGGGCCCCGGGTCGTCCCGCCGCCAGAAAAAAGAAGAAGTCACAAAGATGAAGCAAGAAATCGACAAACCGGTGGTGAGTTAATGGCGGTCAAGATACGCCTGATCAGGATGGGCAAGACCAAACAGCCCACCTACCGGGTGGTGGTCATGGACGGCCGCTCGCCCCGCGACGGTCGCTATCTGGACCGGGTGGGTCGCTATGACCCCCGCCAGGATCCCTCGTTGATCGAAATCGACAACGACAAGGCGGTGGAGTGGATTCGCCGCGGTGCCCAGCCGACCGACACCGTCCGCAAACTCCTCGAGATCTCCGGGGCAATGGCCAAGCTCAAGGTTGCCACCGGCCAAATCCACACCGTCAAGGCCAAGCCGGCCGCGGCGGCCGATGGCGAGGAGTGAAATGGCCAAAGGCGACATTCTCAAGAGGGTGCTCGACTACATCGTCGGCCAGATTGTCGACGATCCGTCCAAGGTGTCGGTGACCATCATCGAACAGGGCCCTGACGAGGTCCTCGCCGAAGTTCGCACCGGTCCCGGTGACCTGGGCAGGGTTATCGGCCGCCGGGGCCGTACAGCCCGGGCCATTCGCACGGTGGCACAAGCCGCTGCCGACGAAGAGGGCATCACCGCCGGAGTCGAATTCGTCGACTGACCCGGTGTCCGACGACCTGGTCCTGGTGGGTCGGCTCGGTCGGCCCCATGGGTTGGCGGGTTTTCTTGTCCTCATTCCCGAATCGGACAACGATGGCCGTTTTCTGGAGGGTGCCGAACTGCTGCTCGGCCCGGGCCGCTCGGTGGTTGTTCGCCGGACCCTGTCGATCCCCGGTGGCCGAGCCCTCGCCTTCGTTGGCTTCAATGACCGCACTGCCGCCGAGGTCCTGAGGGGTGCGGACCTGTTTGTCGTCGCGTCAGACCGGCGGCGTCTCGATCACGACGAGTTCTGGCCGGATGAATTAACCGGTCTGAGTGTTCGCAGTGTCTCCGGATTGACGTTGGGGCGGGTGGAGGAAGTCGACGACACTTCGGCCCAAGCCCGCCTGATGATCGCCACGTCAACCGGTGTGTTCATGGTCCCCCTGGTGGCTGCCCTCGTGCCGGAGGTATCGGTAGCCGAGGGCTATCTGGTGGTGGCCGATCTTCCCGGCCTCCTGGAGATTGAAGGGCCTTAAGGGAGTTCGAGGTCTATTACGACCCCTCGCTCGGACCCATCCTCGGCCGAGAGTTGGCCCACAAACAACTGCAACGCCCCGTTGGTACCCGGGTCGGCCGTGGCGGCGAATGAGCCCCAGGTTTCGCTGTAGTCGGTGGCGTTGGTCGTGCCTTGAAGGATGACGACATCTTCCCGTCGAAAGCGGTACACGACCGTGGCCTCGAACGGCCTCCCGTAACCCTCGATCACGACCGGCACGGGACTCGGTCCAGGCTGTGGCGAGGTCAGTACCACCAGGTCGCCTATCGCCGGGGCACCCTCGAACGAGCTGCCCCCTGGTTCCAGTTCGATCACCACGCTGGCAGGTCCATTGACCAGGGAGGCACGGACCCTGGCCGGAGCGGTCAGGTGGAAGTCGACGAAGAGGCTCCGATCCTCCTTTCTGACGACGAAGTATCGGCCCACCAGCCCGGTTTCCACCAACTGATCGGTCACGGCGGTGGCGTCAAGGGCGAGGTGGACCCGCAGAATCGAAAGCTCCCGAATCAGTTCGATCGTCACGGAAGGGGGAGTGGTGGCAGGGGCGCCCTGGTCGGTCACGAGTTCGATCGTGAAGGTTTCGCACCCGGGTTGGGCGTCCCAGGTGATGGTTCCGATCGATTCGGCATCCGTGCTTGGTTGGGCAACGTCGAGAACCCGCCCCGTCTCAGTCATAGGTTCGCCACCGGGGCAGTTGGTTCCCGAAACCCCGGTGGTCGTCGAGGCGAGAGTGGTGGTCGTGGTGGTCGGATCGGGTGTCGAGCCGGTCGATGGGCCCGGGTCACAGGCGACCATCGCGAGGCTCAGGAGGGTCACCAGCTTGCGAAAGTCCATGGGGTTGTGGACAAGGTTACCTTGGCCAAAAGGCCCGTGGTCGCTGGGCGTTACAAGGAATGGGTTCAAAATGACATTGCCCTCTTGACAAAGTGACAGCGTTATGACATTATGCTGCTGTCAGCAACAAGGAGAGAGAAATGTTGGGCGGCAGCCTCATCACAATCGAAGCAATTCGCGGCCAGCGGTTCCCACAGACCCATGTCTGGGAGCGCCGGGTCTTCACGGGCAAGCACTGATGCAGACCTCGGCAATCCTCCACAGCCTCGAATCAGCCCTCGAAGCACAACTGGCCCTGGCCGGTTCTGACCCCAACCTGGAGGCAGCCGGCCGGGCCATCCTGGTTGCGTTGCGGCCCGCCATCAAAGAGGCAGCTTTTGACCTGGCCGGACAGGCAGCCGAAGAGGTGCGGGCCCAGGTCAGCGGTCACCGGGTCGATCTCACCATTGTCGATGGGGAACCCACCATCCGGATCGCACCTGAAGACGCGCCGGTGTCCGCCGCCGTTGAGGAGGAGTTCGACGCCCGGATCACCTTGCGGCTGCCTCCCTCGGTCAAAGAGATCATCGAGCGGGCCGCCACTGAATCGGGCGACTCGGTCAACTCCTGGGTCGTCAAGGCGCTGGCCGGACGGGTTTCAAACTCGCGACCGATGCGACGTCACGTCACCGAGACCTTCGAAATATGAGCCACTTCAGCTTTAAGCCGGGGTCTTCCCCCGCCATCGAGATCCGGGTGAGTTCGGGGCGACTCGACATGGTCAAATCAGCAGATGACTCCATAACGGTGGACGTGAGTGGCCGCGGCGCTGAGAACATTGTCGTAGAACAGATCGGTGACACCGTCGCTATTCGCGAGGAACGAAACCGATTCGTCGATCGGGCGGTATCCCTGCGGGTGGCCGTCCCCGCCCGAACCGCAGCCGACATCGCGGCTGCCTCTCTGCACGTAAATGTCCGCGTTGCCCTCGGCCGCGTCAATGCGCGCACCGCCTCCGGCGATCTTTCCTTCGAGGACATCGCCTCGGGTGAGCTCCGCTCGGCCTCCGGAGATGTCAACCTCGAGCATTGCGAGGCCCGCTGCCAGATCAGCACCGCCTCCGGAGACGTGAGGGCTGAAGTGTTGGGGGGCGATGCCGAAATCGCCTCTGCCTCTGGGGATGTATATGTCGAGCGAGCCGACGGTCGGCTGGAGGTCAAGAGCTCCTCTGGCGACATCAGCGTCGGATGCTGCCTGGGCAACTCCATCGAAATCATCTCCATGTCGGGTGACGTCGATCTGGGCCTGCCGGAGGGCCGGCAGGTGGAGGCGTCCATCGACAGCCTGTCGGGAGACATTCGCCTACCCGCCCGACGGCCCGCCAGTGGGGACCAGAAGGAAGTCGTGAGGCTCCGAGTCAAAACCGTGTCTGGCGACATTCAGGTGCAAAAGGTCCAGCATGTCACCTGATCACCCGAGGAAGGGCAGAATGGCCCGGTGCAGCCCTACGACTCAACTGAGGAGGCGCTTTTCCGGGCCGAAGCTCGATCGTGGCTGCTCGACAATGCCAAACTCCATACCGTCGCGCCGATAGCCCCGTCCGCCATCGTCGCCGAATGGACGACCGAAGAGGAAGAGCGCAAGCTCGCCGAGGCCCGGGCCTGGCAAAAGCTCAAATTCGATGCCGGTTGGGCCGGCATCGCCTGGCCCAGGGAGTACGGCGGCAGGGGCGGGAGCCCGGTTGAACAGGTCATCTTCGACCAGGAGGAGTCGGACTTCGATGTGCCCCGCGACGCCCTGATCGTCGGCCTGGGCTGGTGCGGACCGGCGGTGTTGTTCCTTGGCGACCAGGAACAGCGTGACAGTCTGATCCGGCCGCTGCTCTCCGGGGAGGAAGTGTGGTGCCAGCTATTTTCCGAGCCGGATGCGGGTTCGGATCTTGCCGGCCTCGGCACCAGAGCGGTCAGGGACGGTGACGAATGGGTACTCGACGGCCAAAAGGTCTGGACGACCTTTGCCCATCTTTCCGATTGGGGCCTGTGCATCGCCCGCACCGATCCCGACCAACCCAAACACCGGGGTCTGTCTGCATTTGTGGTCGATATGTCGTCCCCCGGGGTGCAAGCGCGGCCGCTCCGGCAGATGACCGGTGCAGCCAACTTCAACGAGGTGTTTCTAGAGAACGTGCGAGTACCCGACCGGCGGCGGATCGGCGCGGTCGGTGACGGTTGGCGGATGGTCATCACAACCTTCATGTTCGAGCGGATGGGCGTCCTGGTGGGACGCGGATCCATGCTCAACGCAGCCCGGGGCCTGGTGGCCAGCGATCGCAGGAGTATCGACCAATGGACCCGCAACTGGATCAGGGGAAGGGTCCTCGGGTTTACGGCGCTTCGCCAGCTCACCTCACTGTCAAGAGGCGTGATCCCCGGACCTGAGGGTTCGCTTGGCAAACTCCTCGGCACCAGCATCCTCACGGATCTCTACTCCCAGGCCGTCGCCAATCTGGGAGCGTCGGGGTTGCTGGCCGGGGCGGACGCACCTTTCGATGGCGAGTGGCAGGATGCCTTTCTGGGCGCTCCCGGGCTTCGCATCGGCGGGGGCACCGACCAGATTCAGCGCAACATCATCGCCGAACGTGTCCTGGGTCTGCCCAAAGACCCGTCGTGATCATCAGCGTCGTCACTCTGTTCC
>CAYYRT010000080.1:0-10399 GCA_964474055.1 uncultured Acidimicrobiaceae bacterium | reverse complement strand
CGCCCACGATCAGGGTGCGCATGCTGCCGGGCATCTTCGCACGGGTGACGCGTCCTCCGCGGTTCTCGCCCTGATCGCGGTTGACTCCGTCCCCAGCGTCGGTTACATTACGTCAGTTACCGCGGGGTGGAGCAGCCCGGGAGCGCGTTGGGCGCATAACCCAAAGGTCGCGGGGTCAAATCCAGCCCCCGCAACCATGAACGACGAGGGGTTAGCGGACGTTGAAGCCGCTAACCCCTTTCGTTTACCCAGACTTCACCCAGGAAGCCGTGCAGCGTTGCAAGACGGCAAGGATGTCATCCCCGCGCTATGGCGGTCACCGTGTGACGACCGCCGCGAGGTTCACGAGCTAGATTGCTTTGCTGGCGGCCGTCCGAGGAATGACGAGTTCGTGGCTGTCGCCGCGAAGGCGACGGGGCAACGATCCGCTTTCCGTGCACCGAGGAGCGAGTGGAGTTGACCCGCTTCGAGGACATAGTTCCCCCCAAGGGGGAGCAGTCCACGATGCCAAAGAGCCGACCGCCGTATCCGCCGGAGTTCCGGCAGCGGATCATCGAACTGGTACGGAAGGGCCGCACCCCGGAGTCGCAGGCCGAGCAGTGTGAGCCGTGCGCCCAGACCATCCGCAACTGGTTGGCCCAGGCCGATCGCGACGCCGGGCAGCGAAAGCCGTGCCCCGTCCACGAAACCCGGGCAACTCCAGGAGCATCGACGTCCCGGGGAACAGAACGCCGATCTCGCGCGGTTGGGACACCTGCTGGGCCGCGTCTCGCTCTAGCTGCTTTGGGGATTGTGCCCTGACGGCAGGCGGCGCGACGAGGAGGGTGAGGGTCACCGACATGGCTATGGAGTTGTGGGCGCGTCTACGCGCATTCGCGGCTTCCGCGCGGCGTCGGTCGTTCTCGGCGGCGGCTGCGGGAGCTCCGCATCAGCCAACCCGCGGTGTCCAAGCACATCGCCGACGTGGAGCGAGAGGCCGGGGTGAACCTGGTCGAGCGGCGCCCGTGGGGCGGCGAGCTGACTCCCGCCGGGGTCACCATCCTGATTTGTCAGGAGGCCTTTGGCCTCGGGTGCTGGTCCCGCGGACACAGGGGTTCCATTCCGGGATGCTCGGGTGTACCGAGCAACGTAGGGCTGTGGCCAAGGTGCCGTCCATCCCGCGCACCCACAAAGGGCCGGCTAGTTCTCCAGCGTGCGCAGCTCGAACTCTACCTGTCCGTGTTGGCCAGGGTGTGACGTCTCCGGCGGCGAGGCCGGGCGCAGGCGCTCGCGCTCTACCCCGGCCGCCTCCGCGAGACGCTCTCGCACGACCGTGATCCGGCGGCGGCGCAGCTGTTCGAGCAACCCGGCTGGCGCGGGCTCTCGTGCGCCCATCACGGCGAGCAAGGCGTCGAGGTCGTCGGGGGGTTGTTGGTCCGGATAGCTGGCCCGGAACAGTCGACGGGCCGCCCTTGGAAAGTCCGGCATTCCCTGTTCCCGCCGAAACTTGTCGATGCGCTCCGTGACCGCCTGGCTTTCGAGACGCTCGAGATCTGCTTGGCTCACCACCGAGCGTAGCTCGAGCCCTACGTACGGAGAGGCGCGCAGAAAGTCCGCCACCCGTTGTACGTGGCGCTCACCATCGGCCGAGATTGCGACGCTGCCCGGATCGAAGAGCAGCGGGTCGATCGAAACCTCCTTGATCTCGTCACCGGCACGGAGGATCTTGCCGATGGTCCGGAAGGGCGCGGTGACCGCCCGTGCCAACAGGTTGCCCAGCACGGTGGTGAACGCCCGGCCAAAGCTGAAATCCGGAGCCCCCAACTGGCCACTGACCGGCACCGAGAGGCGAATATCCCCTCGGACATCCTTGAGCAAGGAGACGACCAGCCCGAGTGGCAGCCCCAGTCGGTCCTTGACCACGCCACCGCCGGCAGTCAAGCGATCGACGTTGAGCCGCTCGACGACGATCTCGTTTGTTGCGTCGATCCTGTCCCCGACGATCCGGTACTTCACGTCGGTCGTGAGGGAGCCGGTGCGTGCGATCCAGCCGAGATGTTTCCGAGCGTAGGGATTCGTGCGCGGGACCGCGAAGTCGCGCAGTTCACCGGCCACGTCGATGAGCAGAGGTCCGTGGAGCGGTGATACTGCGCCGCGCAGGTCCAGTTCCGCATCCCCGCCGACAACTCCCTGGACCTCGAGCGAAGCAGGCCGGCCTGGCGCGCTCGTCACTCCCCGGAGGGTCAGGTCGAGGTCGGTGATCTCCTCGGAGAAGAAGGGACGCGTCGACCGGTCAACGAACCGGACGGTACCGTCATCGATCGTGAGCCGCTCAACATCGATGCCGGGCCAGGACCGTAGCCGCTCCGCGCGGGCGCCGCTCGACGGGCTGCTGTCTGGGGGGACTCCTCTCGGTCTCAGCATTGCGCGGAGGGGAAAGGTGCCGTCTTCCTCTCGCTCGATCAGTGCCGACGGCTTCGTCACGACCACGGTCCCGGCCATCACTCGGCCTGGCCAGACGGCCTCGATCGAGCGCGCCTCGACACGCTCCACCCGAACGACGGGGGATTCCTCGGGACCAAGAGTGGCCACACGGAGCGCCGCCCGGCCCCGCGCCTCGATGCGGAACGAGTCCCGCAGGTTTGCGCGCAGTTCGAGGTCGGCGTCAGCGCGGCCCTCGATCGCGGTCCGGATGGGAAGGAACGCCGCGAAGGGGCCAAGCGCCCCGTCTCGAAGCGTCAGCGTGGCGCCGATGGCCCCGGTGTCGATTTCGATGCTTCCACTGGCCTTGAACGTGCCGGACTCCGGGAGCGACGCCTGGATCTCCAGTCCGATCGGCCGGCTGGCCGGCCACCGGATACCGGCCAGCGTCAGCCGGAGGCCCGGTACAGCGAGGCGTCGCGCCGAGCCGTGAGGTCGATCGATCACGGTGGGCGCGCCGGCGGCGGCCACGATCGCAGCGGAGAGCCGCCCGTCCGTGATCACAAACTGCTCGAGCCTGAGCGCGAGGCTCGGGTCGGTGAGGAACGGCTCCGACACATCGGATCGGGCGAGCGCCAAGCCCCTCACGAGGCCGTGCCCGTCGAGGCGCACGCCCCGGCCCGGGTCATGCTTCAGGGTGAGGGCCGTGCCGAGACGGCCGCCCGCGATGGCGATCGGTGTGCCGGCAGGCAGGTAAGGACGGGCTCGCGTGAGATCCACATCCGTGAGGGTTGCCTTCAGGTCCGCGGCCCAGGTGGACGGATCGACCGTTCCGTGCACGTCGGCGGTGCCGCCGCCGTCCATGGCCACCGTCAGGCGCACACGCGGTGCCTGCTCCACCGGCCAGGTAGTGGCCCCGGCCGTCAGCACCAGCGAACGGAAGTCGAACCGCTGGGGCGGGCTCACGCTTCCGTCGATCAGGACGGGGTTGTCCGAGATCGTGAGCCGCGTCATCGCGATTGGGCCCTGGCCGAGCCGTAGATCGATGATGCTGCCGGTCAGACTCCGGTGGGTCATGAAGGGCTGCGATTGACCGCGCCGTCCCACGATGAGACCCGGTGCCGCGAAGGTTCCGCTCACGTGCACCTGATCCGCGATGCAGCAGGTGAGTCCGAGATCCGCGGAGAGCCGGCCGCGGTCCACGGTGAACGACGAGTCCGGTGGCAGGTAGGCTTGCAACAGGGGTAGCTCGACCTGTGCCAGCTCGACCCCGAGATCGACAGCGAACGGGAACACCTGGAGCGAGCCGGTGGCCCGTACCTTGCCGCCATCCGACAGCTCGGCGGTGAGCGTGACGCGGCCGGGGGTCGGTCCCGGGTAGCTGAGGTCGTCGGCCGCGATGGTGACCTCCTGGAGGTCATACCGCCGGGTCGGCGACAGACTGTCATCGATCACCGAGGGGCTCCCGCTCACCTCCAGGTGACCGGCCCGGACAACCCCGTTCCGGTAGACGAGGGCGCCGGAGGACAGGGACATTGTGGGCGTCGTGACGAAGGGCCGAGTCTGGCCACGACGCCACAACGCCAGCCCCTCGATGGTCGCCTCGCTCGAAGCCCGGATGCCGTCGACGGCGGAGTAGCGCAACTCCATCTGACCCGTGAACCGCCCTTGCTCGGGTCGGATGCCGGCGTCGGATGGCACATACTTCCAGATT
Organism: uncultured Acidimicrobiaceae bacterium; assembly: GCA_964474055.1. Classification (GTDB taxonomy): domain Bacteria; phylum Actinomycetota; class Acidimicrobiia; order Spongiisociales; family ZC4RG35; genus JAICND01. Next base: position 6,285 of record CAYYRT010000080.1, on the reverse strand, counting down.
CGCGCGAGATCCATCCCTTGGAGGGCGACACTGGCGCGAACGTGCACGGGACGTAGCCCGATCTGCTCGGCCGTGACCTCGACAGAGGCATCGCCCAGCGCGAAGGTCAGATTGGCGGCACCCGCGCGTGCGTCGGTGACCGTCGTGATGTCGTGAGCGTCGAGGTGGAGGCCAGTCGCTTCCCAGGCGGAGCGCGGCCTCATCACTTGGTCGTCGAAGACGACCCGCCCGCGATCTAGGACGAAGTGGTCCAGCGTGAGGGGGACCGGCTCACCCTGCGCGTCCGTGACCAGACGGGTGATCACGTCGGAGATGTTGAGCTTGTCCGGTCGGACTCGCGCGATGTGGACGGTGAGGCCTACCAAGGTTGCCTCCTCGAACGAGAGGTGCCCCTCGAGCAGCGGCCCGAGCCGCAACCGTCCCTCGAATCGGTCGAAACGGGCCGGGGACGTGCCGTTACCGCCGAGCCGAAAGCCTTCCAGGCGTAGCCGGCGGGTGAAGAGGTTCACATCGACGTTCTGGATGCGGACCGTGCGACCGGTCACGGACGCGATCCGGCTCTCGACCCATAGACGCACGATCATCGGCAAGCTTACGAGCGTTGCTGCGATCAGCGCCACGAGCGCCGCGCCGAAGATCCAGGGCTTGGTCCGCAACATCGGCCCAGCCTACACCCTGCTCGGGGTGCCTACCATCCGGTCCACTAGGGAGCGTCCTGAGGGAGCGTTGACACGGACGCTCGGGAAGCCGAGCCTACCCCCGTGGTTTCCTGCTCCGGGCCCGCGCCTCGGGCGCTCGCCATCTAACCCTTGCGGTCCGGCTCACCTGTGGTTAGCATAGGCCGCTACTGGCGGTCCGAATCAGTCCTGAGAGTTGACTTCCGCTGGTCCACGCCTGCTGCGCGAACCTGGGCCGCAGGCATCCTGGCGCAGAGTCGGTGCTCGTCCGCTCGACGCGCCCACGGAGGGTCACCATGGATCTGACGAAGCTCTACGAATCATTGCAGAGCGCCCTCGGGCAGACCGTGCCCAACTTGCTGGGTGCGATCCTCGTGCTCGCGGTCGGGTGGGTGGTCGCGATCGTCATTCGGGCCGGGGTGCGGAGAGGGCTCGGCCTTGTCCGATTGAATCACCGGCTGCGATCCAGCACCGGCAGCACCCTGGATCTCGAGGCGGGCATCGCGGTGGGGGCCTACTACCTCGTGCTGCTGCTGGTTCTCGTCGGATTCTTCAACACCCTGAGCCTCGAGCTTGCGTCAGCGCCCCTTCAGGCGATGCTCGTGGAGGTCTTCGCGTTCTTGCCACGACTGGTCGCGGGGGCGGTCCTGCTCCTCGTGGCCTGGATCCTCGCCATGATCATGCGGACGGTGGTGACACGAACGCTGACGCTCACCAGGCTCGACGACAGGTTGAGCGTCGGTGCCGGCATGCGTCCGATCAGTGATAGCGCGGGCAACGTGCTGTACTGGCTGGTGATCCTTCTCTTTGTCCCCGCGGTTCTCGGTGCGCTCGAGCTGCAGGGCCTGCTCGGGCCCGTGCAGGCGATGATCCAAAAGATCCTGGCGATGCTGCCCAATATTCTGGCTGCCGCCATCATTGGGCTCGTCGGGTGGTGGATCGCCCGGATCGTGCGGGAGCTGGTGTCGAATCTGCTCGCGACGAGCGGCGTCGACGGCGCGGCCGACCGGGCGGGCCTCCGGGGGACCATGAGCGCCTCGCGGCTGATCGGCCTCGTCGTCTATATCCTGATCCTCGTCCCGGCGCTGATCGCCGCGCTGCAGGCTCTGCAGATCGAGGCGATAACGGCGCCGGCTACTCGAATGCTCGAGCAGGTCATGACCGCCATCCCCAACATCTTCGCCGCCGCGCTGATTCTCACGCTCGCCTTCGTGGTCGGCCGCTTGGGAGCGGACCTCGTGAGTGCGCTTCTCGGCGGGATGGGCTTCGACCGCCTGCCGGCACGGTTGGGGCTCGATCAGGCGTTTGCGGGCGGGCCAACACCCTCACAGCTCGCCGGTCGGGTGATGGTGTTTTTCGTGATGCTCTTTGCCGTTGTCGAGGCTGCCAATCGGCTCGGGTTCGGTCAGGTCTCCGAACTCGTTGCGGTCTTCATCCGGTTCGGCGCCGACGTGTTGCTCGGGGTCGCGATCATCGTGATCGGGTTCTGGCTCTCCAACGTCGCCCACGACGCGATCATTCGACTGCAGGGGGAGCCGTTCCGGACGGTCGCCGGGGTGACGAGGTTCGCCATCCTCGGCCTCATCGCGGCCATGGGATTGCGTGCAATGGGGCTCGCCGATGACATTGTCAACCTCGCCTTCGGTCTTACCCTCGGCGGGGTGGCAGTGGCGGTCGCGCTGTCGTTCGGTCTGGGCGGCCGCGAGGCGGCCGGCCGGCAGATGGAGTACTGGCTGAGCCGCTGGCGTGGAGATCGGCCACGATGATTCGACGCTCAGGGTGTTGCCCGGGGTGGGGGCATGGCGTCGCCGGGCACGGGGCTGGACCGAGGCTTCTGCACGGCCTCGATCGTCGGATCGTGGAGGAAGGGCTTGTAGCGAGGTAACGCCAGGGTGACGCTGTCCCCCTGGTCGATCAGAAGTTCGATCTCGGGCACTCGTCGGCTGAAGCTGGCCAGAACTGCTCCCTGGGCCGTCACGATGGTGAGCAGCAGTCGATCTGCGTCGCGTTGCTTGCGCACCACCTGTCCCGGGACGTGCTCGACCTTGGCGCGGAGGCTCTCGGGCAGATAGAATCCGTCGCTGTGCGACACGAGCCACATGCCGGCTGCTCCGATGGCGACACCGAGGATCAGGATGAAGACGCTCAGCCACGCACGCATACTCGGTCTCCCTTCACCCCGGGGAAGTGAGCGACATGACGCGGCGCGCGCGCCCTTGTCACAGGGCCTCCGCGATCATGACGACCTCGGCCGGGGCCAGCGCTACGACGTCGTCGGATGGACAGCCTCGACCGCCGTGTCTTCCCGGCAGAGCCGATATACGCGGGGATAACCCAAAGGTCGCTGGTTCAAATCCAGCCCCCGCAACCACCTGTAGGCAAACAGCCTCCTGATCCCTCAGGAGGCTGTCGCTTTTTGCGCGCCCGCTGATCTCGGCCCGGCGCTCGCCGGTAGTAGACGGCCGGGGCGCGATCACCAGATCTCCGTCGAGGTGCTTTAGGATCTCGACCTTCGCGCGCTGAGGATCCCGCCGCAGCAATGCATCCAGCCGCTCCAGTTTGGTCGTGACCCATGCGGGGTGCACCCGGGGCGGTGGGAGCGACGAGGCCTTCTCAAGGGTCGCCCGTTCAGCTCGGTAGCCCGCGAGCATCGTTTCGATCGTCCGCAGCTCAGCCCGCACGGCCGGCGAGTCGCCCCCCGTCGCGAGAAACTGGACCAGGTGATGTCCCGGAGGTCGTCCAGGTAGAGTTCGTTCACGAGGCGCGGCCACACCGGCCGATACTCCCTCCCTTTCAGATCCTATATGCGGTTGTATCCATGTAGATCGGCGGGAGGGCTCTCGGACAAGATCAGAAGGACCGGGTTGTGGGCCGCACCATCCGCGCCCACGTCGGCCTCGCGCTCTCCCCCGAGCCACCCGGCCCCGTCCCACCCGCACCTGCCTCGATCCCCTAAAGTCTCACCGCGCTGATCGGATGCTCTTCGCGCAGCCCCCGCTGGCCCCCCCAACGCCCTCCTTGACTGCCCGTCCCGGCCGGAGCACGATCGCCTCGACCCAGAGGGTACCGGCGGGCGGATACGTTGCGGTCTCCCTCGGCAGGTGGACGTTCTCGGGACGAGGCCGGGGAGTGGCCCGGGCCGGGGAGTGGCAGGGGGCTATCCCCCGGGGTGGCCCAGCACCCGGACCCGCGTCAATGATTCCTATGCTCTCCGGCAGCGGGGCGCTAAGGGGTCGCGCCGGCATCCGGAGGGATCAACTCGGGGAGGGACGACGATGGGGCCGATCAGCCCGCTCGTGACGGTTCGGTGGCTGGCCGTGATCGTCGCATTGGGGATATTCGCTTCATTCGCGCCGGTCGATGCGGCTGGCCCGAAGGGGCCGGTCGAGGCCGCGCCACAGACCGCATTCGGCCAGGTCGAGATCGAGAGCCTGGAAACCAAGGGCCTCTTCTCGTCCGAGCCGCTGATGATAACCGGCTATGTCCTCGAGGCGCGAAGCGGGGGCAAGTCCCCCGGGGCCGTTCTCGCGCCGGCCTGCGGCGGATTGATGACGACCGACGGCCAGTTCATCCGGGCCTTGTACCGGCAGATGGCACGACAGCTCAAGCAGATGGGGATCACGTCGGTCCTCGTCGATGGCTTCAACCCGCGCGGCCGCGAGGAAATCTGCTCTCAGAACCCGCGATCCCGGACCATCGATACCGAGACGCGCATGAAGGACTCGCTTGCCGGACTCAGGTATCTGCGCGGCCGACCGGATATCGACGGCGACGCGATCTTCCTGTTCACCTGGGGCGCCGCCGGCGGCTTCTTGACGATGACCCGGGGAATGCCGGAGTCCGAGAGGATTGCCGCCGGATTCGCCGCCGCCGTCATGCTCTATCCACGATGCGACAGACTGGACGACCCGCTGGACGCCTATGCGCCCATCCAGGTATTCATCGGCGAGCGGGACAATTGGAACCCTCCCGGCCCCTGTCTGACGCTGGCGAAGACGAAGCATTCCGGCAGCGCCCCAATGGAGGTGAAGGTTTATGAGGGGGCTCATCACGGATTCGACCTTCCCCGGCCGCCGAGGGAGCGGCCCAATGTCAACGACGCCGTCGGCACGGTTATGGTCGGCGGCTCTCCCGATGCGCGTGAGGATGCCTACCGGCGCATCGCCCTGTTCCTGTCCGGCTTCATGCCGAAGCAGCCTTCCGGTACGGCCGCGGCCGCTGTGCCGGGCCGTGGCGGAGCCGGCACTCTCACGGCCGATGAGATACGCAAGACGATCATCGGCAACACAGTGCAGTTCACCGCACCGGCCAGCGGCCGCCAGCTGTTCGTCTACTACGAGAAAGGTGGCCGCGTGCTGATGAATGCCCCGACCGGCAACAAGGTACTCACCAAGAAATGGACCCTCACCAAGGAGAATATGCTCTGCCGGACCTTTGGCCGGGACAATGAGCAGCAATGCGTGCGAATTTCCCGAGCCGCCGGCGCAAACACATTCCGGCTGGTGAACCAGAAGGACGGCCTCGACATCCCGGCGACGTTGCTCGAGGGGCGACAGCTGGGGAAATGATGCGCGCTCGACCGGGCCGGCTCGCCGACGCCCATAAAGGCGGCGGGACGGGCTCCGGTTAACGCTTTCTTGGTAAAGGGAGGATATCTTCCGCGCAATGCCGCACGTGGGGGGGGAGGAGACAGCGGTTGCCGGAAACGGAGTCACGCAGGCGAGAGGCGATCGACGACGCCGCGCCCGGGCCATATGCCGACGGCGACGCACAGCTGCGCGAGGCGCTGGACGCCAGTTTGTTGGTGCTCTGAGCGCCGCTTACCTGTCCGAATGTGAATAGCCCCTCCTGACCGAGGGGCTTTTTTTCGACCCGATGTGAGCAGGAGCTGGGGGCCGGGGAGTGGCCCGGGCCGGGGAGTGGCAGGGTGGCTGTCCCCCGGGGCGGCCCAGCACCCGCCGCGGACCCGCGTTAATGATTCCTATGCTCCTACGATATCGATGTCCGCCACGTTCTGCCCGCATCCAGGCACCGACCCTAATTCTCCATCGCGTCGGGGACAGAACCGTCCCTGTCGAGTCCGGTCGTTACCTCGCGCAGCAAATCCGCGGCGCCAAGTATGTCGACCTCCCGGGGAGACGACCACCTGCTCCAGTCTCGGGGTTGGACTCAACCTCTGAAGACCGCACCCTTGAAGACCGCAGCTTGACTGCCCCGCGGGCGCCGGCGCAAGATCGCAGTTGATGACTGGCCCGGCGGGGGGATCGATGACGCGGTCCGCGGGACTCTTTCGGCGCCAGCCACCCCGCCGCCGGGCCCCGCCGGCCCCGGCCCGGCCCGATGAAGTCACCTACGCCATAAGCAGGAATGAATAGGGTGGAAAGCACCGGTAGCCAGCGCCGTCTCGCAACCATATTGGCGGCCGACGTCGTCGGCTACAGCACGCTTATCGCTTATGGCGCAGGACGAAGAGGCGACCGTTCGGACGCTGCGGTCTCATCGCGACATAATCGACAAGCTGATCGCCCGCCACGAAGGACGTATTTTCAACACCGCCGGAGATGCCGTGCTCGCCGAGTTCGGTTCCGTTGTCGAGGCCGTCCGTTGC
>CAYYRT010000079.1:0-13157 GCA_964474055.1 uncultured Acidimicrobiaceae bacterium | reverse complement strand
ATGACGACCATTTCGCCTGAGGCTTCGGTCAGAACCCCGCCCACCTTGGCCGAGTTGATCAGGAGGTCGTTGGGCCACTTCAGCCGGCACCTGCCCCCGACCGCCTCGGCCGCGGCCAAACCCGCCACCAGCGGAATCAACGGCCATCCCGAGGGGGGCCAATCGGGGAGGATTGCCAGGCTGGCCGCCATTGCCCGATCGGCATTCAGCCACTGGCTTCCGGACCTCCCCCGACCGGCCTCCTGGCGGGCGGCGACCACCAGAACGGGTCGGCCGTCATAGAGAGCGGCGGCCTGGTCCTGGGTGGACTTGACCTCCTCAAAGGCGTGCAACGAATAGGGTGTAGCCATTCCGGCGGGTCTTGAGTCCAAGTCGGTGATGATACGGAGGTCCTCTTTGGGTACTGAGGCGCGCATCGAACAACTCCGCAAGCTTCGAGATGAGGCTCTCCATGCCGGTAGTCGTAGGGCGGTGGACCGCCAACATGAACAGGGCAAACTCACCGCGCGCGAGCGGATCGCCGCGCTGCTCGACAAAGGCTCTTTCCAGGAAATGGACATGTTCGTGCGCCATCAGGCGACCGGGTTCGGGATCGAAGGAAAGCGTCCGCCTGGCGATGCGGTAATCACCGGTTACGGGACTGTCGACGGTCGCACAGTCTTCGTCTATGCCGAGGACTTCACCGTCTACGGCGGCAGCCTCGGAAAAGCCGTCGCGGACAAGATCTGCAAGTTGATGGACCTCGCCATGGAGGTCGGTGCCCCCATCGTCGGTTTGAAGGACTCGGGTGGTGCCCGGATTCAAGAGGGCGTTTCGTCCCTCGACGGTTACGGACGCATCTTTGAAAGAAACGTGCGCGCGTCCGGGGTGATCCCTCAGATTTCGGTGATCATGGGTCCATGCGCCGGGGGGGCGGTTTACTCCCCCGCCATCACCGACTTCGTGATTCAGGTGGACCAGTCGTCACACATGTTCATCACCGGGCCGGATGTCATCAAGGCCGTCACGGGAGAGGAGGTGAGCTTCGAAGAACTTGGTGGGGCTTTCACTCACGCATCCATTTCCGGTGTCACCCACTTGGTGTTCCCGACAGGCAAGGATGCCCTCGATGCGGTCAGGTACATGCTGTCCTTCTTCCCGCAGAACAATCTCGAACTCCCTCCCTACTTCCCTCCAATCGACAGCCGGGATCGGATGGACGATGCCCTCGACGGCATCATTCCCGACTCGTCCAACCAGCCCTACGACATGGTCCATGTTCTGGAGGCGGTCGTCGACGATGGCGAGTTCTTCCAAATCCACGAGCATTGGGCCAAGAACCTGATCGTCGGGTTTGCCCGGATGGATGGGAATTCGGTGGGGATCGTCGCCAATCAACCGGCCATGCTCGCCGGGACGCTCGACATATCCGCTTCGGAGAAGGGAGCTCGATTCGTCCGGTTCTGCGACTCGTTCAACATCCCTCTGATCACCTTTGTGGATGTACCCGGTTTCATGCCCGGGGTCGATCAGGAGCATGGTGGGATCATCCGCCATGGCGCCAAGCTGCTCTATGCCTACTGCGAAGCGACCGTTCCGAGAGTCACGGTTATCACCCGCAAGGCCTATGGCGGCGCCTACCTGGTCATGAACGCCCGCGGGATACGGGCTGACATGGTCTTTGCATGGCCGTCGGCAGAGATTGCAGTGATGGGTGCTCAGGGAGCGGTCAACGTGATCTTCCGACGGGAGTTGCAGGAAGCGGAAAACGTCGAGGAACGCCGGGCTGAACTGATCAGCGACTACGAAGCGACGTTCAACAATCCTTTTAGGGCGGCAGAACTTGGTCTGGTCGATGAAGTGATCGAACCGAGGGAAACCCGGATCAAACTGATCAGAGCGCTGGAGATGCTGCGCAACAAACGAGAGCACATGCCGCAGAAGAAGCATGGGAACATTCCTTTGTGAGACGTGAGACGTGAGACGTGAGACGCGAAACGAGTTTTGGGGAGTCGGGCGCGACGAATCATCGATCGACGAGGGCTTTCGACAAGGCCACGAGCATGCGGCGAACATCCAAACAATCCCGCAGTAGAGCTTCAATTCGATCAGGTCGCGCAAACCCAAGATCTCGAGCGAGTTCGAGATGAGACTCGAGTTCGAACGCAGAGCCAAGCGATGCTGGATCAATCCGAATCGTTCGGATTTTGGGTACGAACCCGTCAATTCATAGATTTCATGAACCAGCACCCGACTTTTCTGCCAGACGCGCAACCTGCGAAAGTCGTGCACCAGTCAGTCATACTTGGTTCTATGAGCGCGCAACAGAGCATTGACGACCGACAGACGCGCTCCTCCACTATCCATCCTGCTCGACTCACGTCTCACGTCTCACGCCCACACTCCCAATGAACTCCCTACTAATCGCCAACCGCGGGGAGATCGCCGTCCGGGTGATCCGCACCGCCCGGGAGATGGGGTTGCGGACGATCGCGGTGTTCTCCGAGCTCGATCGCGACGCTCTTCACGTTCAACTGGCGGATGAAGCATGGAACATCGGACCCGCCCCTCCAGCTGAGTCCTACCTCAACGGGGCATCAATCCTTCGAGTGGCGCGGGCCGCCAAGGCCGAAGCGATCCATCCCGGATACGGGTTCCTTTCCGAGAACGCCTCATTCGCCGAGATGGTCGACGAAGCGGGCCTCATCTGGATCGGTCCCCCGGCCGCAGCCATCCGGGCAATGGGCGACAAGATCACCTCGCGACGCACTGCGGCTGCGGCCAGCGTCCCCATGGTGCCCGGCACCACCAAGCCTCTTGACTCCGTGGCTGAGGTGGCAAAGGCGGCCGAGGAATACGGATATCCGATCGCCATCAAGGCCGCCCACGGCGGCGGGGGCAAGGGCCTTCGCGTCGCGTATGAGCCCGAGGAACTCGAAGAAGCGTTTGAAGGGGCCCGCCGTGAAGCCGACGCCTATTTCAACTCCCCCGAGGTCTATGTCGAGAAGTACCTCGCCCGACCGCGCCACGTCGAAGCCCAGGTCATGTTCGACTCACATGGCACCGGCGTCTTCCTCGGTGAGCGTGACTGTTCGGTCCAACGACGTCACCAGAAACTGATCGAGGAGACGCCCTCCCCGGGTTTGTCGGCGAAGCAACGCAAAGCCCTTGGTGAGGCGGCCTTGGCCGCAGCGCGCTCGTGTGGGTATGTCAATGCGGGGACTGTCGAGTTCCTGTACGACCCGGCCGACGAGAACTTCTACTTCCTGGAGATGAACACCAGATTGCAGGTCGAGCACACGGTCACAGAAATGGTGACGGGTCTCGACTTGGTGGCGTGGCAGATCCGGGTGGCGTCCGGGGAGAAGCTCGACCTCGGAAAGGTCGAGCAGCGCGGCCATGCGATCGAATTCCGCATCAACGCCGAGGATCCCTCGCGCGGTTTCCTGCCGACACCCGGTCAGATCGTCGACTATCGGGAGCCGTCGGGTCCGGGCGTGAGAGTCGACTCGGGAGTGGTCGCCTCGTCCAGGATCAGCCAGTACTACGACAACCTCATGGCCAAGCTTGTGGTGTGGGGCGCGGACCGCAATGAAGCCATCCGCCGGGGCAAGAGAGCATTGTCGGAGTTCATCATCACCGGGGTTTCGACCACGATCCCCGCTCATCTAGCGGTCCTCGATCATCCCGACTTCGTGCGTGGCACCCACTACACGAAGTGGATGGAGGAGGCTGTGCGTCTTCCAGATCCGGCTCCGGCTGGGTCACAGACGCTGCCGTCTGACGAGGAACTCACCAGACGCGACATGACCGTCGAGATCGGTGGGCGCCGTTTTGCGGTGACATATTGGGCACCGGAGAGCCTCCCGGCCACCGGTGCTCCCGGTCCTCGCAGGGTGCGACCCAGGCTTGACCGCACGGCTGCACAGACTGCCACCGACGGGGTGATCGCCGCCCCCATGCAGGGAACCATCGTCAAGGTCCATGTGAAGGCGGGCGACCGGGTCGAAGCGAACCAGCCCATATGCGTCCTCGAGGCCATGAAGATGGAGAACGAGGTGCGATCACCGACCGGCGGCGAGGTGGTCGACCTTCGGGTCCAACCGGGGGACACGGTGGCCCTCGGCGCGGTGATCGCCATCATCAAATAGCCCAAAACCGCGAACCCAGGGTTGTAGCGTCCGCTAGAGGACGCCTGAACCCGGGGTTCGCGGTTTTTGAGGCTTCCAGGCCCCAGACGCTCCAACACTTAGCCTGGGTTGGTATATGGCAGCTCGCAGCCTCGTCCGCGTCCTGGTTGTTGCTGCCGGCGCCGCAATCTGGCTGGTAATCGCCTTCAAGACCCCTGACGCCTCCGGCCCGACCAGCACGGGTTCAACCGTCGGTACCTCGGTGCAGGCAACGACCACTCTGGAAGAGGGCTGCAACCTCCCGGCGCCTCCAAGCGAGCCGGTCCTCGCCACCAGCGCTGCCTCGTTGTCCCTGGCAGTGTCCGCCGCCGCCTTCGATTGCGCGCCGGTGATGGTCGTCAGCACGGCGAACGACCTCGCATCTCTGCAAATCGGTGTTCAGCTGGCCGCTGCCGCCGGTGGACCGTTGCTGCTCGACCTCGACGCGGCAGCCATCGATTCCGAAGCTGCCAGGCTCGAGACCGAGGAGATCTATCTCCTGATCGAAGCCGAACTCAACGCAGACGCAAGGGTCACGTCCATGTCCTTGGAGGAGGCTGTCGACGCCATCCGGCGCCTCCGTCGGGATGCCGAGGCTCTCGCCACCGATGAGGGTTGGGGGTGGAGCAGAGCTGTGATCGCCGCCCTCACGGGAGCCCAGGTCGTCACCGGTGCAGCCGGGCCGTTCGACCTTGGGGTCGACTCGGCGGCGGTGGCAACTTCCGCCCCCGACCGCGACGTGGTGTGGCTGGCCGACGGGACCAACCCCGCCATGGCGGCGCCTGTGGTTGCGGCGGCAGCAGCACGCGGTGAGTCGGCATTGCTGGTCGACCCGACCGATCTGCGCAGACTCGGTGTGGTCGTCGAAGCGATCCGTCGGATTGCCCCGGCCGTGGCGATTGCAGCCGGGCCCTACGACCAGAGCACCGTGACCTGGCAGACGCCTGCGCTCGTCTCCGCTCCGGAACTTCCCGGCGGAGGTCTGATCATGTTCCCGGGTCGGCGGCTGGTGGCCTATTACGGCAATCCCAGCACGCGGAACCTGGGCATCCTCGGCGCCCAGAGCGCCGAGGAGACAGTCGACAAGCTCCTTCCGATCGCGGAGGAGTACGGCGCGGACGGAGTCCTGACGATCCCTTCCTTTGAGATCATCGCCACTGTTGCGTCGGCCACCGCCGGGTTTGACGATGACTACTCCGAAGAAGCCGACCCCGACTTTCTTCGCCCCTGGATCGAAGTTGCGGCCGAGCGAGGGGTTTATGTGGTGCTCGACCTTCAACCGGGACGGACCGACTTTCTCACCCAGGCCAAACGCTACGAAGAGTTCCTCCGCCTCCCCCATGTCGGCCTCGCGTTGGATCCGGAGTGGCGCCTGACACCCAACCAGGTGCATCTCCGCCAGGTCGGGACGGTCGATGCCGCTGAGATCAATACCGTTGTGGACTGGCTATCAGGTGTGGTGCGTGACGCCAACCTCCCCCAGAAACTTCTCCTGCTCCATCAGTTCAAGTTGTCGATGATCACCAACCGCGAACTGATCGAAACTCCGCCCGAACTGGCAGTGGTGATCCAGATGGATGGCCAAGGTCCTCTGCCCTCCAAGTATGGGACCTATTCCGCCCTCACTGATGGAACCGAGAACGCCACCTGGATGTGGGGATGGAAGAACTTCTACCAACTCGACACGCCGCTGGCCACCGCCGCCGAAGTGCTGGACCTGGATCCTCTGCCGGTATTCGTTTCATTCCAGTAGCGACTATTCGGCCGCATCGCTGATGCTCTCAGACAGGGACGGATGCACCAGGATGGTCTCGACGAGTGTGTGGACGGTCACCCGGGCTTGAACCGCAAGGGCGAGGATTCCAATCAACTCGGATGCTCGATGGCCGACAACTGTGCCACCCAGGACGACACCGGTGGCAGGGTCGGAACTCACCTTGACGAACCCTTCCGGGTTGCCCTGGAGAACCGCGCGGGCGTTGGAGGCGAAAGGAACCTTGGTGGTACGCACCTTCCTTCCCGCCGCCGCCGCATCAGCTTCTTCCAACCCCACCGAGGCGATCTCGGGCTCGGTGAAGACGGCCTGGGCAACCTTGCCGTAGTCGATGGGAGTGACCGGCAGGCCGAGGGCATGGCGGGCGATCTTGCGGCCCTGCATCGCCGCCACCGACGACAGCAACATCTGCCCGGTGCAGTCCCCGGCGCCGTAGATCGTTGGGACTGACGTTCTCGAGTATTCGTCGACCTGGACAAATCCATCGATCGTCTCGACTCCTGCGCCTTCCAGGCCAATCTCCGAGGTGAGGGGAACCGACCCGATCGCTAACAACACGTGGGACCCAGGGACCTGCCGCCCGTCGTCACACAGGACGACAAGGGAATCGTTGTCACGGTCAATGCCGACAGCCCTAGCTCCAATGATCAACTTCACACCCCTTTCGAGGAAATTGGCCTCGAGTACGGCAGCCACTTCCGGATCACGATGAGGAAGAATCTGCTGTCTGCTCACCACCAGGGTCACAGCTGAGCCGAGGCTCTCGAAGATGTGCACAAACTCGACGCCGGTCACCCCGGACCCGACCACCACGAGACGGGGCGGCAGCTCCATCAGGTCGTAGGCGTGACGAGTGGTGAGAATTCGTTGACCGTCAACGTTGGCCCAGTCGGGAACACGTGGGACTGACCCGGTGGAGATGAGACACCGGTCGAAGGTGATCTGCCGTTCGCCATTGGCGGTCTGCACCACCGCCGAATTGGCGGACGTGAGAAGGGCGGTGCCTTCCACCAGATCGACCCCCTGAGAGGTCAGCAGTGAGACCCAGCCGCGATGAATGTCGCCCGAGATGTGTTTGATCCGTTCAGACAACTGTCGAGGATCGACGTGTCCGGGGGCGGCCAGAAGGCCGAGGCGGGCGGCGTTGCGCATCGAGTCGATGCGGATTGCGGTGGCCGTCATCGTCTTGCTGGGTATGCAGTCCCAGAGATGGGCCGCCCCGCCGATGATCTCTCGTTCGACCAATGTCACCTTGGCACCGAGGGCAGCGGCGGTGGTGGCGGCGGCCGTGCCCGCCGGTCCGGCTCCGACGATCAAGAAGGATGGCTTCATATCGGCAAATGGGCGCCAAAGACCGCACGAAGGGTGGCGGCGGCTTCTCCCAACGTCGCCCCTGTTTCCAGCGCGGTGCGGAGCGGGTAGAGGAGGTTGTCGGATCCGGTCGCCGCTATCCGAACCTCCTCGAGCAAGGACTCGACCCTCGCGTTGTCGCGTTGGGCCCGCCACTCTCCCAGCCGCCGCAGTTGATCAGCCTCTAGTTCCGGGTCGACGTTCAGCACGGGCACCGTATCCGGTTCATCCGTCACGAATCGATTGACCCCGATGACCACCACGTCATCGTTCTCCTGGGCCTGGGCCGCCCGATACGCCGCCTCTTCGATCTGGCCCTGGGTCCAGCCGGATTCGATCGCAGCCACCGCCCCTCCCCGCCGCTCGATCTCATCGAGCAACTCAGTCGCCTTGGTCTCCAGCTCATCAGTGAGCGCTTCGATGAAGTAGGACCCGGCGAGTGGGTCGACGGTGTCAGTGAAACCCGACTCGTAGGCGAGGATCTGCTGCGTGCGCAAAGCCAGACGAGCCGCATCGGCTGTGGGTAGTCCCAACGCTTCGTCGAAGGAGTTGGTGTGGAGGGATTGGGTGCCGCCCAGCACAGCCGCCATCGCCTGGACCGTGGTCCGGACGATGTTGTTCTCGGGCTGCTGGGCGGTCAGGGTGGAGCCGGCGGTCTGGGTATGAAAGCGCATCGCCCACGACCGCTCGTCTTTCGCCCCCAACTCCTCTCGCATCAGACCAGCCCAGATACGGCGGGCGGCCCTGAACTTGGCTATCTCTTCGAAGAAGTGGCTGTGACTGTTCCAAAAGAATGACAGACGGGGCGCTACCTGATCGACGTCGAGGCCTGCCGCCTGCGCAGCCCGCACGTAAGCGACTCCGTTGGCGATCGTGAAGGCGAGTTCCTGGGCGGCCGTCGAACCGGCCTCCCTTATGTGATAGCCCGATATCGAGATCGTGTTGAAGTTTGGAAGCTCAGCGGCGGCATAGGCGAACACGTCGGTCACGATCCGCATAGAAGGGCGCGGTGGGTAGATATAGGTGCCCCGCGCCATGTACTCCTTGAGGATGTCGTTCTGGACGGTTCCACGGATCGCTTCCGAAGCGACACCTTGCTCGCGGGCCACCAGTTCGTAAAGGAGCAGGAGGATTGGCGCGGTTGCGTTGATCGTCATCGATGTGGAGACCTCGTCGAGCGGTATGCCAGCGAGCAGGCGCCTCATATCGTCGAGCGTGTTGATGGCCACGCCGACTCGACCGACCTCACCGGCCGCGAGCGGATGATCGGCGTCGAGGCCCATCTGGGTGGGTAGGTCGAAAGCCACCGAGAGCCCGGTTTGCCCGGCTTCAAGGAGAGACCGGAACCGCTGATTGGTCGACTCGGCAGTGCCAAACCCCGCGTACTGGCGCATGGTCCACGGCCGCCCGCGGTACATGGTCGGATGAGGCCCGCGGGTGTAGGGATATCCGCCAGGCCGGCCAATTCGAGCCGGGTCACCGGGCGTGTCGTAGACCTCTTCGATGTTGATGCCGCTGGTTGTGCGCACGTGAGTTGGGCCGGATGCGGGGTAGGCTTTCATCGTACCCAGCCTCCTTGGGGGACGTTTCTCAATGGCTAGACGGTCACTTATTCATCAGATGGAAGCGCGGGAGCGCCGCGGCCGGTGGTTCCCCGCTTTGGCCGGTCTGCTTTCGATTGCTCTGCTTGCCAGCACCTGGGTGGGTTTGTTCACTTTTCTCGGTGCCAACTCTGCCTACGGCACGCTCGACAAGGTCCGAGCCGAATACGTCCCCGAGGTCGACGACTTCATCCTCTCGCTCCCCGACCTCTCGGTGATCTCCCGCCTCTACGCCCGCCACGGCGAGTTGATTTCCGAACTGCATGACGGCCGCAACTCCGAGCCTGTACCGCTCGACCAGGTGCCAGAACCGCTGCAACTGGCAATCCTCGCCGCCGAGGACAAGAAGTTTTACGAACACGAAGGGATCGATTTCCCCTCCATCGGTGCGGCGGCGCTCGCAACGTTCCGCTCGGGCAACACCATCGGTGGGTCGACCATCACCCAGCAACTGGTCAAAAACCACATTGTCGGCAACGAGGTGTCGATTGAACGCAAGGTCAGGGAAGCCTTCATCGCCGCCGAATTGGAGAGGGTCTACGAGAAGGACCAGATTCTCGAGTACTACATCAACTCCGTCTACTTCGGCGCCGGTGCGTACGGAGTGAAAGCCGCCGCACGCGAGTTCTACGGCAAGGAGATGGATCAGTTGACGCTGGAGGAGTCCGCCACCCTGGCTGTACTGATCCGCAACCCCGGCTTCTACAACCCCCGCCGCCAGCCCGCCCGGGTCATCGACCGCCGCAACGACGTCCTCGCCACCATGCTCGAGGAGGAGTGGATCACCGAGCGCCAGGCAGCCACGGCCTCGGCCCGCCCGCTTGGCGTGATCGAGCACCGGGTGTTCCGGGGACCGGCCGAACATGTTCGGGCCGAAGTGCTCCGCCAGCTTCTCTACGACGCCGAGTTTTCGTTCCTCGGTGACACTGCTGCCCAGCGCAAGGTTGCCATCTTCGGATGCCCGGCCGACGACACCGTGTGCGCCGGTGGCGGAGGTCTCATCATCGAGACCTCGCTCGATCTCCGTCTCCAGCAGGCTGCCAATACGTTGCTTCAGAAGTGGGTCCCAACCTACGACTATGCCGAGAACCTTGAGCTTTGCCAGAAGATCTACCCCACCACTCCGGTCGAACAACTAGTCGGTTTCGCCGAGATCAACAGCTGCGCTCCCACCGCGGCCATCTCGACGGTTGACAACATCACTGGGGAGGTGCTGGTCATGGCCAGCGGACTGCCTTTCGAGACCTCCCAGTTCGACCTGGCCGTGCAGGGCCGGCGCAACCCCGGGTCTTCGTTCAAGGTCTTCGGGCTGGTGGCGGCTCTCGAAAACGGCATAACCCTCGGAAACACGTTTAGTGGGGCGACTCCGATGAAGATCGAGTGCCCGACCATTTGTGGCACCGATGGCAGTAAGACCTGGACCGTATCCAACGCAGGATCGTCATACGGGCGCATTCCGCTCAGCCAGGCGACCTACGCCTCGGTCAACACGGTCTATGCCCAAGTGGCAATGGCCGTCGGACCGGAGAAGGTGGTCGAGGTTGCCCATCGTATGGGCATCACCTCCGAGCTCCCGGCGGTTCCGTCCCTAGTGCTCGGATCGGGAGCCGTTTCCACCCAGGAGATGGCCTCGGCCTTTTCCAACTTCGCCACCAACGGTCTTTGGGCCAGTCCCCATCTCATCACCCGGATCACCAACCGCGCCGGTGAGGTCATCTATGAGCACAAGCTGGCAAGCGTGCAGGTGCTCGATCCGGCGGTGGCGGCGGCCGCCCGGATCCCGCTGCTCGAGGTGCCCGTCATAGGAACGGGAGAGGCCGCTCGAATCAACTACCCGGCTGGAGGCAAAACCGGGACCCATCAGGAGTATCGCGACGCCTGGTACGTCGGTTTCGTCCCCCAATACAGCACTGCGGTTTGGGTCGGCTACGAGGCCGAACAGATACCGCTGCGCAATGTCCGCATCAACGGACGTAACTACGACCGGGTCTTTGGGGGAACGGTACCTGCCCCTATCTGGGCGGAGTTCATGAAGATTGTCCTCGAAGGCGTCGAGCCGATCGGATTCCCAGAACTCACAGAAGACGAGCTCAAGCCCTACACCGTCCCGCCGACCACGGTGGTGCCGACCCTGGTTGGTTTGGAGAGGGAAGCGGCCGTTGCCGAAGCCAAACGGGCCGATCTCAACCCACGGGTCCGGGAGGTTCCCTCACTGGAACCGCCCGGCCGGGTCGTCTTCCAGTCTCTGTCCCCGGGCGCGACTGTCGAAGCCGGCCTCCCAATTTCGATCTACGTATCCAACGGAGACGTGCCCAATGCGGTCATGCCAACAGTGGTGGGTAAGAGCCTCTCCGAGGCTGAGAAGATCTTCAGCCGCCTCAAGTTCGATACGGGCGTCCAAATCACTTTGACAGTGCTCCACCAAGATGTCGCCGACCCCAACAAGGTCGGCATCGTGCTGGCACAGGACCCCTTCCCCGGGACTGCCGTCGGTTATCTCGACCCGGTGACGATCTCGGTGGGCAAGGCTCCGTAAGTCCGCGAAAAAACCCTCTCGGGCCGCGGTCTGAGGGAGTTGACGATAGTTAACAATCTCTTGTAGAACGGTGGGTGTGAGGAGCGCCTCGTCTGCGAGACCCGATGTTCGTCCTCCCCTTGCATCGCACGCCGCACCGTCTGCTAACGAGGCGCTCCGACCTACCGTCCGGATCCGGCCGCTCGTTACGGTGAAGCTCGATCCCTCCGAGGAGGCTTACCTTCCGACTGACCCTTATGTCCGCCGATTCTGGACGGCTGTTCTCGGTCCTTCGGCCATGGTCGAGTTGCTACGCCTCAGCAAAGCAGCCCGGAACGATGTCAGGGTACGGGAGCCCATCCATCTGCGCGGACTGCTCGAAGTGGGCCTGGCCCGAGTGCAAGAAGACTCGATCGTCGTGACCGAGAGAGTGCCGGCCGTTCCGGACCGACTCGTCGAACGGCTTCCGGTGCGCCTCCGTCGTGAGCACGCCATCGCCATGGCCGGTGCCCAGCTAGCCGCGGCGGATGGTGCGGGCGAACGCAAGGCCGAACGCAGCAAATTCTCCAACCACAAAACCCAGGCACACTCGGAAGCCGGGCGAACCGCCGCTGACCAACATGGTCGCCAGGCCGATCGTCAACCCCCCCACCCACGCTGAGGCCAGTTGGCCGGTTGATCCGGCCGCAACCAGCGCCTGGCCCATGAGCTGAGTGGCCGAAGCCATTACGACGCCCGCGGCCACCAGTGCAGCCACTATCGCATCTGGTCGAAAGTCGACCCCAAACAAGAGCTCCACCACCAACGGCCCCGCCAGCCAGCCGACCGTCCCTCCCAACACCGCCAGGACGAGGCCGAATGCGGCTATCCGGCGAACCATCCGGTGGATGTCAGCGCCCTGCCCGTTGCTACGGACCAGGAAGGACAGCACCCGTCCCTGGAGGCTGTAGATGAGCGTAAGCGGGGCGCGATAGAGGGTGAAGGTGGTGAAGATCACGCTGCGCAGGGCCTCGTTCCCCCCCAAGGCCACAACCCCCAAAGGTGCGCCAGCCAGCATCAGCTGTGACGCCGCGCTCCCGGCAAAGTAACTCCCGAGGAACCCGACCGCCGGAGTCGGGGCGACGTCGGTCTCGGTGGCCCGGTCAGACCGCCACGGTCTCACCACAAATATGCTCAGCGGGGTCACCACCATCGCCCAGCCGAGAGCGGTGGCGGTCGACGAGATCGAGAGAAACAGGAAGGCAGCGCCCAGTCGGAACGCACCCTCCAGAGTCAGGACCAGTCCGTAGGTAGCAAATCGACGATGCCCCGCCAGGATCCCCTTCCCGACCTGCATCACGCCGTATCCGGCGATCACCAGTGCGGCCTGGACTGTGTACAGAAGATTGCCATCGAACAAGGCGTCACTGGTGACGGTCGTGAAAAGGGCGCGCACGGTGAGGCGGGCGCGGTCCCGGCTTGAGGCCGGAGCCCGGACGTCGACCGCCCCAGACGAGGCTATGGCCGGCCGGTGGGCGCGGGCGCTATACTTCCGGGCATGTCCAGCACGCCGATCCTCGACGGCATCGCCTCTCCGGCCGACCTGAAACGTCTCAGGCGAGACGAGCTGCCGGCGCTCGCGGCCGAGATCCGCGCCGAGATCACCCGGGTCGTCTCGCGGACGGGGGGCCACTTCGCCTCGCCGCTCGGCATGGTCGACCTCATCGTGGCGCTGCACTACGTCTTCGACGCCCCGAAGGACCGGCTGGTCTTCGACGTGGGGCACCAGA
>CAYYRT010000078.1:0-7618 GCA_964474055.1 uncultured Acidimicrobiaceae bacterium | reverse complement strand
TCTGCAATCACATAAACGGAGCAGCGTAGTGAAGTATCTCTGCTTAGCCTATGGTGATGAAAGGGACTGGGAGGCACTGTCGGGAGCCGAACAGGCAGAGCTCCTTTCAAGTGATGACAAGCTCAGGGAGCGCGGGGACTTCGTGGCTGCTCTTGAGCCGGCCGGGACCGTGGTGAAGGCCTGGGACGGCGTGCCGGAGCGGAGCTCGATTCCCTTTGCCAAAGCGTTGCACCCGCTAGTCGGATTTTACGTTATCGAGGCGGATAGCATTGATCAGGTAGTGGCTTTGGTCTCCGATACACCATGCGCGCGAGCCAAGGGCGCAATCGAGATTCGCCCGCTCCTGCAATAATCTCCGGCGCTCTGAAGTGAGCCCGGCGGGGCTAGTTGGGGTGCTCAAAGGACCTCCTTCAACACGGGACCTGTAGCGGTCTGGTTTAACCATGCGGGTGGCCGTTGACCCGCTGGGAGGTGGTGGGTGGACGCTTGTGAAGTGACTGCAGATAACAATGCGGTTTCCGGTTCCGCTCACTACGTTCGTTTCACTGAAGCACGGCGCCCTCACGTGTAGGCTGGTGACCAAGCGGACGGAGGTCGAGCTGTACAAGCTCTCGGTAGAGAGAGCAGTGGCGCCGCGCCGGAAACCTCTGAACGTTATACGGCAGGCCGTGGCCGAGAGGCCCCATTGGCCTAGGAAAGCATGACAGTACCTATTCCCGGGCAAGAGATTCCCGGGCCAGAAGGCAGTGACCCGCTCAAGCTCGTCGCGCCGCTCGGCAACGGCGCCTTCGGAATGGTCTACAGCGCCGTAGACGGAGATGGCCGCCGGTTCGCTGTGAAGTTTCCGCAGCTGGGGCTCTTCGCTGGCGAGTCAGAACGACTCGCGTTCATGAATGAAGTCCAGGCTGCGGAGACGATTCAGCATCCCAACGTGCTCCCAGTACTCCATGTCGTAGCGGACGCCGATGAAGGGCCAGTGTACCTCGTCCTGGAGTTTGCGGACGGAGGGACCCTTGCTGAGCGCCTGCGGAGTGCTCGCGATTCTGGTCAGCAGCTCGACCAGGAACTGGTACTCCAGTGGACGCGCGACCTAGTCTCCGGCATGGCTGCGATCAACGATCGGATGCTTCACCGAGACGTTAAACCGGACAATATCCTGTTCGTTGAGGACGTCTTGAAGGTGTCCGATTTCGGACTCTCCAAGCTTGTCGGGGCTGCTACCAGAACGCGGTCGTTCAAGGGCGGGCAGCAAGTCTACTACATGGCGCCGGAGGGATGGCTGGGTCAGAAGAATGACATCCAACTGGACATGTACGCCGTCGGAATCACGGTCTTCGAAATGGCGGCGCTTACGTACCCGTACAAGGCCCCGACGGACCCTCACGATCTGGATGCCTTGAAGGAAATGCACCTCACGCAGGTGCCACGGTCACTTCGCGATGTGCGGCCGGACTTGCCGGCGCGGCTCTCTGACCTAGTCACGAGGCTCATGGAGAAGCGGCCGTCAGATCGGTACTCGTCCTGGACACTGGTGGCGGAGGCTCTAGGCGCCATCCACACCGACTCGACAAAGGGCGGAGCACGTGCGTCGATTCGGAACCTCGTGTCTCACGCGCAGGCGAGACGCACAGCGTCAACGGAGGCTCGGGTCCGAGAGGAGGCGACTCGGCGTCAGGCGGCCGAATTGCGGAAGATTGATGAGTATCAGGCGGACCGCTTGCGGGAGCAGCTGCACGCCATCATCACGGAATTCAACGCAGCTAGCGAGGCCGGCGAGATCCGCGTGTTGGAGTCAGGGGGCGGTTGGTCCATCCATCCGCCGTATGGGCGAACCGCCACGCTGAGCCTCTTCGGCGTGAACCCCGAAATGGACCTACGGTCAGGCACGTGTCGATTTGCCGCGACGTTGAGGGACGAGCGCGGGTGTGGATTCAACTTCCTCTTGTCTCGCCACCGCGATGGCGATGAGTACGGAGAGTGGCTGGTGGGCCGCACCAGGCCCAACGTGCTAACCGGAAGGACCTTAGTTGAAGGCTGTCAGTCGCTCGCGCTCGGACCGTCCGATGTGCACGAGATAGGTACCGCACTGCGAGCGATGCACATCTATACGGTCAAGCTGTCGTCCGACATCGAAGGGGAGTTCATCGCGTTCTTGGGCGAGCTTATGAGTGTGACAGGATAGGCCGCCGGATGGCCCGCCGTACAACAATGCGGTTCGCGCTTCCGCTCACTACGTTCGCTCCGGTGGAATCCGTCGCTCTGTGCGCGTAGGCTGGTCCACGACCCGGAAGAGTGGAGCGGTACATGGCCAGTCAAACGTGGGTGCCGCGCCGGTTCGCGAACCTCTGAACGTTATGCGCCATCCTTCTGACGCGGTTCACTAGTGGACCTAATCCTAGACTCCAATCAATTCATCGCCGACCTCTGGTTGAGGTCGCAACGATTCCAGGTACTGCAGAACTACTTGGTTCGAACGCAGTCTTCGCTCCTTCTTCTTGAGCCGGTCTTCGACGAGGTGAAGGCGCACTTTTCACGGGAAGTGGCCTCACAGGTATCGACCATTGAGCGAGCGGTATCCGATCTGCGCCGTTTGGGCGTGACATTCCAGCTACCAAGTCTTGTGGATGTGGTCGAGAAGGCTGTGTCTGAATGGGAATCGAATCTCCGTAGCTCGCTCGGTGGCCGCTGCACGTGGGTGCCTTTCGATCCATCAGTGGGCCAGGAAGCGTTTCGCAGGGCCGCAAGTCGCCTTCCGCCTTGTAAGGCGAGCGGTGACGGCATGCGAGATGCGATAATCTGGCTGTCGGCCCTAAGAGCCTCCTCGCAACGCATGACTGGAGACGTGGCCTTCGTCTCAGCAAATACAAGAGACTTCGCCCCAGAACCAGAGTCTTTTCACCCAGCGCTTGCGCAAGATCTCGCGATTCAAGGCGCGCCCCTTGTCTTCTTTCCATCACTCGAGGAATTCAACCGGTCTCACTCCGACCGGATCTCGCATATCACCATGGATTGGGTAGCAGCCCGCGTCTCGGAGGATGAGCTTCAACATGCCACGGAGCGATATCTCAGCACGCACTCCGAGCTCCTACGCCCGGTGAACCGGGACGCGAGAGACCACTATGAAGCTCAGGGAGAGCCGTATTTCCATCGGGTTGATGTCGACCTGACCGATTTCTACGTGTGGAAGTTGGACGCGGACCGCATTGCGATCAGCCTGACGGTCGGAGCGTATGTGGAGGCCGACGTGGAGTGCTATGATGTCACAGGACGCACCCGAAGCAGTTGGTCACCCTACTTCGACGACGAAGAGCGCCCCCGCTATCAGGTGTTCACATGCGATGCTGAGTTGGGCCTAGACATCGCCGCTGAGGTCATGGGCGATAAAGTTGAGGTGCTAGGCGTTGACGACGTGTATCGTGGGTGAGTGGAGAAGGCAGACGCGGACAGCGCATAACAATGCGGTTTTCCGGTTCCGCTCTCTACGTTTCGCTTCGTTCGCTCCACTGAAGCATGGCACCGTGCCGAACTACCTTCGCCGCTGTGCGCGGCTCGGCGGGTGGGCCCACGGCTAAACAGTGGCGCCACGCCGGCACCTTCTGAACGTTATTCGCCATGCTCGACAAGGCAGCCGAGGCGATGCGCCAGGTGATGAGAGCTCTCAATTGGGTTGTATCGACGCTGACGGGGGAGTTCCTCCTCGAATGGTATCCGAACGGTGGTACCGTCGTCCTGCTACCCACCCCTCTCAGGGGCGGGCTCTTCTACGCTCTCACCGTAGCCGGTTGACTGAGAGCAGCGGTTACGTAATCATGTAATGTGATTACGTAACCATTAGGCGGATGCGTGCCGATGCCGATGTCCAACGCCGAGAAGCAAGCTCGGTTCAGGAAGAAAGAGCAGCTCAACAAGCACGTCAGCCAGGTGTCCCGCGATTGCAGGTTCATAGCCGGGTCGAAGCCCTATCTGGGAAGGACCTTTGGCGATCTCGATGCACGGCTGCGGGAAGCCGCAATCCTTCCGGACGGCTGGACTGACGCGGATCTAGAACGGGCCTACGGGCGCGTCCGAAACATCCACGGGGATGTCCTTGGCGCGGTTGACTTCCTCGCCGCTGATGTCGACGCAGGGAGAGACTCCCTTGACCCGTTTATTGCCTCCTCGAATCCGAAGAAGTGGCTGGCCGATAGGAAGAAGGCTGAGCGCGACACGATCGCACTCGCTGGACATCTGATCTCAGCGCTTAACCTCTCCCAGCTTCCGAACGAAGAGCGCGCCGCCGCGCTCTTGGAGAGCCTTCGCTACGTTGGGCGCTCCTTGGCCAACTCGGCCTCGCTCGGTCGGTCCAATGCCACGACGGTCTGTCTGACCGCCATGACCCCGCACTATGAACGACCGGAATGGTTCGTCGACCAGCTGGCGACTTGGATTCGCCGCAACGTGGACGAGGACACCCGCAAGAGTCTCGGCGAACGCCTGTTGAAGGACGACAGAGAGCTCCGACAATGACCTCTGTCGATGTGAATCTCTTTGAACGAGAGGTGAGCTGCAGTTATGGCGGCGAGGACTACTCGGTACGGGACAATGGGGCGGTTCTCCGCTGTTCCCGTGCCGGCAAAAGGAAGCGTCCGCTCGATGAGAAGTGGACGTTCGGTCGGCCGTGCGCCCATAGCGGCTACGTGAAGCTTTCGGAACACGTCGTCCATCGCGTCGTTGCGACGGCATTCCACGGTCGGCAGCCAACCAAGGACCATGTGGTTGACCACATCGACACGAACCGTCGCAACAATCGGCCAGAGAATCTCCGTTGGGTGACTCGACTGGAGAATATTCTGCTGAATCCAGTGACGGCCAAACGTGTTGAGTACCACTACGGCAGCATCGAGGATTTCCTCGCCAACCCGGGCAAACCCGTCAGCGGGACGTTGAGGAAGGATTTCGAATGGATGCGCACGGTCACCCAAGCCGAGGCGGCCTACAGCCGCGGGCGCCTGCTCGGTTGGGCGAAAGCCGGTGGCGCTTCAAGCGGTCGCACGCTCGGCGACTGGATTTACGGATCACGCCTAGGTCCTGCGAAGGAGCAAGCGGGGTCTCTTGTTGAGTCAAGAACACCAGGAGCGTGGCAGCGAAACTGGCGTCTCCCAGCGGAATTCCCGCTCTCCCCGCAGCTTGGCGAAACGGAGACCCTGGAGACGTATTTCCAGCGCCTGAGGCAAGATGCACCCTTCGCTGTCTCGCGCTTCGGTCAAACAACCGTCGCCAAGACTGCGCTGAGCTCTGAAGGTGCCGAGATGTTCGTTCTGGGCGAGCTCGGAGAAGGCGCGGTGAAGCCGTGGTCCGTGGCTAGAGTGACCTGCGAAGGTGGCAGGTTCGTCCATGAGAGCCGCGGCACCTTCTTCTCACGAGCGGGAGCCGAAAAGCAGTTCGTGCTGATCCAGGGCTTGCCGTGGGAGGGTGACGATTCAATCGATGACTACTGCTGAGATCTGTTGGCACTCGTACTATATGGGCCCCACGCCGCGTAAGTCCGGGGAGTCGCGACTTACCTCATGCTGACGAAGCAGACGCAATACGTCCCCAACTGGGCCCATACCGCAGAGATTCCCTCTGCAGGTGCCGCATGTAGCGGCCACGAGTCTACGCGAATGCCAAGCGCGCACTGCGAGCAAGGGCGCGGCGCGTATTGCGCGCGGGGCTGGCACACCCCGAACTTAGGCGGCACCGGAGGGCCTGTTAGACGATCACGTCGGCCAGGAACATCGCGGAACGCATGGCAGTCGAGGACCGGATTAGCGCATTTCGCGGCGATCTACCGGCGCACGACGTGCCCGTTCTGGTCCAGCGTCATATCACCTTTGGCGACTGCTTTGCGCTTGAGGCCGGGCTCTATCTAGCGCTCAAGCAGGCGGTGGCGGCTCAGTTTCAGGTTGACCACAACCAAGTTCTGGTTGTCGGATCGGCTAAGCTCGGCTTCTCAATTACGCCGCGTAAGAGATACCGGCCGTTCGGAGATACGTCCGACATCGACGTCGCGCTTTGCTCGGCCGATCTCTACGATGCGTTCTGGAGGGATGTCTTCGACTACTGGCGTAGACGTGAGCCGTGGCCGGGACGCATTGATTTTCGAAAGTACCACTTTCGCGGATGGATTCGCCCTGACTATTTGCCCCCAGCCGCCAGCTTCTCCCGCGCACATGATTGGTGGGAGTTCTTTCGTCAGCTAACGGCGTCGGGTCAGTTCGGCCGATTTCGGATCCGCGGCGCTCTGTACAAGAGCCTTCATTTCCTTGAGGCCTATCAGGCTACCTGCATCGGACAGTGTAAGGATCTCGAACGGGGAACGTAGATGAAGACGACCGCGACAAACCGAAAGGTCCGGGAGCTGCTGACCAGCCTAAGAGATGAGAAGCTTGTTCCGCGACCTGACTTCCAGCGACGACTCGTCTGGAACAATAAGGACAAGTCATCCTTCTTGGAGACGGTGCTCATGAACTATCCGTTTCCCGAGATCTACGTCGCGGCTGGTGACGTTGATGTGGAGACTGGCGAGGGTACCGAGCTACTGGTCGATGGCCAGCAGCGTATAACCACTCTACATCAGTACTTCACAGTGTCGCCCGACCTGGTCCTCCGGAACGTCAAGCCGTACGCGGAGCTTAGTCGAGATGAGAAGGAGTCGTTCCTGCAGTATGACGTGGTCGTGCGTGATCTGGGTCGGGTAGACCTAGATGTGATCCGGAATGTCTTTCAGAGAATCAACGCAACGAAGTACTCCCTTAACGCGATGGAAATACAGAACTCGCGATACGAGGGCGAGTTCAAAGCCTTCGCCGAAGAGTTTGCACAGAGACCCTTCTTCGAAAGCCATCGCGTGTTCAGCGCGGCCGAAGTGCGACGAATGCAGGATGTTCGCTTTGCCCTTTCGTTGGCCTGCACTATCCTGAGCGCCTATTTCAACCGTGACGATGTACTGGAGGAATTCCTCGAGAGGTACAACGACGAATTTACCCTTCGAGCTGATCTTGAGCGCGAACTGGACGGCGTTCTTGAGTTCATCGACCGAATGGATGTTCCGGCGACTTCCCGGCTCTGGAAGAAAGCAGATTTATTTACCGCCTTTATCGAGCTTCATAACGCTCTTTACAAGAGGAAGGTCGCGCTTGAACCCCGCGCCACCGCCGGGCACCTAGAGGCGTTCTACACACGCGTCGACGACGCAACTGCGCGTGGTGCGCCGGACTCACCGGAGTCCCGCTACTACAAGGCCGCGCTTCAGGCCACGAATGACCGGGGGAGCCGGGTCACGCGGGGCGAGATCATCGAGAAGGTGCTGCTCTAGGGCCCGGACTACCGCCAAGGCCGGCCGCTTAGCCTCCGATGCGATTTCGGCGACGCGCCAGCTCCGCGCGCCCAAGGCTCAACTCCACCCGCGGATCGTGGCTCTCCTGCGTCAGGCCTCCTGCTGGCAAGGCGGGCGGGCGGCGCTCCCGGCCCTGGACACTGCCGACCAACACGACAGGTAGAAGAGCCGCCTGCGAGACTCCAGAGCGCGAGCCCCGCGACGGGTGCCACATCCCGGGCGGCCCGATACCCGCACGCCGCGCCACGCGCGTCTCGATTT
>CAYYRT010000077.1:0-7185 GCA_964474055.1 uncultured Acidimicrobiaceae bacterium | reverse complement strand
AGATTGCCGACAAGAGCCGGCAGCTCGAGGCCGTGAGCCGTCACAAGTCCGAGTTCCTGGCCAATATGAGCCACGAGCTTCGCACGCCGCTGAACGCCATCATCGGGTTCTCGGAAGTGCTCGCTGAGAAGATGTTTGGGGACGTCAATGACAAACAGGCGGAGTACCTGCAGGACATCCTGGAGTCGGGACGACATCTCCTGTCCCTCATCAACGACATCCTCGATCTCTCGAAGATCGAGGCGGGGCACATGGAGCTGGAGGCGGCGGACTTCCATCTGCCGAGTGCCATCGACAACGCGCTGACCTTGGTGCGAGAACGGGCTACCCGGCGCGGCATCACGCTGGGCAGCACCATCGACGAGCGGCTCGGGCTGATCCGCGGGGACGAGCGCAAGGTGAAGCAGGTCCTCTTGAACCTTCTCTCCAACGCGTTGAAGTTCACGCCCGAATCGGGACGGATCGACGTCGGCGCCGCTCTGCGCGGCGAGTTGGCGGAGGTGTCTGTAGCCGATACGGGCATCGGCATCGCTCCGGCAGATCAGGAGACCGTGTTCGAAGAGTTTCGGCAGGTGGGCGCCGCGGAGAAACGAGCGGAAGGCACCGGACTCGGGCTGGCCCTCTCCCGGAAGTTCGTCGAGCTCCATGGCGGCAAGATCTGGGTGCGAAGCGAGCTCGGCCGCGGCTCGACTTTCACGTTCACGCTCCCGGTTGGGTCTGGGCTCGCGAGCCAAGCTTGATCGTGGAGGTCAAAGGAAGAACCGGAGACTCGTGCGGGGATTGCCAAGCGCTTGGCTTGACGATCCCGCCGTCGCTCTTGCAGCGAGCGGATCAGGTGATCGAGTAGTGGACCGGCGGGCGTTTGTCAGAGCGTTTGCGGGTGGCCTCCTCGCCGCGCCGCTCGCCGCCGAGGCGCAGGCGGCGGAAAGGGTGTACCGACTCGCCATCGTCAACCCATCAGGGCCAGTTGAGCAGATGACCGAGGCGAGGGACCCGGTACTTCGGCACCTCCTCTCGGACCTGCGGCGGCTGGGCTACACCGAGGGCCGGAACCTCGTCGTGCAGCGCTTCTCTGGTGCAGGGGGCCGTGAGCGTTATCCGGACCTTGGACGCGAGGTTGTGCGCTCCGGACCTGATGTGATTTTCGCCCGTTCGGGCCGGTTGGCACAGGCGTTCCGAACGGTGACGACCACGATCCCGATTGTGACCGTCACCACTGATCCGGTCACCTTGGGGCTCGCAACGAGTCTGGCGCGACCAGGCGGCAATGTCACGGGCTTCAACTTAAGCGTTGACCTCGAGGTCTTAGGCAAGAGATTGGCCCTCCTCAAGGAAGCCCTCCCCAAGGCCGGTCGCATCGCGTATCTCGCTCCGAGGGCCGTGTGGGAAGGAGAGTGGGGCCGGTACATGCGGGAGGCTGGGGTCCGTGCGGGGGTGATCGTCATCCGTGCGGTGCTGAACGATCCGATTCAGGAACCCGAGTACCGGCGCGCATTCGCCGCGATGGTGACTGACCACTCAGATGCTCTGGTCGTGTCCGACCACGGCGAGGGCCTCGCGAACCGAGGCCTCATCGTGGAACTGGCCGCGCGGGCACGGCTACCCGCCATCTACTCGTATCGCAGATTCGTCGAGGCTGGCGGGCTGATGGCGTACGGAGCGGGTGACGCAGAGCCCATTCGCGTGATGGTTGACTACATCGACCGCATATTCAGGGGCGCTCATCCCGGCGAGTTGCCCTTTCAGCAACCGACAACATTTACGCTGGACGTGAATCTCGCAACCGCCAAGGCCCTCGGCCTGACGATCCCGCCGTCGCTCCTGCAGCGGGCGGATCAGGTGATTGAGTAGCGCATGCCCGAGCTGCTCATCGCCCTCGACGCCTTCCTGCAGGAGCACCGCCGCTGCGACGAGCTGGACGGGGCGTGGCCGAGATCGAGGCGATGCAACTCCCAGCTAGGCGGGAGCCGCCGCGGGAGCCCTGTGCGTGACGGACGACGAGACTACTCGGGCTGAGGCTGAGGAGAACTGCAGATGAGTCGAGGCTTAATGTCGCACGCGGGCCATGGAGGATGGTCAAGCGACCGTGACGCGGCCGTTCCGAAAACCCAGCGGCTAGGGCGTCACAAAATGCGTGTTCTGCAACAGCACGGGCGCTAGGCCTCGGCCGTCCCGAATACATGTGATTTGGAGACAGTTAGAAACACTCGGCGGCCCGACTGCAGGACCATTGTGCGGGCCTAACTGCTCGAGCGCGGCTATGAGGGTCTACACCCCGCGGTGCGTGGTCCGGTCGCAGTACCGGTGGTCCCGCTCAATGCCGAGGTAGCGCTGGCCACTGAGCGCCGAGACGACGGAGGTGCTGCCTAAGTCGGCGAAGGGGTCCAGGATCGGGCCTTCCCGGCCGGGAGAACGGATCGATCAGGGGCTCAAGGATAGATTCTCGGGCCGCGAAGAAAACCTCACCTTCCCGCCCGCGTATCCGCAGCTCTCGGATCACCGTCCGGTGGTGGCGGAGTTGACGAACATCGACAACGATTGAAGCCCATCTCTGTCGTGGTCACATTCAACGGTCCCCCTTGCTCGCCGCGAGAGGACCGGATAGTGTTCGGGGATCAAAATGATGGCCGAGCCCGCAGACGCCCGTAAGGTCTTTCTGTCGCACAGCAACAGCGACAAGGCGGAAGTTGAGGCGCTTCGCGTGGCGCTCGACGCTCGAAGCATAGCCTGCTCCCTGGACGCCCTCGAGCTCAAGGCGGGAGACGTCCTCGCCGCAAGGCTTAAGGAGGATGTGCAGGAGGCACGGGCCTTCGTGGTCGTCCTTTCGCCGGCTGCGGTTTCTTCGAAGTGGGTGCGCCAGGAAATTGAGTGGGCGCTCGCTGCGGAGGACCGGGCCACTGAGACAGGCGGTCGTTTCCGCTTCCTGCCCGTGTTCACGGGGGGCGTCACGCACGGGTTCCTGGGGTGGCTTGAGCGGCCGGAGGTCCTCGGGATCCCCAGGTGGGCGAGGATGGCGCGCACGACAGCCGGGTCCTGGACGGTGGCGATGGCCCGCAGCCGGCCGCCGCATCGGGGACAAGCCAGGACATCGAAAGCGAACACGCGGCGCATCCACGCCGCCCAGGTCCAGGCATGCGGGAGGCCGGCCGGGCGGGCTCCGTCTCCTGGTAGCGCTGAAAAGTTTGCAGGGTGCGGCGGAACAGCAGCTCGCCTTCCTGAACCCGCCGAATGACCTCGGCCGCGGGATCGCTCGTCATGGCCGCCGATTATACGCGCGGATTGACGAGCGAGAGCGCGCCCTGTAGGCTGTCCTCGCGTCACGCGGAATCCGCAAGGTCATGCTGATGGCCCGGGCGCCGGGCATGGCGCGCGCGGTGGACGTCTTCGAGCAAGCGGGATTCGAGGTGGTCCCGGCGCCGTGGAGCGACGTCCACGACTACGGCGGGGGAGGGCGGATCGATCTGGCGCGCCAGCTCTTCAAGGAGTTGTCAACCTCGCGATCGGCGTGCTGGTCGTCCTGCTGATGCGCGATGCGTTCGGGGGCTTCATCTCGGCCTACGTGCTGAACGACCAGGCGCTCGTGGTGCTGTCCGCGCTCCAGGGGATGCTGTGGACTTCTGGCGGCTGGGCGGAGAGTCCCGAGTTTGACTCGCATAAGTAGGCTGTGCTTCCGCTGACTCGCCGAGTCGCCGGCGCCGTGGCACGGCTCTCCATGCGAGGCCTGGCGCGCGGGCCACACATCACCCGCTACGCGATGTATCGCCGGTTGGCGATGTTCCGGCGACCTGCTTCGTCCACGGCGACGGTCCTCGCGCTGAGCGGCTCGCAAGCTCTGTGTCACGTCCTCGGACTCGACGGTGCCCACGTGACCGAGACGCGCTACCCTGAGGTGGATGTGCTGGCGTTGCCGTACCCAGACGTTCGACTACGTCATCGCCGACCAGGTTCTCGAGCACGTCGCGGGCCCGCCCCAGAAGGCATTCGATGAATGCCATCGAGTCCTCCGGCCCGGCGGTTGGGTGGTCCATACGACGTGCTTCATCAACCCCATTCACGAGGCACCGGCCGACTACTGGCGCTTCACGCCCGAGGGCCTCCGGCAGCTCTGTCAGGGCTACGCGCGCGTCATCGAGTGCGCCGGCTGGGGTAACCCCTACGCGTGGTTGGCTGTCTGGCTCGGATTGCGGTTCGAAGGCGTGCCCGAGGCGTCCTGGCATCCGCTTCACCGGCTGGCCGTTGGCCAGAATTCCGACTGGCCGATCTCTACCTGGGTCATCGCGGAGCGGTGAAGGGGATGCGTCGCCTCCTCCGCGCCCTCCGCGAGCGATGGCAGCGGCCCCTGCTGGACGCCCTCGCCGGACTCCGCCAGCAGCAAGCGATGGACTACCGTCAGCTCGAGGCGCTGGCGTCCCTCCTGGCCGTGCTGCGGCCCCGCGCCCCGCTACCGCCCTTTCGGGGGTGGGCAGTCGGGCCAGATTTCGCCTCACTCCTGGTGAGCTTGGTGCTCAGGGAGCGCCCGGCATGCGTGGTGGAGCTCGGTAGCGGCGTCTCCACGCTGGTCCTGGGCTACGCGCTCGAGCGGACCGGCGGGCACCTGATCAGCGTGGACCACGAAGCCGAGTACGCGGAGCGGACTCGTGTCGCCGTCGGGCTCCACGGTCTCGCCGAAGTGGCCACCATCCTCCACGCCCCCCTCGAGCCGTACGGAGCTGCCCAGACGTGGTACACCCGCCAGTGGATCCGCGATCTGCCGCCGGTGCACTGTCTCGTCGTGGACGGGCCCCCGGGGACCATCGGCGTCCTCGCCCGGGCCCCGGCCATGACCGAGTGCATCGGCGCGCTGGCCCCCGGTGCGATCATCGTCGTCGATGACGCCGACCGGCCAGACGAGCAGACCATGGTGCGCACCTGGCGGATGGAGCAGCCACGCCTCACACACGTGGGGCGCGTGGACACGGAGCGGGGAGCCGCGGTGCTGCGATGGAACCCGTGACCCGCGAGCCTTGCGCTCGGGACGGTGCTCACATGCGCGCGAGGGTATACCGTCTTCTCCGTCGTACGATCAAGCCGGCTGTCGTTGCATTCCTGGACAGCCGATTCGTCCGGGCAGTCGCCGGTGGGCTGTTTCGTTTCGGGGCCACGCGGACCCTCCTCAACGCGGCCTACGATCGGATCGGGCCTCGATTCATCGGGGGCCGGCTCGACCGGATCCTTTCCCGAGGTGGGGCGCGGAACGAATTCCTCTGGAGGTCCCGGATGGGCGGTCGGACGGTGATCCTGCCGGTCTCACCCAGCCTCCCTGGTTCGTGGACCGCGGCAAGGACCTGGAGCATGCCGGCGACGGCCCCCATTCGAACATTCTACGAGTGCCAGCTCCAGCACGCGTCGGGCGGGATCTTCTTCGACGTGGGGGCGAACTACGGCATCCATTCCTATCCGTTCGCGGCTCAGGGCTATCGATGCGTCGCCTTCGAGCCTCAGCCGCTGTGTGTCGAGTACATGCGTCGTGTGGGCGCCCTGAACGACTTCCGCGAGTTCACGATGGAGCAGTGTGCGGTCGGCGAGGACAAGGCAGACGTGGAGTTCTTCGTGTCCGACGGGACATGGTTCAGCAGCTTCGACCGGGCGCTCGTGGAACGCTTTCAACTGGCCAGATCGACTCGCGTGAATTCGGTCTCACTCGACACATACTGCCGTTCTTCGAGAAGCGCTCTGACCGTGATGAAGGTCGACGTGGAAGGATGGGAATGGCAGGTTCTGATGGGGGGCGCGGG
Organism: uncultured Acidimicrobiaceae bacterium; assembly: GCA_964474055.1. Classification (GTDB taxonomy): domain Bacteria; phylum Actinomycetota; class Acidimicrobiia; order Spongiisociales; family ZC4RG35; genus JAICND01. The sequence goes on along the minus strand of CAYYRT010000077.1, from coordinate 1,411 downwards.
AATCATCGAACACACCCGACCAAGCATCGTCGTCGAGGTATTTTCGTGGGCGCCCCACAAGGCACGCCTGTGGGCCTGGTTTCGAAGTCTCGGCTACCTGGCCTTTGCAGCCAGGGAGCGATCGGTGCCGCCACTGCGACCGATCGACCGGAAGGAGGAGTTTCTAGAGGCTACTGAGAGTGACTTCATCTTTCTGGCGGATCGCGAGTTGGCGGAACGTGTGGCTCTGCTGACATGAGATGATCCGCGGGGCCGGCGTGCCTTCGAGGACACCACGAGATCGATCCCGGGAATCCGAGGTTCTCTTGAAACCCGGTTCGTTAAGGCTTAAGATTCGGGACGCGGACGATTATTCTAGCTCAGTTGGCAGAGCACCGGCCTCACATGCCGGGGGTCACTGGTTCAAGTCCAGTATCGTCCACCATGGAATCCCTCATCCGGCGCGGGGTTGGCGACCAGGCTTGGCTACCCGCGCCGGGTGCTCGATAGGCCGAATGCGGCCGAAGCACGCTGAGAACCTCCGTAGCACAGCCACGGCGGTTGCCCGCGCCGGCCGACGCTGCCGCCGCCGCAGTGGTAGCCTGACGGCAAGCCCGATGCTGCTGGCACGAGTCCTCCGCTGGTACCTGCGAAGCTCGCTACGGGGACGAACCCGACTGACCTCGCTTGCCGCGCGGCACCTGAAACCCCTCTGGTCGGTACCCATACGGATCGCGGGCTGCGCCCCGCTCTGGGTGGACCTCCGGTCCAGCCACGCGCGACAGCTCCTGCAAGGAGAGCCCTGGGACTGCGCCCCGTGGGAGCCGGCGGAACAGAACGCCATGCGTCGCGTCGTCGCCCGCGGCGACGTCGCGCTCGATATCGGCGCGAACATCGGTGTCCACTCCGTCCTGCTCTCGGCGCTGGTCGGGCCTGAGGGGCGGGTTGTCCTCTTCGAGCCGAACCCGGACCTGGTGCCGGGCTTGAGCCGTACCGTCCGCGGCCTCGGCAATGCCTCCGTCTTCGCCCACGCCCTCTCGGATGAGACAGCTCGGCGTCCGCTGTTCATCTCGCCCGACGCCATGAAGACGAGCCTCGCGGACTGGACCGACCGATCGGTGGACGGCGAGGCGCGCCAGGGCACGTGCGAGTCGCGGCGACTCGACGATCTGGTCGCGGGCGGCGCGGTTCCGCAGCCCGATTTCATCAAGTGCGACGTGGAAGGCGCGGAGCTGTTTGTCTTCCGCGGCGCTCGAACGGTGCTCGATCGCGCCGATGCGCCAATCGTCCTCTTCGAGGTGAACCGACATACCGCCGAGGGGTTCGGGATCCCCACAACGGCCGCCAAGGAGTTCCTCGCCGGCCTGCCGCAGCCGCGGTATCGGTTCTTCGCCGTCCGGCGCACCGGCGGGCTGCCGTCGCTGGACGCCTC
>CAYYRT010000076.1:0-13009 GCA_964474055.1 uncultured Acidimicrobiaceae bacterium | reverse complement strand
GCGTGACGCCGCGGTGATCGGCAAATCTCATCAGCCGTTAGTCTCGGTGTTTGAGGTAGGTCGGCAGCCCGGAGGTGCCAACCGAGATCAGTGGCGCATGGGCTTCCCCCGGGCGAGAGTCAGCAAGGGCGCTTGGTCAGGATCTCGCCTACTTCCGCCTCGGTTGTTCGCGGGAACTGCCGTCGAATTTCACGACGCACCTCGGCGTCGCTGCGTGAGCAGTCGTTGATGACTCGCTCAAATACGACACAGGCAGGTTGCCCTGCTGATCGAAGCCGGCGAGCAGCCTTTGACCATCGCCCGGCGGCTCGGGCACTCCTCGGTGAAGACGGTTCTCGACGTCTATGGGCACCTTTTCGAGGGCATGGACGAGGCTGCTGCCGACAAGCTGGACGAACAACCGCGCACCAGGCGCGCACCAAGCCAAGTGGTAGATATTGGCAAGGTGCGAAAGACCAAACCCTGACAGGGGTGTTTCGGGTGGGCGCTACTGGGATCGAACCAGTGACCTCTGCCGTGTGAAGGCAGCGCTCTACCGCTGACCCACGCGCCCGGGGGGGCCGGAATCCTAGTGGCGATGGTTCAATGGCCTCCATGAACCGCCGGCGATTCGAACACGTCGTTGATCGCATACTCGACGGGTTGCCCGACTGGGTCATCGATCGGATCGACAACCTTGTGATCGTGGTCGAGGATCTTCCAACCCAAGAACAAGATTCCGAGGGCGAACTCCTCGGAATCTATGAAGGCACGTCCTTATTGGATCGTTCGGCCGACTATTGGGGAGCGCTTCCCGATCAGATCACGATCTTCAGGTTGCCGCACCTGGAGTTGGGCCTCGATGAAAGCGCCCTCGAAGTTGAGATACGAAGAACGATACTTCACGAATTAGGCCACTATCTCGGGATCGAAGAGGCCCGATTGCATGAACTGGGTTGGGACTGATCAGCCTTTTCGAGTACGCGGGATACTTGCCTTCTTGAGAACTGCGGCTGGAACACCGGCGCTCCGCCAGGCCGAATAAGAAATGCCTTTTCGACCGGAATAGTCGGCGGCGACCTTGGCGAATTCCGTCTCGAGGTTGGTCATGTCGATTGACTCTTGACTCGCACTCAGCGCCTCTTCAACTTCGATTCTCGACTGAATGAGGTCAACCTTTTTGAGATTGTTGGACTCGGCTGCGATCTTCGCAGTCAGTGTCGTGAGACGCTTCTCGAGGCTGTCCCGGGTGACCGGACGACCAGGACGCCTTGCTGCCAGCGCATCGAGATATGAGCTTATGGCCCTTGCCTCGGCACGACCCTTTACAAGGGCCGCTTTGTGTTCGGCGGACATTGCCACAACAGACCTCCTCAGCCTCAGGGGACGACGATCATATACACGGTGTGTATAGAACGGAAGGCCTGGCCTGAATTGTGCTATTTGGTCCCTTACAAGGGACTTGATTGTGGGCCCTGCAAGACTTGAACTTGCGGCCTCTTCCGTGTCAGGGAAGCGCTCTACCTCTGAGCTAAGAGCCCTTTCTCATTACCAACCAACCACGGGCATAAAACCCGTTTCGAGGCGACGTCCGGAATTGAACCGGAGTGACGGGTTTTGCAGACCCGCGCCTAACCACTCGGCCACGTCGCCAGGTTATAACCGGGTTTCCGGCACCCCGATCGGCCGTGGAGGACCGGAACGGGAGCGGAAGACGGGGCTCGAACCCGCGACCTCAACCTTGGCAAGGTTGCGCTCTACCAACTGAGCTACTTCCGCAAACGATGCGCCAGTGTAGAGAAGCCCTCGTTACTGCTCAACCTTCGTCACCGTCCGGTGCTTCCGAATCCCCCCACACCTCTGTCCGAATCACTCAGGCCCTCGACCTCTACAAACTCGATCTCGGGCACCGCCACGATCACAAGTTGAGCAATCCGATCTCCTTGCTTGAAGGCCACCGGTTCTGAGCCATGATTGATCAATAAGACCTCGATCTCGCCCCGAAAACCAGAGTCGATCAGACCGGGGCCGTTGACCACCGTTACCCCGTGACGACGGGCGTGCCCGCTGCGAGGCAACACGAGCCCGGCGTACCCGGGTGGTATTTCCAGTGCAATCCCGGTTGGCAAAGACGCCCGTTCCCCGGGGCTGATGACATGGTCGATCCGTGTGGTCAGATCGTGCCCGGCGTCTCCGCTCCGGGCGGTACGAGGTGACAATGCTTCGGGATGGAGGCGATGGAGGTTAACCTGCACGTGCTGGACACAACCGATGTGGGGTAACTGGGCGGACCTACCACGGAGAATTGCGTGGCTTTCGCCTACTGTAGTACTTGTCGCTCGGTCCACGTTTCGGGAGAGCACCGACGTCGTCAGTCCTCGGGTGGACGCCATATGGCGGTACCCCCCAAGAAGAACCAGCGCCCAACCCGGTCCTCACCACGGCTCGGCCCCAAGGCAGACGAAATAGGCGGGCGAGCGCTTGAAGGGGTTCGCCACGTTGGCTCGTGGTTGGCCCAGGGTGCCGAACGAACCTCCTATATCGGCAAGCGGATCGCACGAGAGACTGCACAAGGCCTTCAATCAGGTTGGACAAAAGCAGTCGAGTTCAGCGGGGTCCTTGATGTCGACACGAGCCCAACCCGGACATCCGGGAAACACATTCCGGATGCGAACTCCGTCACGCAGCCGTTCGTCGCTGTCACCCCGGGTGGAGTCGGGCTGGTCGAGTACTCCTCCACCCGTCAACATCTGCTCGAGGTTTCAATGCTGGAGAGCCTCGGCTTTTACGATCCGACAACGGTCGTGGTGGCGGTGACGGCCCCCAGCACAGCCGCCGCCACCCTGCCACCCCGTAACGTCGGGAGGGCTCCATTGATCCCTGATCTGGACCTGGTCGGGTGGAAGCCCCATGTCATTGCGCGATCCAAGCTGAACCCGGGCTCGTTTCGGCTGACAGCAGCCGGCATCGTGGCCGTGGGCGCCGTGGTGGTGGTGACGCTCGTGCTGGCCGTGATCCGGACTCCCCAGATCTCGGAAACCAGGCTCCATCAGACCCTCGCCGTGCAGGCCACGACCCTACAGACGGCCTTAACCTCGCTCGACCTGGCCCTAGCTTCCGGGGATGGGGCAGCAGCGGCTGCTACCACGGCCCTGGTCGATATCGACATCGCGGCCCGCGGTCTATTTACCGCGGCGTCTCGACTCGACCCCAACACCGATCAGGTGATGCGAACTGAAGCGATATCGATTTCTGAACGAGCCCTTGGATTGGAAGAGGCGATCACCCAGGCTCTCAGCTACCGGCTCGTGTTGGGTCCTCTTTGGCGCAGCCCCGATCTCGAACTGATCACCCATCCGACCGAAGCGGCCGAAGCCCTTGCTCCCTGGCAGGCTGCGATCAGCGACCTAGCCACGGCCCTCCCCGAGAGCCCTCTGCTTGCCGAACACGCCGCGGCCGTGGCGGCTTTCGCGGCCGGGGTGGAGTCATGGGTGCCGATTTACATCGATGCCCTTGCCAACGGAGACCCTGCCGGAGCAACTGCGGCGGTTCGGACCCTTGAAACCGGGCTGGCTGACCTCGCTCAGTCGGCTGAAGTCGTCATGTCAAACATCATCGCCGCGGCCAACTCCGAGGCCCGCCTCCTCGTCGGTGAGCTTGCCGGACTCGCCGGCTGAGCGACTCCTCCCCAGCGCCGCCATCTCGCGCCCGAAGTCTTCGGCGTCTTGAAAGTCTTTGTAAACGGAAGCAAACCGAAGGTAAGCGACACTGTCCAATTGGCGCAGTGCTTCCAACACCAGTCGTCCGATCTCCTCTGAGGCAACCGGACCACCGCCTGCCGCCGCCGACAGCTCGACTTCTTCGACCAGATCTGCCACCGCCTCCTTGGGAACCGGGCGGTCGGCCAAGGCTGCCATCACCCCCGCGTTCAGCTTCTCAGACGAGAATGGCTCCAACCGGCCGTTGCGTTTGCGCACCATCAACAGCGGGGTGCCTCGTTCGTAGGTCGTGAAGCGATTGCCACAGCTGGCGCATACGCGCCGTCGACGGATCGAAGCCCCCGCTTCGGCTGGTCGGCTGTCGATCACCCTGGTTTCGTCCGCCCCACACACCGGACAACGCATGAACGAAGGGTAACGGCCCATCAACCAACTCGGCCGGGTGACTGCAGAGTCACGCAGCTGGTATCAGCAGACTTTGACCGGTGCGGAGGGCACTGGTCTCGAGATCGTTGAGGCGCTTGATCTCGGCGATCACAACCCGCACGTCGACGTCGGTGGTGGAGACACTCGTCGCGATCTCCCACAGGGTGTCCCCGGGCCGTACCTCATACTGGCCGGGTGCTTGCTGCGGCGTCGATGCATCGAGGCGGCCAGAGACAAGGAGGAAGACCGCGCACGCCCCGGTGAGGAGGATCAGCAGTCTGAGGGTTAACGACTGGTGACGGGCGTACATTTCGGTCTTCCTCCTTTCTCCGGCTCTTCCGTCCCCGGGTCTCCCGGTTTCGGGCTTCGTACCAACATACGAGTTGGGTGTGACAGAAACCCGAACTGACGTTCGGGGAGCATATCGAACAATTGTTCGACCTGCAAGTTCCCGAAATACCGAACAGGTGTTTGGGGAGGTGGTAGATTCCAGGGAACGTCAGTTCGGAGGTGTTTGAGAATGGCTGCGCTCAGCGACAGGCAACGACAGGTGCTCGACTACATCAAGGAAATGGTCGCCCAACGGGGTTATCCGCCGTCGGTGCGCGAGATTGGCGAAGCGATCGGCTTGTCGTCGCCATCAACCGTCCACAGTCATCTCTCCACCCTGGTCAAGGAAGGTTTCCTGCGTCGAGACCCCACCAAACCCCGTGCGATCGAAGTGCTTGACGCAACGGCCCCGGCTCGAAGCTCCGAACGATCCAAGACCCGGGAAGTACCCCTGGTGGGTCGCATCGCCGCCGGTTCGCCGATCCTGGCGACCGAGGACATCGAAGACGTGTACAACCTGCCCACCAACCTGGTGGGAAAGGGACCGGTTTTCATGTTGCGAGTCAAGGGTGACTCGATGATCGAGGCAGGGATTCTCGACGGCGATTTGGTTGTCGTAGAGCGGAGTGGAGACGCCCGCGACGGAGAGATCATCGCGGCCCTCATAAACGGGGAAGAGGCCACGGTCAAACGGCTGCGTCGCAAGAGCGGCGAGGTCATCCTCGAGCCGGCCAACTCGGCCCTCTCGCCGGTTACCTACCGGTCCGGGGTTGAGGTGATCGGTCGGGTGGTCAGTGTCCTGCGAAGGCTATAGGTCGAATTCGCCGCTGAACACATAGCGGGCGGGCCCGGTGAGCCAGGACGTATCGCTGGTGAGCGACACTCCCCCCTCGCCGCCCCGAACTCTTACCGTGACCACCTGCTCGCTGAGCCCGAGCCGATGAGCTGCCACTACCGCAGCCACCATTCCGCTCCCACAGGCGAGGGTCTCGCCTACGCCCCGTTCCCAGACCCGCATCTCTAAAACCGTCGGGTCGACAACCCTGACAAACTCGACGTTCACACCTGCCGGTGTGAAGGCTTCCAGGCGGGCTCCAACCCCCGCCACGTCCTCAGCATCGACATCAGGCACCATTACCACTGCATGGGGGTTGCCGACCTGCACAGGGATGAACTCGCGCCCTTCGAACACGAACAAGTCGCCAGTGCTGGTCGGGCCTGTCTCCACCCGGGGGCGATCCGCCACAACCACTTGACGACTGCCCACGGGGGTCAGCACTTCGAACGAATCGGACGAGGCGAATCCCCGGTCAAACGCATAACGGGCAACACATCGGAGACCGTTGCCACACATCTCGGCGGTGGAGCCATCGGCATTCCAGTAGCCCATCACCACCACCCCGTCAGCCGGGCTGACCTGTAACACCCCGTCGCTTCCCACCCCCAGACGACGATGACACAACCTGCGAACCAAGTCACCATCCATCGCGATCTCGGGTCCTACGACGACAAAGTCGTTGCCCAGTCCCTCCATCTTGACGAATCTCATGCCAGGCCCCAGGCCCGACGCACCGCGGACACCCGGGCCCCGACCGGATCCGCCCAATCCACCCAGTTCACCCGTGGGTCGCGGCGAAAGAAGGTTCGTTGGCGCCTGGCCAGACCCTGAGTGGCCCGCAACACACCGGCCCAGGCCGTCTCGACGTCGGTGCGGCCCTGCACGTAGTCGCCAAGTTGGCGGTACCCGACCGCGTTGCCGCTCGTCCTCCCCAAGCGGCCCTGCAAAGCTCTCACCTCTTCCATGAGGCCCTGGCCGCGCATAGCCTCGACCCGCGATGCGATCCGGGACTCCAGCACTGCCCCCGGGTCGATCCCGGCCGCCCGAAAGTGGTATTCGGGTCGATACTGTCGGACAGCCTCGGCTTCGCTGCTCGCTGCCCGCACCGTGGGGGTGAGCCCGGTCAGCCGGTGCACTTCCAGGGCACGGACCACCCGGCGCCGGTTGGCCAGATCCACCACTCGCCCGGCTCCCGGGTCCACCGTCACCAGTTCCGCAGCGGGGTCGCCAAGCTCCTCCAACTCGAGCCGCATCGCCGGGTCGTGCGGAGGGAATGTGTGCGGGTCGACGATTGCCCGAAAATGAAGACCCGAGCCGCCTACGACCAGGACGGTGTCGTGCGTCCCCGAGTCAAGGATCTGCCGGGCCTGTCGCTGGAACTCGGCTGCCGTGTACTCGACCTCCGGTGGAACCAGGTCGATCATGTAGTGCTGGACGCGGCTGCGGTCGTCGGCGGACGGCTTGGCGGTGCCGATATCCATTCCGCGATAGACCTGCATCGAGTCCACTGAGATGATCGGGGCTCCGATCATCTCAGCCAGCAGCAGGGCCACTTCGCTCTTTCCGGCCGCCGTTGGCCCCAGCAGGGCGAAGATGCGGGTCAGGCCACCCTCCCCACCAAATGATGGGGGGCGGCCCCAATGATCTCAACCCGCAGGAAGCGACCGGCCGGCCAAACTCCGCCAACATGGACGAGCTTTCCCCCGCGAGTCCGGGCGGCAACGACGCCTGCGTCTTTCTTGGATGGCCCCTCGACCAGAATCTCCTCGACCCTTCCGATCCGCCCGCGGTTCCGGTCAAGGGAGATCCCGTTCTGCAGTACGACGAGGCGATCGAACCGCTCTTTGATCACCTCAGGCGGAACGAACGATTCGGACATCTCGGCTGCCCGGGTGCCGGGCCGGGGCGAAAAGATGAACATGAACGCCTGATCGAACCTGGACGCCTCAACCACATCCAGTGTGGCGGCAAAGTCGTCCTCACTCTCTCCCGGAAACCCGACGATGATGTCGGTCGATACGGCCACATCGGGGATGATTGCGCGGGCCATCTCCAGCTTCTGGCGATAACGATCGACGTTGTAGCCGCGGTGCATGGCCGCCAGAACCCGGTCCGATCCGGACTGGAGCGGCAAGTGGAGCTGTTCACACACGGCCGGGGTTTCGGCCATCGCCACGGCGACGTCGAGCCGAAAATCCGCTGGATGCGGGCTGGTGAAACGAACCCGGCGTACACCCTCGACCGCGCCAACCTGACGAAGAAGGTCGGCGAATAGGGGTCGACGCCGGCCGTCGAGAGCGAGGTCGCGCCCGTAGGTGTCGACGTTCTGGCCGAGCAGCGTGATTTCAACCACTCCGTCCTTGGCCAGCCCCGTGACCTCTTGAAGAATGTCGCCCGGGCGGCGGCTGATCTCGGGGCCCCTTACCGAAGGAACGATGCAGAAGGTGCATGAGTTGTTGCATCCCACCTGGATCGACACCCAGGCGGAGTGGGTCAGCTCCCGCCGCACTGGCAAAGACGACGGCATGACCTGCAACTCGTCGGCTACCTCGGTGATCCCACCCCAGTTCTCGGCGTAGTCGAGCAGATCGAGAATTCGATCGAGGTTGTTCGTTCCCATGACGACGTCGACCCAGGGCGCTCGCTCCCGGACAAGATCCCGATCCTTTTGGGCGGCGCAGCCGCCAACCACCAGAAGGCTTCCGGGGCGGGCGTCCTTCCATTCCTTGAGCTGGCCCAGGTTCCCGTACATCCGGTTGTCGGCGTTCTCACGAATCGTGCAGGTGTTGATGAAAAGAACGTCTGCTTCCTCGAGAAGCCGCGTTTCGATCATTCCGTCGGCAACAAGCAACCCGGCGATTCGCTCGGAGTCGTGCTCGTTCATCTGACACCCCATGGTGCGGATCAGATAACGCTGCCCCGACCTGGTGGGTCGTCTTTCCGGGAAGGTGCGGCGCTGTGAAAGAAGAATCGTTTCGCTCACATCAGCCTTTGCTCAGCGGGCGTGGTCCGAAGCGCGGAACTCGCGTATCACCGTTACCTGAATCTGGCCAGGGTACTGGAGGTCCTCCTCCAGTTTCCGGGCGATTCGACGGGCCAGGTCGCCGGCGCCGAGATCATCCACCTCACCCGGGTCGACGACCACGCGCACTTCCCGGCCAGCTTGCATGGCGAATACCTGCTTGACCCCGTCGAAGTCACCGGCCAGCGCCTCGAGGCGCTCGAGACGGCGAACGTAGGACTCCAGGGCTTCTCGCCGGGCCCCGGGACGGGCCGCCGAAACCGCATCGGCAGCCTGAACCAGGACGGCAAGAAGGCTGCGAGGTTCGACTTCGTTGTGGTGGGCTTCGATACCGTGAACGACCGGGGCATCTTCGCCGAACCTGCGGGCGATCTCGGCGCCGATCAGGGCATGGCTGCCCTCGACCTCGTGGGTGACAGCCTTGCCGATGTCATGCAGCAAAGCCGACCGTTTCACCGGTCCGGGTTCGATTCCCAGTTCGCTCGCCAACATCGAGCCGATATGGGCCGATTCGACCAGGTGGTTGAGAACGTTCTGTCCGTAGCTGGTCCGGTACTTGAGGCGACCGAGCAGGGTGACCAGCTCCGGGTTCATCTTGGTAAGCCCGACTTCGAGAAGCGCCCACTCCCCCGCATCGCGCACCGACTGCTCGACCTCGGTTCGGGCCTTCTCGAACGCCTCCTCGATGGAGGCGGGGTGGATGCGACCATCGGCCACCAACTTTTCGACCGTTATGCGGGCCACCTCCCGGCGGACCGGGTCAAAGGAGACAACCGAGACGGCCTCGGGGGTGTCATCGACCACCAGATTGACTCCGGTAACCGCTTCCAGGGTTCGGATATTGCGACCCTCACGTCCAATGATGCGACCTTTCATGTCATCGGTGGGAAGGGTGATCACGGATACGGTCGACTCGGTCACGACCTCTGCGGCAAGGCGCTGGATGGAGGTGGCGAGGATGCGCCGGGCGCGGCGATCGGCCTCCTCCCGGGCCTTCATCTCCAGGTCGCGAACCAGAATCATGGCGTCGCGGCGACCTTCATGCTCCACCTGGGCGAGCAGCTGATCCTTGGCGGCCTTGGCATCGATTCCGGCGATCCGCTCCAATTCTGCTCGGGCATCCTCTCGCATCCGCTCGAGCTCACTCTGGCGGGTCACGAGTTCCTGCTCGCGCTGGATCATCACCTGCTCGCGGGAGGCCAGATTGGCAGCCCGCTGCTCAAGGGTCTCCTCCCGATGGGTCAGCCGGGTCTGAACCGCATCGAGCTCCAAACGCCTGTGCTCGAGAGCAGCGTCCTCGCGTTGACGATATGTCTCGGCGCGGGCTCGCCCCTCCTCTTCGGCCGTAGCGAGAAGCCGCTGCGCCTCCAGACGGGCGCCCCCTACCGGGTCATCGTCGTCGATGATCCGGCTCCGCCCGCGGTCTTTGGCGAGCAGGTATCCGACAACCCCGGCGAGAGCGGCTGCCAGGGCGGCGATGGCGACGATCCAGAAGTTCTCCATGTTCGGCTTCCTTCCGGTGCAGCTACTTCACAAACGCGTGTGCCGAGCCCTAAAGGCCCGGCACACGAACCAACACTTGCACGACGACGATTCAGCCGGAGCGGCGGGTTTTCCTCGGCGGGTCTGCTGGCATTTGGAAGTACGACACTGTGGGTTTCAGGTTGTTGACTCGTGTGGAAGAGTCAGTGTAACCATCCGACCCGCCGGCTTAGAACGCGAAACCCAGGCTTGCAGTTCAGTCTCCGGAAATCTCCGCCTCTTCCTCCTCGGAGGCGTCCGTTTCCGCGGTCGCACCCAACCCGACCAGCTCATACACCTTGGCCTGAAGCTGCATCGCCACCTCGGCGTTCTCCCGGAGAAACCGCTTGGCGTTCTCTCTGCCCTGGCCAAGCTGGTCGCCATCAAAGGTGAACCAGGCACCGCTCTTCTTGACAACTCCTTGATCGACCGCCACGTCGAGCAGGCTGCCCTCCCGGGAGATGCCTTCGCCAAACACAATATCGAATTCGGCTTGCCTGAATGGTGGCGCTACTTTGTTCTTCGTCACCTTGACCCGGACCCGGTTGCCGATGCTCTCGGCCCCGTCTTTGATCGTTTCGACCCGGCGCACTTCTAGGCGGATGCTCGAGTAGAACTTGAGGGCGCGGCCTCCTGGCGTGACCTCTGGTGAGTTGTGGACCATGACTCCGTCGGCGAAGTAGTTGTGGCTTCCTTCCACCTCGAGATCGAAGCGATGGGTGCTGTTCCAGGGTGCTCTCTCCTCAATCTCGGTGATGGAATGGGCTTCGAGTTCGTAGCGCACATCTACGAAGTGAGGCTCGACCGCAAACCGATCCCGGTAGCGAGGTAGGAGTTTGTATCCCATCGAGGGATGCACATATGGCGCGATGAGCTCCTGAAATCGATCTGTTGCATCCCGCCCTAGGGAGATGAACGGGTTGGCAGCCTTGCCCGCAATCCGGAGGCGAGCATCGATACCCCAGGTGTCTTTCATGTAGAGCCGCAATCGCTCGCGAGTTTCTGGCGTCATCGCTGTAACGCAGAGCTCAATACGCCCACTGCCACCTTCTGTTCGTACTTGACGCCCCCTCGACCTCACTGAGAGGTGCCCGTCGTCCATGTACCAGATAGCAAGCGACAAAGGAGTAAGACGCTTGAGAAAGTCGTCGTCAAATGCCTTCTTGCCATCGATGTAGACGGACTCTCGCAGAGGCAGTAGCTCGTTCATCGGATGAAGGTCGTGGAAGACCGCTCCCTTTGAGTTGGTGGAGCGGCATGGCGATAGGTTGCTGAAGAGCGAGCCTTTCCAATCGGCATAGCCCGTTTGTCGGATGCCATGACCCATTCGAAAGCGCGCCATGAGCTGACTCTTGGTCAGCGACAAAGCCCCATCACCCATTACGGATCCACGAATCACCTCCCATTGCTGTTCAGACAGGTATCGGGGGACAGCCTCCAGCACTCGATCCCCTACCTTGAGGGAGCCCGCTTCTTTCCAACCAGCCGGGGTCATGATCATGTGATTGGCGGTCACACCCATCCGCGCTGTCGGGTGGCTATAGGGCTTCGTCACCTTGATCTGTAGGAACCTGTCAGTCCGCCCGTTGTCGAACCAATTGACTACCTTCTTGGGAACAATCTCCCCGCTGGCATGGTCGTAGGAAAGCACTTCGACCGGGAGTCGCTGGTGAACGATCCTGCCGATCTTCTCCTTACTTCCGTCCGCCAACAGGACGTTGGTGTCGTATGCGAAGCAGCCGAAGAGGACCCCAATCTTTTCCCGCAACTGGTTGATGAAGATCGCGGTAGTGCGGGAGCGGGCAAGGCTGCCGGTCAGCTTCCGGAGAGCCTGTGACATCAGCCGGGCTTGGAGCCCAATGTGGGAATCACCCATCTCTCCTTCAAGTTCGGCTCGCGGCACCAGGGCCGCCACCGAGTCGATAACCACCACATCGAGAGCGCCAGAACGGATCAGCATGTCGGCGATCTCCAGAGCCTGCTCACCCGTATCGGGCTGGGAGATCAGAAGTTCATCGATGTCGACCCCGATCGACTTGGCATATCCAGGGTCCAAAGCATGCTCGGCGTCGATGAAGGCGGCAATGCCGCCGTTGCGTTGGGCCTCGGCGACGATGTGGAGTGCGAGTGTGGTCTTTCCCGAACTTTCGGTCCCATACAACTCGACCACCCGTCCCCGTGGCACCCCACCCACCCCCAGGGCCAGATCGAGCGCCAGAGCTCCAGTGGAAATGACTTCGATCTTGCGGTCGGCGGCGTCGCCCATTTTCATGATCGCGCCTTTGCCAAACTGGCGATGGATCTGTGACAACGTCATCTCAAGTGCCTTGTCCGCCTCCACGTCCAACTCCTCTCTCGTCCTCACCATGCACGCTGTGTCTTGTATGCGAATCTACGACCCGGCACCGACAAATAACAGCCTTGCAACTATACACGAACATCTGTTCGGTTGCGAGCACCCAGCCCCTGCCCCTCTAACGTCGTTTCCGTGACCGTTTCGTTGGTGTTGGCCGAAGACAGCTTCATAGTTCGGGAGGGCGTGAAGCTTCTTCTCGAACAGGTCGGTGGGTTCGAGCTTCTGGCCATGTGTGAGGACTTCGACGGGTTGCTGGCAGCCGTCGACCATCACCATCCCGACGTTGTCATCACCGACATCAGGATGCCGCCGACCCGAACCGACGAGGGGATCCGGGCAGCTCGGCAGATCCGTCGCGAACACCCGGACATCGGTGTAGTCGTACTCAGCCAGTACGTTGAACCCGAGTACGCCATCGATCTCTTCTCCGATGGGTCAGCCGGCCTCGCCTACCTCCTCAAAGAGAGAGTTGGCGACATCGATCACCTGACCAATGCCATCAACCAGGTCAGCGCCGGTCGCTCGGTGATCGACTCGCGGGTGGTGGACGTATTGGTTCAGGCGCGGACATCTCACAAAGAGACCAAGCTCGCGAGGTTGACCGAGAGAGAGCGTGAGGTCCTGGAAACGGTTGCGGCTGGACTATCCAACGCTGGCATCGCCGAGAAGCTGTTCCTCTCGGAGCGAGCCGTGGAGAAACACATCAACTCGATCTTCACCAAGCTCGACCTCATGCCTGAGAGGGAGACGAACAGGCGAGTTGCCGCCGTGCTGTTGTTCCTGGCCGACGCGTGAGTGTGGTTGTCCACACCCGTTTG
>CAYYRT010000075.1:0-6782 GCA_964474055.1 uncultured Acidimicrobiaceae bacterium | reverse complement strand
AGCCTCCATGACCAAGCTCTACGCCACCACCGACACCCACGACGAGGAACCGCCCCTGGCCATCACCGCCTGAGCCACACTGATAGCCAGCGTCGAGGACCAGACCGACGCCGACCTACACCACCTCGCGGGACGCCAACGACGGTAGGTGTGGTAGTCGGAGGCGTCGAGATGTCGTCTGGATATGTGCCCTGCTCTGGGGGAGATCGCTGCTACGGCCTATATCCGCGCCCCGTACGTCCAGCCAGCCCTGTCTTCAGGGTTAGCTCGCCCAGTTGCCAGGCGTCATGAAGGACCCTGGTCCTCGACATCCGTTGAGCCCGAACCACAGTTCGGGCGAATGTTCTCAGGGGGCAGCACCAGGCCCTTGATGGTTGACTGCTGGAAGACGAGGGTGCTTTCTCCATCCGGAGCGATCAGGGTGGTCGACCAGGCCCACCAGTGCTGGGCCTCTCGCGACGTCACCTTGACCTGAATATCGAGCATTACCCCGGGCGTCACAACGATTGGCTCCTCGAAGGGAAAAAAGGCCTGCCCGTAGACGAGTGGCTCGCTCGTCGGCGCGTTCGAGAGTCGCGTTTCCGCTCCGAGATTGGAGTCGAACCACAGCGCGACACCATGAATAGTGCGAACGGCGGGGCGGAGCTGTACCGAGGCGTGCATGTCAGGCTCGCGGATCTCGGCATAGTCGAGCCGAGCGAGGGGAGCTGGCAACGACGCCATCTGGGACTCCGTAAGTCTCACGATGCCCCAGCCGTTTACGGCGAATGGCCGGACGGCGCTGAGATCTACCCCTCGGTACGGCTCGGACCACGGTGCCGCCCAGCGATGGTAGAGCTCTGCATCGCCAACAAGACAGGCCCAAACCTCATCGCTCTGCGGGATGAGGATGCCGCCAGGCCTGAGAAGGCGTGAGCGAGCGTCGATAATCGCGGACAAGTGGGAGCCGAACCACGGAAGGACGCCGTGTAGGTCGGACACAACTACGTCGACCATCTCGTCGAGCACGAGGTCGGTCGATGATCCCTGGTAGGTCGTAACCCGGCCGGCTACGCCGTTGGCTTCGGCCACCGACCGAGCGACGTAGGCCACATCGTCGCGCTCGATGGCGAGCACCCTCCGGGCGCCCATCTGAGCCGCCGCGATAGCGAAGAAGCCCACGCCGGTGCCGATGTCGAGAACCACCGACTGGGGGGTCACAACCCGTCGAAGGGCACGGAGGTACGCGTCGACGCGTCGCTCGTCGCGCAGCATGGCTCCGTGAGCCGACAGGTCGTACCCATCCGTCGGAGGTAGGCGACCACTCATGGAAACGGGTGTGGTATGAGCGGGCTCCGATCGCCTGCGTCGGATTGGAGCATCGCTCGGGCGGCCGGGTGCCCGAGCAACTCGTTGTCCCACCCGAAGGTAAGGACGAGCAATCGCGGATCCAGGGCCCGGGCTACGAACCAGTTGCCGACGCGACGAACATAGGAGAAGGCCTCAAGGCTTGACTCGGTGATCGGAACCTCCGCTGCGAGGTGGTGGCGGTCCAATTCGTCGCCATCGAGCAGCCACAGCATGCGCCGCGACATCTTCGGATCGGCGTACAGGCGGCCGTGGTCTTCTGGGGTGCGAACATCGGATGCCACCATCGACCGGAGGTCGAGAGGCGTGGTCACCTGGACGACAACCTCCGTTAGTGCCTTCTCAGCGGCGGCCGAGAGGTCGGGATGGGCGGAGGCACCCAGGCACAAGCGGCCGTTGCGCCACGCGCAGGCGAGCACCGCTCGAACCTCGACAGAGGACTCGAGGAGGAGCAACGCAGCCTCGTCTGCGATTGCCTGGACATGATTGTGCAACTCTTGGACCGATGGCGGGAGCATGGAGATTGCGAGTCGAGGCGGCGGGATAGCACTTAGGTACGTGCGCATGAACGCATCTCGCTCGACCAGCTCCAACCAGGCATGGAGCCGAGCGGCGTGCGGAGAGGTGTGCGCAGCCCCACCGTTCGATGACGAGTACCCGGGGGCCAGCCAAGCTTCCCCGGTATCGAAGGGGCAGAACACCAGAGCCGCAGGCAGCCACACACTGGAGCCGTGTCGCTCCCCACGTACCCACCACTCCGGATGGCTGGGATCGAAGGGCTTAATCCCCAGCCGAACGTGCTGGTGTGGGCCGTAGGCGACGATTCGACGCGGATCGAGGTAGTTTTCGAGTTCCTGGGCAGGGCGAAGGATGACCTCTTTGGAGCTCACGTCACCCAGGTTGAACCGCTCAACTCCCTCGCCGATCGCCTTCGTCTCGGCGCGCCGCCGGTCCCAGTCCACCCCGATGCACCATCGGGGAACGCGAGGCACGGCACTGGGCGTGCCTGCGAATCGCAGGTTGGGCAGAGCATGCTCACCGGTCGCCAGCCAAAGGACTCGATTGCCAACCTTGAGTATCGGGCGGGTCGCGCTGCGTGGCACCGTGACTGCTGAGAGGCGCCGACCTTCGACCGATCCCGCGGTCGTGGGTGGTGGCTCTTCCCAGTGTCGGTCGGACGTTGGCCGCCACTTCCCGTCGGTGAGCCGGTATGAGACCGGACTGTCGGTTGCGCTGGGCTGAAACGGGACACGAGGACGGTCGCCCGCAAGGGCGATGTTCTCTGATGAGAGGTGGTGCAGGGCTGCGTAGGCCTGGAGTCGGAACCAGTCAAGTCGCGCGACGAAGAGGCGAAGTGCCCTTAGGGCGCGCTGCGGATCGCAGCTAGTGGGGATGAACAGCGCTTCTTCCGAGGTGGTGGCCGTAAGTCCTTCCTGCGCAAGGCGCCGGAGGTTCTCCTCCGGCGCCTTGCGCATAACGGCGGCTAAGCCATCGTTATGGACAGCTCTGTCTGGCTCAGGCCCTTGCCTCAGCCAGTCAAGAGCCTCAAGCTCCACCAGTAGACGGTCGCGATCCTCGGGCTGGAGCCTAAGGTGATCGAGCACGGCCAGGTCATGGAGCGTCAGGGCGGGGATCAGACTCGTCAGGTCGCTGTCCACCAGGGTGATCAGGCCGTCGCCGCGCCGAAGGTGCAATTGCTTCTCATGGGCGACCACAAGGACGTCGGATTGGAGCGCGAGAGATCGACCACGCGCCGTCACTTGTCTGCCACCACGAGGGTGCACATCGGCACGGTGCCAGGCTCGCCGAGGAAGTGGGTCACCTCTGCTTCCTGGTATCCGCCAATAGGACGGGTGGCCAAGCCCAGAGCATCCGCCAGATAGGTCAGGGTCTGGAGCGCGGCGCCGCACTCCATGAGCGCATATTGCCAACCTCGGTCGCCGTACTTGGCGGTCGTGCGTGATGGGTCGGCCGAGATGATGATCAACCCTGCGCCCCGTGAAAGGGCACCGATCAGGTCCGTATCAGGCAAGAAGCATCGGACCAGGTGCTCAAGGGTCCGGTGAGGGCCTCGCGTCCAAGTTCCCGTCTCCCAGTCGACTAGTCGAGGGGTGGTGCTGCCTCCGCCTTCAGCTGCAATCGTCCACATCTGCAATGGCCACATCGCTCCGGCAGATGGGAAGCGCAGGTGCCCGTAGTCGTCCGGCCTCATCGTCTCGGCTGCCAGCTGACCTAGTCGGATGGGGAACTGCTCGGGCTCGGTCACGGCGGCGACCGTCAGGTCCAGCGATCTGCGGCGCTCCCACGTGGGTCCTTCTGGCCAGGGCGGCAGGGGCTCTTTCGACGTGGTAGCCGTCGGTCGCCAGCGAGGCAGAGCGTACGCGTCCGCCGGATTCATCGGCGCTCTGAAGATCGGGGGGTTGCTAGCCGCGGCAGCGAACCACCGCCAGACGTGCTGAGCGTCGGCGATGCCGGCGACCTCGTGGAGAGCTGCTAGGACAGCGTTAGCTTCAGCCCGCTCGACCTGATGGATGAGGCACAGCTCATCTACGGATCGGCGACCGTCGCAGCCACCGAGGAACGAGGTGATGTTGCTCGACGACCGTTCCTCTTCATCACGAAGAACTACCTTTCCACCCGGCGCAGCGATCGTGACCGTGTCTGAGGCGATGTGGATGGTGCACCCCATCAAGATGGGGTGCACCACCCTGAGATCGTGCACTTAGAGGGCGTCTGGAACCTCGGCGAAGGTCGGCGCAGGATCTGCTGCGTCAAGTGGTCGCTCGTCGGCCCTGCACATGCTGCCCTGACCCCCGGAAGCGTTGCTCCCGCTATTGCAGGTACCGCTGTCGAGTTCCGCGGCCTGCCTTGCCTTTTCGACGATGATCTTCATCGACCCTCCTGCTTGTCGGACTCTGTCATCCTATTGATCGAGGAGGTGTTGGGCAATGGGCAGTCCATACGAGGTGATGGGTCGGGTCTTCGATGTGTGGACCAAACACGACCCGCCCGGCTACGACCGGTGGTGCGACTTTCTCGACACCTGGTACACCCAGACGGGGAACATCCGGACCGTTCTGGACGTGGGCTGCGGGACGGGGGCCCTGATGCGTCGACTGCGAGACCGTGGCTACGAGGTCAGCGGCATCGATCCGTCAGCCGAGATGCTGGCGCACGCCGAGCAGAGCCTCGGCTCAGATGTCGTCCTCCAACGGGTGAGACTGCCGTCACCTCGGCTTATCGATCTCGGAATATTCGACGCGGTGATCAGCACGTTCGATGCCCTGAACTATCTCCCGTCCGAGGCCGAACTTCGCACCTCGCTCGCCCAGATCGGCCGACTGATCCGGCCCGGCGGCCTTCTGATCTTCGATCTCAACACGCCATACAAGTTCCGCCACGTCTTCGGCTCGTATCACCACGGAGATGACTTCGGTGATCTGGCCTACGTCTGGCGTAACCGTCCAGAACCCGAGTCTCGTACCACCGAGTTCCTCATCACGATGTTCGTCCGCAACGGAACAAGGTTCGAGCGGCACGAGGAACGCCACGTCGAGCGCTGGCATAGCGACGACGAGGTTGAGAGCGCCCTGCAGGCGGCGCGGTTCGAACTCATCGGCGTGTATGACGACTACACCCTGGATTCCGCAGGCCCCACGACGGCGCGAGCCACGTGGGTCGCCGGACGCGTCTAACCGCGATCTTTCGTAGCGGTCCTGTCCCGTGTCGCGAAAAGCCCTCCTGGCCTGGGAGGATGCGTGTCGCTGAACATGCTTCCTATCCTGAGCCGGGAGGGCTTTGGTGATGAACGGTACCAGGCTGTTTCGACCGCGGACGGTGACGGGTGAGGCCGAGGGGTTGACGTCGAGGGGTGGGCTGGTGTGGCTCGCCGAGACGGCGGATCTGACCGGCCTGACCGCAGGGTTCACCGACGCGTTCGCCGGTGGGTCGTGGCGGCGTCATGACCCGGGCCGGACGCTGGCTCAGATGATGGTGGCCATGGCTGATGGGGCGACGTGCTTGTCGGATCTGGCGGTGCTTCGGAACCAGCCCGGCCTGGCGGGGCCGGTGGCGTCGGAGCCGACGGTGTGGCGGACCTTCGATGCGGTCGGCCCGGTCGAGCTGCGGGCCATCACTGCGGCTCGGGCCGCCGCCCGGGCCAAGGCGTGGGCGGCCGGGGCTGGCCCCGATGGTGAGGTGGTGGTGATCGACATCGACACCACCATCGTCACGACCAAGGCCGACAAGCAGGACGCGGCGCCGACCTACAAGCGCACCTACGGACACCACCCGCTGTTGGCCATGACCGGCGACTGCAACGAGGTCTTGGCCGGGATGCTGCGCCCGGGCAACGCCGGGGCCAACACCGCAGCCGACCACGTGATGGTCCTCGCCGACGCAGTCGCCGCACTGCCGGAGACCTGGCGGGTCGGCCACGGCCCCGGCGATCACCCCGACAATGCCGCCAAGGAGGTCATCGCGAGGTGGGTCACCAGCCGGACCCGGTTGTCGAGGAAGAGATCACCCCGACAATGCCGCCAAGGAGGTCATCGCGAGGGCTGACGCCGGCGGCACCTCGCACTGGCTCGTCGAAGCCTGCCGGGACCGCAACATCGGCTTCTCGCTCGGGTTCGCGATCACCGGCACCGTCCGCGACGCCATCACCCTCACCGTCGACGACGCCTGGGTCCCGGCGGTCGACGGCAACAGCCGGCCCCGCCCCGGCGCACAAGTCGCCGAGCTCACCGACCTGATGGACCTGGCGGCCTGGCCGACGGGGACCAGGGTGATCGTGCGCCGCGAGCGCCCCCACCCCGGCGCCCAGCTCACCTTGTTCGACACCGTCGAAGGCATGCGCCACACAGCGTTCATCCCCGACCTCGACGATGACGACATCGCCGGCCTCGAGCTGTTCCAGCGCCAGCGAGCCCGAGCCGAGAACGTCCATCCGCGACACCAAGGCCTGCGGCCTGGCCAACCTGCCCTTCGACTGCGTCGTGAACAACGAGACCTGGATGCAGCTGGCCTTTGCCGCCCATGACCTGCTCGTCCGGGCCCAGCAGATCAGCCTCACCGGCCCGCTCCGCCGGGCCACCCCCAAGACCCTCCGCCACCGGCTCCTCCACATCGCCGGACGCCTCACACCCGGCGGCCGACGCCTCGACCTCGACCACACCTGGTCCTGGACCACAACCCTCCTCGCCGCCATCGACCGGCTCCGCCACGCCCTCGGACCACTCACCGTGACAGGAAGCCGCCCCGCTCAGGCAGCCCTATGAGAGATCGTGGCTAGCTGTGAACGCCGGGGACGTTGTCCTTGAGCGTGTGGGTGGCAGCGGCGGGGGTTGACCAGCCGAGGGCGCCGTGGGCGCGGTGGTGATTGTAGAAGTGGAGGAAGCGGTCGTAGCCGAGTTGGCGTTGCCGGTCAGAGTGCC
>CAYYRT010000074.1:0-7744 GCA_964474055.1 uncultured Acidimicrobiaceae bacterium | reverse complement strand
TCGTCGAGACAGGTCCCGGCGTGACCCTGCTCGGCCTGGGCCGCCAATGTGCTGGACAGGACCGAGGGCTATGGGTGCCGTCACTGCGCCACAGTCGAAACGACTGGGAGCAGATGCTGGAGAGTCTCGCCGCCCTGTGGGCGCAGGGAGTGGACGTCGACTGGGCCGCCTTCGACCGTGGGCAGCCGCGGAAGCGGGTCGCGCTGCCGACCTATCCGTTCCAGCGCGAGCGATTCTGGGTGGCGGCGGTGCCGGCATCCGGCCCGCACGGCACTGTCGCGGCTGCGCATCGCGCGACCCCGGTGGCCCATCCCCTCCTTGCGCGGCGTCTTTCGTCGCCGCTGCCCAGCCTCCAGTTCGAGACCGAGCTGAGCGCGCAGGCGCCCGGGTTTCTCGATCAGCACCGGATCGATGGCGTGGTCGTGCTGCCTGCCACCGCCTACATCGAGATGATCGGTGCAGCGGCCCAGGCCCACGGGCTCGACGCCCATCGGATCGAGGACGTCACGCTCCAGGAAGCGCTCGTGATTCCGGATCGCGACGAGCGGACCGTCCAGGTCGTGCTGACGCCCGAGAGCGGCGGAGCACTGGCGGCGCGGGTGTTCAGTCTCGAGGGGAGCGGGGAGGATGGCCGGCCGCGCTGGCGCGTTCACGTCACCGGGCGCGTGGTGCCGGACGACACGGGGGCGGAGCCGTCGATCACCCTCGACGAGGCCCAGGCCGAGTGTGATGAGTCGCTCTCCGTGGACGCGTTCTACGCGAGGATCGACGGGCGGGCGCTCGACCTCGGCGCCTCGTTCCGCGGCGTGCGGGAAGTCCGGCGGACGGACGGTGCGGCCGTCGCCCGCGTCGTGCTCCCCGCGGATGTCACGGACGAGGCGCACTACCGGCTGCATCCCGTGCTGCTGGACGCGTGCGTCCAGGCGATCGCGGCGGCGCTTCCGGCGGAGGCGGCCGTCGGGCACATCTATCTCCCGATGGGAATCGACCGGTTCCGCCTGATCGGGCGCCCCGGCCGGCAAGTGTGGAGTCTCGTGCGTCTGACGTCATCGCCGAGCGGGGATACCCTGAGCGCGGACCTTCGGGTTCTCGACGAGGCGGGGCAGCCGATCGCCGAGATGCTGGGCCTGCGTCTCAAGCGGGCGACCCGCGGCATCGGGCGTCGACTCTCGCCCGCGATCTCCGAGTGGCTTCATGAGGTGGTCTGGCAGCCGGCGCCGCTACTGACCGCTTCCGCCGGAGGCGAGGACCTCTCGGCGCGTCTCGCCGGGGAGGTCGAGCGCTGGACGGCGCAGCCGAGGCTAGCCCAGTACGAGGACGCCATGCGCGGTCTCGACGGGCTCAGTGTCGCCTACATCGTCGCCGCGCTCGGCGCGCTCGGATGCGACCTCCGCGCCGGACAGGCGGTGTCCGAGGAGAGCCTCGCGGAGGCTCTAGGGATCCTTCCGGGCTATCGTCGCCTGCTCGCGCGCTGGCTCGAGATCCTCGCCGAGGAAGGTCTGCTCCGCGCGTCCGGCGGGGGCTTCACGGTAACCCGGGCTCCTGCCCGCGTCGACGTCGACGCGCTCGCGCGGGAGCTCGATGGGTACGGGGACGTCGTCCGCGGCGAGCTGGCATTCCTGCGCCAATGCGGGCCGCGTCTGGCCGACGTCCTCCGGGGGAGATGCGATCCTCTCGAATTGCTGTTCCCCGACGGGTCGCGCGATAGCGCGGACCACCTGTATCATGATTCACCGATCGCCCACGTCTCCGGCGCCCTCGTTCGTGAGACCGTGCGCGCGACGCTGGCGCGCCTTCCGCAAGAGCGCCGGATCCGGATCCTCGAGGTGGGCGGTGGCACCGGCGGCACCACGGCGGCGGTGCTCCCGGCGCTGCCCCCCGAGCGGTCGGAATACGTCTTCACCGACATCTCGCCCGGCTTCGTGGCCCGGGCCCGCGAGCGGTTCGCCGCCTATCCATTCCTGCAGGCTCGCCCGCTCGACATCGAGGCGGAGCCGACGGGCCCGGAGCGATTCGACGTCATCATCGCCGCGAATGTGGTCCACGCGACGGCGGATCTGCGTCGGACCCTCGACCATTGCCGGCAGCGACTGGCTCCCGGTGGCGTGCTGGTGCTCGTCGAGGTGACCGTGCCACAGCGCTGGATCGATCTCACCTTCGGGCTCACCGACGGCTGGTGGAAGTTCTCCGACGATGATCTGCGGCCCCGGTATCCGCTGCTCGCCCGGAATCAGTGGATCGGCTTGCTCGAGCGCTGCGGCTTCTCCGGAGTCGCCGCGGTCCCGGAGCCCGGCTCGGTGGGACGAGCCCTCGCGCAGCAGGCCGTCATTGCGGCCACGCGGACCGTGGGAACGGATCTCGACCGCGCGGCGGGAGCGGCCGGGCCGTGGGTCGTGCTCGCGGACCACACCGGCATCGGCGACCGGCTGATCGCCGGGCTCCGTGCGCGCGGGGAATCCTGCGTCGTGGTGCGGAGGACGACGGATGGGCGCACGCCGGATGACGGGGCGCTCACCGCGGATCCGCTGCAGGCCGAGCAGGTGAAGCGCGCGCTGCATGACGCGATGCCGGACCCGGGGATACGTCCTCGCGGCATCGTCTACCTGTGGGCGCTCGACGCGCCGGACGACCTCGGAGCGGCCGTCGAGCAAGGCGCGCCACTCCAGGGAGTGAGCGGCGCGCTCCACCTGATCCAGGCTTTGCCGGAGGCCTCCGAGCGCGGCGCGCGCCTCTGGCTGGTCACCCGCGGCGCGCATCGTCTTCCGACCGATCCGACCGCGCCGGCCGCGGCCCAGGCGCCCCTCTGGGGCCTCGGCCGGACGGTCTTGCAGGAGCACCCCGAGCTGAACTGTGTCTGTGTGGACCTCGATCCGTCGACGACCACCGACGCGGGGGACGCGCTGCTCACCGAGCTCCTCGCGTCGGAGGACGGCGAGGAGCAGGTGGCGTGGCGGGGGGCGCAGCGCCATGCGGCCCGTCTCGTCCGGTGGCATGAGCGGCCTCGCGATCCATCGAACGGACCCGCGCGGATCGAGAAGTCGAAGCAAGGAAGCCTGGAAGGCCTGAGCCTCCGGCCCGTTGCGCGGCGGGCGCCGGGCCCTGGCGAGGTGGAGATCGCGGTCCGCGCCTCCGCCCTCAATTTCAAGGACGTCCTGAACGCGCTCGACATATATCCGGGCGATGCGGGCCCCCTGGGCAGCGAGTGCGCAGGCACCGTCGTCGCGGTAGGATCCGACGTCGCGGGTGTGCGTGCCGGAGACCACGTGGTCGCGCTTGCGCCCGGCAGCCTGGCGACAACCGTGATCGCTCGCGCGGATCTGGTCGTGCCGAAGCCGGCCGGGCTCACCTTCGAGCAGGGCGCGAGCCTGCCGGTGGCGTTCGTCACCGCCGCCCATGCCCTCTCGACGGTCGGGGGACTGCGGGCGGGAGAGCGGGTTCTCATCCATGCCGCGGCCGGGGGCGTTGGCCTGACGGCGGTGAGGCTCGCGCACCAGCGCGGGGCCGAGGTATTCGCCACCGCGGGCAGCGCCGAGAAGCGGGAGTTCCTCCGCTCGCAAGGGGTCGCGCACGTCTTCGATTCGCGATCCCTGGAGTTCCAGGCCGGAGTCATGGCCGCCACCGGTGGCCAGGGCGTGGATGTGGTCCTCAACTCTCTCTCGGGCGACGCGATCGAGGCCGGCCTTTCGGTCGTCGCCCCCGGAGGGCGGTTTCTCGAGATCGGCAAGCGCGGGATCTGGGCGACGGAGGACGTCGCGCGCCTGCGCCCGGACATCGGGTACACCATCATCGACTGGACCGACGTCGCCAACGTGACGCCCATGGTCGTGCGCCAGCATATGATCGAGATCCTCGCGGCCGTCGAGACCGGAAGTCTGAGCGCGCTGCCGATCACCGCCTTCCGCATCGATGACGCGGTCGCCGCGTTCCGCTTCATGGCGCAGGCCCGCCACCGCGGCAAGATCGTTCTCGTCCATCCGGAGACACGGAGCGAGGCCGCCGCGCTACCCGTCCGCAGCGATGGCACGTATCTCGTGACGGGTGGTCTCGGGGGGCTCGGCCTCGAGGTCGCGCGGTGGCTCGTACGCGGCGGCGCGCGCTCGCTGGTCCTGATGGGGCGGCGGGCGCCCTCGGCAGAGGCGACGTCGGTGATCGCTGAGCTCGAGAGCGCGGGCGCGGAGGTGAGCGTGGCGCAAGGCGATGTCGCGAGCCGGGCGCAGGTCGAGGCCGCCGTCGCCGCGATCGCCGGGCCGCGGCCGCCGCTGCGCGGGGTGGTCCACGCCGCCGGCGTCCTCGATGAGGGCGTGCTGATGCAGCAGGACACCCGTAAGTTCGCGCGCGTGATGGCCGCCAAGGTCGAGGGCCCGTGGAATCTCGAGCGCGCGACCCGACATCTGCCTCTCGATTTCTTCGTGCTCTTCTCCTCGGTGGCCGGAGTCTTCGGCTCGCCCGGGCAGGCAAACCACGCGGCGGCCAATGCCTTTCTCGACGCATTCGCCCACCATCGGCGGGCACGTGGTCTTCCCGCGATGAGCATCGATTGGGGGGCGTGGGCCGACGTCGGCGCCGCGGTCGAGGAGGAGGCGCTGCGGCGGATCGCTCGCCAAGGGATCGGCCGCATGCGGCCGGACGACGCGCTGAGCGCGCTCGAGGTGGTCCTGGCCGATGGCGCCGCTCAGGTCGTCGTGGCTTCCGTGGACTGGACGGCCTTCCTCGTCAGGATGCCCGGGGGCCGCGCGCCCTCGCTTCTGCGCGACGTGGAACGTCGGGCCCGAGCCGCCGGACAGGCGATGGTGGCTTCGCCACCGGTCGAAGGGCCGTTTCTCGCGGGTCTGAACGCGGCGGCACCCTCGAAGCGGCACGCGTTGCTGCGCGACCACATCGCGGAGCGCACCCGGCGAGTGCTCGGGCTCGATGCGTCGCAGACAATTGACCCGCTGAGGCCGCTCAAGGAGATGGGAATCGATTCCCTCATGGCCGTCGAGCTCCGCAACGTTCTGAAAACCGATCTCGGGCTCAACGGAGGGTTGCCGGCCACGCTCGTCTTCGACTATCCGACGGTGGACGGGATCGCCCACTACCTCGCGCGCGAGGTGCTGGGTTTCGAGGCCGAGGCCGCGCCCGCCGACGCCTCCGTGCCCGTGCCCGGCGGCGTATTGAGTCGCGTGGAGCAGCTGACCGACGAGGAAGTGGATCGGCTGCTCGGCGAGCGACTCGGGAGCGGAGACTCGTGAGCGACTTCCTGGACCGGATCGCGAAGCTATCCCCGAAGCGGCTTGCCCTGCTCGCGGCCGAGCTGCAGGCGAGGCTCGACGTTCTCGAAGGGACGGCGCCGGAGCCGCTTGCCGTCATCGGGCTGGGGTGTCGGCTGCCGGGCGGCGTCGATTCTCCAGACACCTTTTGGCGGCTCCTGCAGAGCGGCGGCGACGCGATCACCGAGGTGCCGCGCGACCGCTGGGATGTCGATGCCTACTACCATCCGGATCCCGACATGCCGGGCAAGATCGCGACGCGCTTCGGGGGCTTCATCCGGGACGTCGATCGCTTCGACGCTCAGTTCTTCGGCATCACGCCCCGGGAAGCGATCAGCATGGACCCGCAGCAACGCCTCTTGCTCGAAGTGGCCTGGGAGGCCCTCGAAGATGCGGGCCAGGCGCCCGACGTGCTGACCGGCAGCGCGACCGGCGTCTTCGTCGGGCTGTGCAACGCGGACTACTTCCAGGGCATCGTGCGTGGCGACCCGGCCTCCCTCGACGCCTACATCGCCACCGGCGGGGCCCACAGTGTCGCGGCGGGCCGGCTCGCCTACCTGCTGGGCCTGCAGGGGCCGAACATCGCCATCGACACCGCGTGCTCCTCGTCGCTGGTCGCGGTCCACCTCGCGTGTCAGAGCTTGCGTAGCCGGGAGTGCCGAATGGCGCTGGCCGGCGGCGTGAACCTGATCCTGGCTCCGGAGACCTCGGTCATCCTGTCGCGGGCCCACATGATGGCGCCCGATGGGCGCTGCAAGGCCTTCGATGCGCGAGCGGACGGGTTCGTCCGTGCGGAGGGCTGCGGGCTGGTCGTGCTCAAGCGGCTCTCGGACGCGCTCGCGGATGGCGACGGCGTGCTTGCCGTGATCCGGGGCACCGCGATCAATCAGGACGGGCGGAGCAACGGGCTCACCGCGCCGAACGGCCCCGCGCAGGAGACCGTGATGCGGCGCGCGCTCGATAATGCGCGGATCGCGCCCCACGAGGTCGCCTACGTGGAGGCGCACGGCACCGGAACGTCGCTGGGCGATCCGATCGAGATGCGTGCGCTCGGTGCAGTGCAGGGGGTGGGACGTTCGAGCGATCGCCCGCTGGTCGTGGGATCGCTCAAGACCAACATCGGGCACCTCGAGTCGGCCGCCGGCGTGGCCGGCCTCATCAAGGTCATCCTCGCGCTCAAGCACGCCGAGATCCCGGCGCACCTGCACTTCGAGACACCGAACCCCCACATTCCGTGGGAGCAGTTGCCGGTGACGATCCCGACCACGGCCCGCCCATGGCCGGCGGGCCGCCGGATCGCGGGGGTGAGCTCGTTCGGTTTCAGCGGGACCAACGCCCACGTGATCGTGGAGGCCGCGCCGGCGGCGCCGACCACGACCCCGCCGGCACCGGCTCGGCCGGCGCACGTGCTCGCGCTGTCGGCCAAGAGCGAAGTGGCGTTGCGGGCGCTCGCCGAGCGCTGGAGCGTCCGGCTCGCGAACCCTCCGGCCTCGCTCGCGGAGGTCTGCACGACTGCCAACACGGGACGGGCGCAGCTCGAGCATCGAGTGGCGATCGTCGCGCGCACCCCGGAGCAGACCCGCGACGCGCTCTCCGCGCACGCGCAAGGCCGGGAGGTGCCGAGCGCCACGGTCGGCCGGGTCGCGCGCGCCCACACCCCCGAGGTGGCGTTTCTCTTTCCGGGGCAAGGGGCGCAGTACGCGGGGATGGGGCGGGGGCTGTACGAGGGGGACGGGGTATTTCGGGCGGCGGTGCAGCGGTGCGCGGGGGCGCTGGGGGGGGCGTGGGGGCCGGGGCTGGAGGCGGTGGTGTACGGGGCGGAGGCGGGGCAGTGGGTGGACGAGACGGCGTACACGCAGGTGGCGCTGTTCGCGGTGGAGTGGGGGTTGGCGGAGGTGTGGCGGGCGTGGGGGGTGCGGCCGAGCGTGGTGGTGGGGCACAGCGTGGGGGAGTACGTGGCGGCGTGTGTGGCGGGAGTGCTGGAGGTGGAGGAGGCGGTGCGGGTGGTGGCGGCGCGGGGGCGGCTGATGGGGGCGCTGCCGCGGGGCGGGGCGATGGTGGCGGTGGCGGCGGGGGAAGGGGTGGTGCGGGAGGCGCTGCGGGGGGTCGAGGGGGAGGTGGGGATCGCGGCGGTGAACGGGCCGGAGAGCGTGGTGGTGTCGGGGGCGGAGGGGGCGGTGGGGGTGGTGGTGGGGGTGCTGGAGGGGCGGGGGATCCGGAGCCAGCGGCTGCGGGTGTCGCACGCGTTTCACTCGGGGCTGATGGAGCCGATGCAGGGGGCGTTCGAGGGGGCGCTGGCGGGGGTGCGGTGGCGGGCGCCGCAGGTGACGATGGTGTCGACGGTGACGGGGGCGGTGGTGGGGGCGGGGGAGGTGGAAGGGGCGGGGTACTGGGTGCGGCAGGTGCGGGAGCCGGTGCGGTACGCGGCGGCGGTGGAGACGATGCGGGCAATGGCGGGGGAGGGGCTGTGGGTGGAGGTGGGGCCGCACCCGGTG
>CAYYRT010000073.1:0-17999 GCA_964474055.1 uncultured Acidimicrobiaceae bacterium | reverse complement strand
CAAGCAGTGGATTGAGCACGATGCCGCTGATTTCGTTACCGATGATGCGATGACCATTGGCATTGAAGAGATGGATCGACATCCCGTTGCCGATGAAGGTGTTGTTCTCGATGACCGAGTTCTCGGAATCGGACATCAATTGGAGACCCGTTTCACCGTTGTGATCGAAGTGGTTGTCGCGGATTGTGTTGCCGCTGACTCCATTGTCGGCATCAAGCAGTTGGGCGCCGCTGAGGGCGTTGCCGGTCAGGGTCAGGTGGTGCACCTCGTTGTGGATGACGCCGGGGCCAAGGAGCACCCCATGGCCGAAGCCACGGATGGTGCCGTTGCGGATCTCGACGTTGGCATGACTGCCGTTGCGGATACCCGGAAGTACGAAGTCCTCTTCACCCAGCTCCAAGATCACACCACTTCTGATGGTGTGTCCGCCGAGGTCGACGATGATGTTGGGGGCGCCGATGACCAGTCCCTCACCCAAGCAACCCGTGAGACCATTGGCTAACAACGTGCTTGCGGCCAAAACCATTCCGCAATGAACCGGGGTGGCAATGGGGTTTCCATCGAGGTCAACCGGGATGGGGTCACGAACGTCTGGCACACTCGCCAACGACTCGTAACGAAGGACCAGAAGAGGAAGGGTCTGGTCGGGTGGATCCTGGGGCATTTCCCGCGAGAGGAACGCCTGGTCGCCACCATCGGGATCGTTCTCGTTGGTGTCACGAATCGACCATCCGTAGTTGGTGCCGGTGTCCAACATGGCCTGGACCTGATCGGTCACAGGGAATTCCATGTATGCGTTCCCGGCCTCGGCCTCAATACCGGTGGCGCCAAGTAGAAGGGCGGGTTGGTTGAACCAGGTGACCGAGCTCTCCTTCCACGTCTGGCCAAGGGGAATCGCCTCGAGGGTCCGTCCCTCCGTCGGGGACCCGTTGTAGATCTTGAGGGTGGCGGACTCGAGAACGCAGTCCTCGGCGTCGGTGGGAAGGTTGAATCGGAACATCGCGCGGGCGTTGGCACCGATAGAAGGCTCCGGCGGGACTGCGGTGGGATCTCCGGTGGCAGCCGAGCGGACGGCCAACTCAGTTTCGAAGAGGTAGTTCTCGAGCGGGGTGTCTTCGCCCACCCAGGCGTCGGCCGCCGGGGTCAGGGTGATGTTGGCCGCGGCGCAATCAACGGATCCTTCCGGCCCCGGGACCAGGCCAACCGTCCAGGTGTAGCGAGCCGGGGTGGGATCGATCTGCTCCGCTCCGTCGATGGCCCGGACTTCCAACACATGCTGGCCACTGGTCAGATTGGAGAAGAAGGTCGGGTTGAGGCATTCCAGCCAGAGAGCGGGATCGAAGCTGTCGAGCCGGCACTCGAACTCCATGAACTGGACCGGGGTGCCATCGGGGCCGTCGGTAGCCGTGAAGGTGAATACGGCCGAGCGGCTGGTGGTGGTGGACGGAGGTCCTTCGAGTATTTGGGTGTTGGGTGGCGAGGTGTCGGCGCCGCCGATGATGTGGGTGTCGATCGGTCCAACGTTGCCGGCCCGGTCTATCGCCCGCACCTCGAAAGTGAAGAGGCCTTCCTCAATCAACGGTGCTGACCAGGGGCTGGAGCAACCGATCCACCACAACTCGATCGGAATCGGTTCCCAGGGTGCGAGTAGTTCTGGCGGTTCGGCCAGGTTGGTTTCGAGCAACCGGCATTCGTACTGGAGCTCGGAGACATCGGTTGATGAATTGTTGTTCTCCACATCGAGTGGGTCGAAACCAGTGAAGGTGAAGGCAACCGTTTCGAGGGAGTCCTGAACAGGCCCTGACAGGTATTCGGCCACGGGGGCAACCTCGTCGACCTCATACACGTCGCCAACAAACTCAAACGCCCCCGTGTCGCAGACGTTGTTCTGGGGACGGGGAATGCCCCTCTGGTCCGTGTCGGGACAAGGGGTCACGCCACCATCGATGGCGAGGCTTCCCCAGGTGAGAGCATGGGTGAGGGTGGAGCCCCCGTTGTCGCTGATGGCATCAGGTGCAAAGGTTGAACTGCGGCGGTCGCGTTGGGCAGGGAGACTCGAGTCACTGTTCGGGGCCGCAGCGAGGAAGCAGGTGTTGGAGCCATCGAGGTTGCCACCTTGAGAGGTGACGTAGTAGTCACAGCTTCCACCTTCGAGGGAGCCTCCGACGATCGAGTTGCGCACTATCACTGAAGGGAACGCCTTAGGGGGAATGCTGGGCGCGAAGTCGGACTCCACCACTCCGATGCCGCCACCTGAGGGTGCCCGGTTGCGCCAGATGGTCACGTTCATGATGCGAAGGAGGCCGTCGGCATCGTGGAAGAGACCCCCGCCTCCGATTGCGGCGGTGTTCCCGGAGATCGTGGTGTTCTCGATCAGCGAGTCTCCGTCCGCCAGGCTGAAGATGCCGCCACCGTGACCGGCGTTCTCATCGGCGTCCCCGTCCGCGGATATCACAGGGAAGCGGGCGGTGTTGCGAAGGAAGCTGGAGCGACGGACTATCAGATCGTTGTCCGGAGCGTTGGCAAGGCCACCGCCTGCCGATGCGCTGTTGAGCTCGACGGTGGAGTCGAGAATCTGGAAGACGCCGCTGGACGAGTTGTAGATCCCTCCACCGTCGAGCTCCGCCCGGTTCCCCTTGATCAACAACCGCTCGAACGTGACAGCAGTAGCGCTGTTCTCGATACCGCCTCCATGGTCCTCGGAGCGGTTGTTGGTGACGACGCTGTCTTGGATGAGGACGTCGCCATGGTTGTCGAGGCTGATGCCACCTCCCTCTTCACTGGCTATGTTCCGATCAAAGGTGGAGCGGTAGACCTCGAGCGGGCCGGTCTCGGCATAGAGACCACCACCACCCGAGACGTTGGGATCGACCATAGAAACGCCGGTGCCCTCATCGATCTCAGGCACACCCGCTGCGTTCTGGATGAACGTCGAGTCCTGGATGACCGTGAGTCGACTGCTGGTCGACCAAGCACCACCACCTTCGTTGTTGGTGCCGTTGGCGACAAAGTAGGCACGGGTCAAGGTGTGGGCGGTTCTCCCCGATCCGTTGAACCCACCGCCGGCATCATGGGCGAAGTTGCCGGAGAAGGTGACGTCGGTGAGAGACACGTTGGCATCGCCGCCGCTGGTCATTCCGCCTCCACCCTGGCCGGCGCTGTTTCCGTCATCGGTTGGATTGGTTGGAGCGTCACTCGGGTCGTAGCCGATGATCGAGTCGTTGATCGTCACCTTCGGTCGCAAGCCGGTGCTATCGACCGAACCGTTGCTGTAGATGCCGCCACCGTCAGAGACCGCGTGATTGCGTCGGACGATCGAGTTGGCGATCGTCATCTGTCCGCCCAGCGTGTAGATGGCGCCACCGTTGGCCTCGGTCGTGTTGTCTTCGAATATCGAGGCATCAATCGTCAGCGTGCCCGACCCCGCATTGATGACGCCCGCACCGTTGCTGGTCGCGTAGTTACGAGCCACTACTGAGTTGGCGAGAATCCTCACCGTGCCGACCGAGTCACCGAAGGCTTCGTTGCCGATGGCACCTGCTGCCGGCTCGTAGACGCCGGGTCCGGGAATCATCTGTTCGGGGTCGAGCGGGTCAGGGACCATCGGGCCCGGGTTGTCGACGACCTGAGTGCCGATGATGGTGACAATTCCCGCGGCCGAGTTGTTGACGGCCGCACCGCTGGTGCCGGCGGCATTGCCTGACAGCTTCGAGTTGACGATCTCGATGCGACCGGCCTTGGGTGCGATCAATGGTTCGATGACCCACTCGTACTCGGCGGGATCGGCGTTCTGAATGCCACCGCCACTCCCACCCGTAAGGTTGTCGCGGACAACGACGTTCTCGAACCTGATCAGACCGGAGGACCAGTTGAGGACACCGCCACCCTGCTCCTCGGCGTAGCCCTCGCGAATAGTCAGGTCTTCAAACGTGACGTTGCCAGAGGTCGGATGGATCTCGAACAGGCGGTCCATGCCGCGCACGACGGGATCGGAACCGGGAAGCGGAAAGCCGCCATCGATGATCGTCGATGTCGCACTCTCGCCCCTGAAGGTGATTGGTGAGTGGATGTCGAAGTCACCCGTTGTATCGACGTCGTCGTTGACAGTCGGAATCTGGAGCGAGTACACGCCGGCCGGCAAGTCAATGACATCGGCGCCCGGCAAGGAGTTGGCCTCCTGGATGGCGGCGCGCAAGGTACAAGCGCCAGTCGATGTAGCGCAGACACCGTTGCCGGGGTTGGCGTCGGCAAGGTCGACAAGGCTGTTGACGCTAAGGGTGGTGGCGGCTTCGGCGGGGGTGGCAGGGGCAAAGGTGGCAATGGTGGACAGGACAACGGAGAAGGCGACCATGGAACCGAGGGAGCGGGAGCGGTGTAGTCGTCGTGGGCGGATGCCGCTTCGATCACTATCTAAATGTGCGCGTCGTGCGCTTCCAAACGTTCTCGACCCAGCTCCCGACCGTCTCACCGTTCGTTGCCTCCTGCTAACCCAATGCCTTGCCCGTGGACAAGTGTGAGTTGGAGGCGTCAAGCGTCCCTAAGGCCCAAGTTAAGAAAGCTTTATTCGCCGAAACAGGGGGGGTCGATGGACCTAGTGCCTAAATGGCTTTCCAAAGGTGGGACAACATTGCGGAACAGATCGCTCCGCATCGTCGTTTTACGGTTTGAGGCGTTTCCTCAATTGATTGCGGCTCGGGCCGCTCTCGATCACCGGGGGGTGATGCGGTAGCCGAGACCTCGCACGGTCTCGACGACATCGTCGCCAAGCTTGCGGCGCAGCGCGCTGATGAAGACATTGACGACGTTGGAGGTCGGGTCGAAGAAGTATCCCCAGACCTGGGAAAGGATCTGTTCCCGGCTCAGGACCTGGTCGGGATGACGCATGAGCAGTTCCAGCAGAGCGAACTCCTTGGCGGTGACGTCGACGGTCACCTCACCGTTGGTCACTCGTCTGGTCCTCAAGTCAAGCCTCAGGTCACCCACAACCAGAGTGTTCTCCTGGACGGTCCCCGTCGTGCGCAACCGCGTCTTGACGCGCGCCAGCAACTCCTCGAACCGGAACGGCTTGTGCATGTAGTCGTCGGCCCCGGCTTCCAGACACATGACCACATCCCGCTCGCTGCGACCGGTGAGCACCAGGATCGGAAGTGTCTTGCCGCGAGCCCGGAGTTCCTGGAGCACGTGCAGACCATCGCGATCGGGCAGGCCCATGTCGAGTATCAGGAGATCGAATTCATCGGTGAGTCCGAGCCGCTCCGCCTCCTCGCCATCGTCGACAACAAGAGTGGCGAATCCATGAGCCTGAAGGCCTTTGGCGAGGAACGAGCTGATGAGGTTGTCGTCCTCAGCGATCAAGACTCGAGGCATCGCCCTCACCCTCCCCAGCCTGCTTCGGAATGACGATCGTGAAGGTGGAGCCCTCACCCACCCGACTGTCCAGATCGACCGCCCCGCCGTGGGCGACGGCGATGGCTTTGACGATGGCCAAACCAAGACCAACACCGCGGTATCTGCGATGGGCGCCACGACCTCGCGTGAACCGCGTGAAGATCCGCTCCTGGTCACCCAGCGAGATTCCCGGGCCGGTGTCCTTCACCCAGATCCGAACCTCCGTATCGGTGACAGCCGACCCGATCGTGATGGTGTCGCTCTCAGTGGTGTGCTGAGCGGCGTTGTGGGCGAGATTCATGACGGCCTGAGTCAGCCGCTGCCGATCCGCAATTACCACTCCCTCGGCCATCGCTTCGAGGCGCCATGCGCGTGACGCCAAGGGTCGGGCTTTGGCCACCAACTCGTGGGTGAGCAGAGCGAGATCGACCGGGTCGGGCCGCAGGAAATTCGGTTGCTCGACTTCGGCCAGAAGGCGGAGATCGTCGACGATCCGCGCCATCCTGTCGAGTTCGTCGAGGACGATGGTGATGGCCGCCTTTCGCTCACCAGGGTCGTCTGGAAGCAGTTCGAGATAACCACGGCAAATCGTCAGCGGATCGCGCAGTTCGTGACTCGCATCTTCGACGAACTCGCGCTGGCTCGTAAAGACCGACTCCAGCCGATCGAGCATGGCATTGAAGCTGCGCGCCATCTGGGCCGCTTCATCGGTTCCGTAGACCTCGATCCTGCGAGTGAGGTCTGACTCCGATATCGAACGGGCGGCGTGGGTGAGTTGGCGTACGGGGGCGAGCACTCTTCCCAGGAACAGCCAAGCGAAGGCCGAGGCGATCAACACAACTCCGACTGTTGCCAGGACCCCGTAAGTCTGCAGCTCGCGGATCTCGATCGCTTGTGCGACTGGCAGGACCGTGACGACGAAGGCTCCGGTGTCGTCGCCGAAACGGATCGACGCGGCCCGATAATGAGCCTCGCCGAGATCGGTTCGGAAACGTCCGGTGGTGCTGATGTCGTCGCCAAGATCGGCGGTTGAAAAGGCGGCCCAGTCGGCAAGCGTTGCGGCAGGCAAGATTGCCAGCGGATAGCGGGCCAGGTCCTGGCGGTAGAACTCACCATTGAGGAAGGCGATCATCCCCTCTTCGCTTCCCGGCACGTTGCGCGAGAAGTAGACGTTGAATAGCGACTCGAGCGACTCGAACGGGAGCCCAGTTTGAGGGTCGCGTCCGTCGGCGAGCAGACGATCGAGCTCGAGGACTTCCTGTTGGAGACCGTCGTCGATCCGGCTCTGAAGACGGATGCTCAGAATCTCGGGGATCGTCACCATCGAAAGCAAGCCCGAAAGGGCAAGCAGGACGACGTAAGAGAAAAGGATTCGGGTGCGAAGGCTCTGGGTCCCTCCGACCACTTCCCGGCCGGTTTTGACTCCCCGCTTGAAGGCTTTGGATCCGCTCTCCTCGGAGCCCGCCGGGTCAGCCCCGGCTGGAGCGCCCGGCGCACCAGGACTCTGATTCCGTAGGGCTGAGGTGATCCTCATCGGGTCGCGCCCCCGCCCTGGGTTTCGGGTTGGTCAAGGCTGTCGAGAGTCATGCAATCCGAGGACGCGCGAACGCCGCCCGACCACAACGATTCCCACATTCCCACTCGCACCCGCCGGCCTCCCATGTCATCCCCCCTTTCATTGTACGCAGCCACAGGCTGATGCAATGATCGACCTTGCAACGATGGTCCTAAAGACCCATCGAAGTTACGACCAGTGGCGGAGATCAGCCGACTGCGGCAACGACGTACTCGGCAACGTCGTCAGCGGGGAGGGGGCGAGGGGAAAAGCGCGGGCCGGTGGGTTTACGAAGCTCGATCTGGTCCACCCGGAAATTGGCCCAATCGCCTAGGTCGGTATCCCAGGCCAGGACGAAACAAACGCCGGGGGCGAAGACCAGGCGGTGGGGTTCGACCGCCCGGAAGGAGGAAGCTCCATGGCCGTCCTTGTAGACAAACCTGATTCTCTGGTGATCCCGACACGCCGCCACCACGGCCATCAGCAGGTCAGCATCAGGGACAGGTCCGTAGCCGGGTGTCGAACTGGACCCCAGTTCGGTGACCTTCTGACGGAGAGGAATCGGCAAGACTTGTTCGAGCTTGCCGAGCACTCGCAGTGACGCTTCCCCGATTCCGCCGGCATTGCGCTCGCCCGCCAGCCGGAGTCCAATTGCCACCGCCACCGCTTCCTCGTCGTCGAAAAGGAGTGCTGGCATGGCGGCGCCCGGCCCGAGCCGATAGCCGCCTGCCACCCCCGGGCTCGCTTGGACGGAATAGCCCAGGGTGCGGAGTCGGCCGATGTCGTTGCGCACCGTCCTGGTCGAAACTTCGAGTGCATCGGCCAAGTCCGGCCCCGTCCACTCGGATCGTTCCTGAAGCAGAGAAAGCAACCGCAACAGGCGAGCCGACGTTTCCAACATGGGCTGGGAGTCTACGAGGTGTTTGAGGAAGGGATGCTTCCGCAAAGAGAAGGAGACTCAGAGATCATGAGATACGGAGACTGAGAGACAGGAACCCTTCCTCGATGTTGGGGACAGGGTTCCCTGTCTCTATGTCTCTGAGTCTCTAGGTCTCTGGGTGGTCTCTGAGTCTCTGAGTCTCTGAGTCTCTTAGGTCTCTAAGTCTCTAAGTCTCTAAGTCTCTGGAGGGTGGAGCTGAGGGGATTTGAACCCCTGGCCTCTTGCATGCCATGCAAGCGCTCTGCCAGCTGAGCTACAGCCCCGGGAAGAACATGAAGGGTACCAGAAGGGTCTGGATCGTCAGCGGTTGGCGACCACCCGGGAGATGTTTCCGTCGTGGGTCACGATCAGGATCTCGCCGTTTCCGTCGAGCCCGAAGGCATTGACCTGGCCAGGGCTCCCCAGCTCCTCGGTCCAGTCGATCTGCTCGGTCGCCTCCCCGCCCACCCAGCGGAAGCTGCGCACGAACCCCTGGCACCAGTCTGCATAGAAGTAAGTGCCAGCCAGTTCGGGTATTGCGGTTCCTCGATAGACGTGCCCACCAGAGACCGAACAACCGTCATCGTGGTCGTACTCGATCACAGGCAGCACGTAGTCGGCCGGGTCGCAGGGGTCTTCCTGAAAGCAGATGGTTCCTTCGACGTTGGCCCATCCGAGGTTGGAGCCCCCGCCCGTTGCCAGGGGGAGGATGTTTATCTCCTCCCTAGCCCCAAAGCCGACATCACCTATATATATGTCACCGCCGACGAAGTCGATGCCGAAACGCCAGGGGTTGCGCAAACCGTAGGCCCACACCTCGGGACCACCACCACCTTCAGCGAAGGGGTTGTCGGCTGGGATCGCATATGGATCACCGCTGTCGACGTCGATGCGAAGGATCTTCCCGAAGAAGCCTTCCGGGTTCTGGCCCTGGTTGCTCGCGTTGGCGCCGTCGCCCGAAGATATCCACAAGTATCCGTCAGGGCCGAACTCGAGCATTCCCCCGTAGTGCCGGATGTCGCTCGAACGAGGAGGTTGATCGGCGTCAACCAGCACCCGCTCGCTGTCCGGGTCGGCGACGTCTTCGTTGGCCATGAACTCGACAAGCCGGCGATTGTCCCCATTGCCGACGTAATAGACGAATACCCGTCCATCAGTGGGGAAGTCTGGGTGAAAGGCGAACCCGAGCATTCCTTGTTCGATTCCGTCAAAGGCAACCCGGTCCTGGATATCGAGGAAAGGTTCGGGTCGAACACTCCCATCTCCTTCAATGATCCGGATCCGTCCAGGTCGTTCGACTACCCAGATACGGTCGCTGCCGGGCGGGGAGACGGCGTAGGTCGGTTGGGCTAATCCAGAAACAACCGGCTCGAGGGCAAGACCGCCGAGAGGTGCCAGAGTCGTTGAAGAGCCGTCGAGCGTGGTGGACGGCGAGGTATCCGCAGTCGTCTCCGAAGAAGTGGATGTTGTGGGAGCGGTGGTGGTCGTCGAGTCCCCCTCGCCGGTCAAGGCTCTCACCACCACTCCCCCGAGGAAGATTAAGGAAAAGAGACCGATCAGCAGCCCGACCCGTCTTTCGATTGATGGTCCCGCCGGCATCGGGGCGGGAGTCTAGAAGAGCCGGAACGGTGACACTCCGGGCGCCTGAGTTTGACTTCCACCCTGCAACGGGTATCAATTGACTATGGCCCAAGCGACAAAGTTGATGGTCTGGATCGATCAGGACCTTTGCACCGGCGATGGGATCTGCGAGGAGATCACGCCGGACGTGTTTACCGCCCGCGATGACGGGCTGTGGGTCGTGAAAGAGGAAGCCAAACACTTCGGCAAAACCATCGTCTACGACGGTCTGGAAGGTGACGGCCACGGACCTGAGGGCGCCAGGGGATTGGCCAGGATCCCCGACGACTTGATCGAAGATGCCCTCGAGTCGGCCGAGGAGTGCCCGGGTGAGTGCATCATGATCGAGCCCATCCCCAGCTGAACCGACGGCGACTGTCGGCCTAACCGAGGTCCGAGGCTGCCGGCTCCCACTCGATGAGTGGTGCATCCCGCCACAACCGCTGAAGGTCGTAATAGTCGCGGGCAGCTTTCTGGAAGATGTGAACCATCACATCGCCATAGTCGAGCAGCACCCACTCGGCCTCGGAACGGCCCTCGTCACGCAAAGGGGCACGGCCGGCTTCCTTGAGAAGCTCCTCGACCCGGTCGGCCAGCGTCTGCACGTGGGGCCGGGAGGTGCCCGAGGCGATCACGAAGACGTCGGTGATGACGAACAAATCCCCGACCTCGAGCAGCACGATTCCATGACCCTTCTTGTCGGCTATCGCGTCAGCTGCGAGCCGGGCGAGCGTTGTTGCGTCGACGGCCACTACCTCCTTGGACATGACTGAGCCTACCCGCGATAGAGATTCTGTTCACCGAGATACTGATAAACGGCCTCCGTCACCAGGAAGCGAAAACCCAGACCTCGTTGCACCCGTTGGCGAATGTCGGTGCCGCTCACCGGAAGCGAGGGCATCTCTAGCCAACTATCGACCTTGACTACATCATCAACCTCAGCCCGCTCCACCCCGGCACGAGGAACGACGGCCAAGCGGGCGCGGGCAAGGACGTCGGCCGACCGCTTCCAGGTGGGTAATCCTCTGGCGGCGTCGGCGCCGAGAATCAGCACAAGTTCTTCGTCTGACCCGAAACTGTCAAGGGTGTCGGCGGTATAGGTCCAGCCATTCCGATGGACCTCTCGTTCGTCAGCTTGGAAGTAGCCAACGCCCGCGACGGCCCGACAGCTCATCTCCCACCGATGGTGGGCGGCGCTTACTTTTCGGCCGGCCTTCTGCCAAGGCGAGCCCGCCGGCATGAAGATGACGCGGTCGAGGCCAAGCTGGCGGTAGGCCACCTCTCCAGCCAGAAGGTGGGCGATGTGAGGCGGGTCGAAGGTTCCGCCGAGCAGGCCACTGCGCACGCGAGCCAGGATAGGTTGAAGCCTGTGGAGGGGGCAGTAGGTGCACGTCGCCGATCCGCCGACAGTCCAGGAAAGGCGCCGGATCGAGATAGCGACCGTCTTCTCGCACTGAGAGGTGAAGAGCAGGGCGCCCGTGCGCTACACCGGATCGGCC
Organism: uncultured Acidimicrobiaceae bacterium; assembly: GCA_964474055.1. Lineage (GTDB taxonomy): Bacteria > Actinomycetota > Acidimicrobiia > Spongiisociales > ZC4RG35 > JAICND01. Next base: position 7,018 of record CAYYRT010000073.1, on the reverse strand, counting down.
TAGTTCTTCTCCCACCCGAACGACCTTTCCTGCGGGGGTGGTGACGTCACCGAGGTAAGACACGGACACCAGCACACCTCCACCCGGGTCGACGGTGACGGTGCGCATCCCCGCCACACTCCCCGCAAAACTGACCCTTCCCGCCACCGGGGATCCGACTGCGGTGCCCGCTGGCGTAGCGAGGTCGATCCCCCAATGGCCACCGAATCGGCCCACCGGGGCGAATCGCTCCACTACCGGACCCGGCACAGGTGCCTGGAGGCAGATAGCGAGCAACATGGCCACAAGTGGATTCATCGAGATGGACCTGGACCCGAACGTATCGCACCACTTCGGGGATGGGAAGGGGGATGGCTACCGTTGCTTCGTCCTAAGCGAGAGAGCAGCATGACAAGTATTTCCACATCGACCAATCGGATCGGGCTGATGGGCTTTGGCCGAATCGGCAGAAACGTCTTCAGGCTGTTGGTGGACCATCCTGAACTCGAGGTGGCAGCCATCGCCGATGTCGATGATCCGGCGGGCCTGGCCTACCTCCTCAAGTACGACTCGATCCACGGTCGGTTTCCCCGACCGGTCTCATATGCCAACGGCACCCTGTCGATGGATGATCGGTCCATCGCATTCCTCACTGCCCGCGAGCCGCACGAGGTGTCGTGGGGAACCCTGGGAGTCGATCTGGTGGTGGACACGACCGGTAATTACCGCACCGCCGAAGCGGCCAATGCCCATCTCACCTCGGGTGCCAAACGGGTCGTAGTCGCCTCCACACCGGACAGTCCAGGGGAAATCCCGGTTCTGATACGCGGGATCAACGATGGGGTCCTCACCCCGGCCACCAAGATCGTGGCCCTGGGCTCCAACACCTCCAATGCGGTGGCACCAATCCTGAGGATTCTCGACAACGCCCTAGGGATCGAGTTGGCCTTCTTCACAACGGTCCACGCCATGACCAACAACCAGCGGCTGGCGGACGTCCCTGGAACCGACTTCCGGACCTCGCGGGCGGCGGGCGAGAACATCATCCCGGCTGACACCAACTCGCCCGAGATTCTCGTCCAGGTGATGCCCGAACTGGCAGGCAAGTTGCAGGCGATGGCCCTTAACGTTCCGGTGGCCGACGGATCGACGGTGGATCTGACCATGATCGTCTCCCAGCCAACCAGCCGGGAGGCGGTCAATGCGGCGGTGGCTGCTGCCGCTTCGGGGCGGTTCAGCGGCCTGATCGAGTTCACCGCCGACCCGATCGTTTCGAGCGACGTGCGATCGTCCACCTACTCAGGGGTATTCGACAGCCTGAGCACGATGGTGATGGAAGAGACCATGGTCAAGACGATTACCTGGTTCAACAACGGCTGGGGCTATTCCGCCCGGATCGTGGAGGTTCTAGAACAAATGGCAGGTCATCTGGCCGGAGGTGGAAAATGAGCATCAGAGTTGCGATCAACGGCTTCGGCCGGATCGGGCGGGCCGTGTTTCGCATCGTTGCCGAACGGCCCGAGTCGGACATCGAGATCGTCGCAATCAACGATCTCGCCGACGACGAGGTCCTCGCCTATCTGCTCGAGTACGACTCCGTGATGGGCCCGTTTGAGCAGAAGGTTGAGGTCGCCGACGGGGTCATGACCGTAGGCAGGCACCGGGTTCACATGCTCTTCGAGAAGGATCCCACCCTTCTTCCCTGGAAGGACCTCGACATCGATGTTGTGGTCGAATCAACCGGTGTCTTCCGGACCAAGGCGGCCCTGAACAAGCACATCGAGGCCGGGGCCCGGAGGGTGATCCTCACAGTCCCGGCTGACGACGAAATCGACCAGATGGTGGTACTCGGGGTGAACGACCAGGAGCTCGACGCCAGCGACATCATCGTCTCCAATGCCTCCTGCACCACCAACTGTCTGGCCCCGCTGGCCAAGGTCCTGGACGAGAGTTTCGGCATTGTCCGGGGCTTGATGACCACGGTCCATGCCTACACCAACGACCAGCGGCTCGCCGACGTGCCTCACAAGGATCTCCGGCGCAGCCGAGCAGCAACCGAGAACATCATCCCCACGACTACTGGAGCTGCCAAGGCGGTCGGCAAGGTCTACCCCAAACTCAACGGCAAGCTCCACGGCATGGCCATGCGCGTACCCGTGCCGGATGGGTCCACGGTGGATCTTGTGGTCGAAGTGAGCCGTCCGGTGACAGTCGAGGAAGTGAACGCGGCGGTCCGTCAAGCAGCCGAAGGCCCGCTCGCCGGCGTCTTGCAGTACACCGAGGACCCGATCGTCTCCACCGATGTGATCGGCAACCCCCACAGTTCGATCTTCGACGCTGGGGGAACCAAGGTCCTGGGAGGCACCCTGGTCAAGGTCTTGTCCTGGTACGACAACGAGTGGGGCTATTCGAGCCGGGTGGTCGACCTGATCGAACGTCTTGGCGCCATCATCAAGGAGCCTGCGACCGCCTAGCGCCGAGAGGGGTCAGTCGTCGGGGAGGATCCGGCTGAGCACCGCGCTCACTATGGCGATGATCAATCCGCCCAGCACCGCTGACCAGAAACCGTCAACGGTCAGGTTGTCCATCAAGGCGGCGGTCAGTCCCAGCAAGGCGGCGTTGATGACCAAAGCGAACAGGCCGAGTGTCAGAATCAGGAGGGGCAGGGAGAACAGCTTGAAAATCGGCTTGAGGAACGCGTTGACGAGCCCGAAGACCAGGGCCACCAACAGGATCCCCCAGATGTTGCCGGTTAGCTCGATCCCGTCCAGGAGTTTGTCAGCCACCCAGAGGGCAGCGGCGTAGATGAGGATTCGGACGATGATTCGCACGATTCGATCCTAGACACTCGCGATGGCCTTCCACAGCGACTCGGGAGTCAACGGAATCTGGAGGTCCTGGCGGCCCAAAGCGTCGCAGACGGCGTTCACGACCGCAGGCGTCGACCCGACCGCTCCCGCCTCCCCGATGCCCTTGGCTCCCAGCGGGTTGCTCGGGGTCGGGGTTTCTGTCTCGGCCAGCTCGAATGAGGGCAGGGAGGTCGCAGTCGGGATCAGGTAGTCAATCAACGTCGAAGTGAGAAGGTTGCCATCCGGGTCGTAGCGGATCGCCTCCCAAATTGCCTGCGACACCCCCTGGGCTATGCCGCCGTGGCGCTGGCCCGCCGCCAACATCGGGTTGATGATCACACCGGCGTCGTCCACGGCGACGAACCGGTCCAGGGTCACCGCCCCGGTTTCCGGGTCGACCTCAACCATCGCCAGATGGATCCCGAACGGATAGTTGAGACCACCAGAGACGAGGCGTACCTCCGCCTCCAGCCCCGGCTCTTCCCCCGTTGGCAACTTGGCTGAAAAGGCCGTATCGACCACCTTCTGCCACTCGACGGAGACGTCGGTCCCCCGGACCAACACCCGACCCTCGGACAGAACCAGGTCGCCGGGGTCAACCTCCAGAATATGTCCGGCGAGCCTTTTGACCTTGTCGGCGACTTTGGTGGCTGCAGCATGCGAGGCCGATCCGCCATGGGCGACCGAACGCGAGCCAGAGGTGCCGTAGCCGTATGGTGCCGACCCCGTGTCGCCTTGTTCGACCCGCACCTGACCCAGCTCGAGGCCCAGCCGGGCCGCCACGATCTGAGCAAACGTGGTCCGATGCCCTTGTCCCTGGTCCTGGGTCTCCACAAACACGGTGACGCTCCCGTCCCGGTTCACCTGAATCCGCGCTGCTCCCCAGTCCTCGAAGCCGCACACCTCTACATAGGAGCCGAGACCGATGCCAACCAGACGGCCCTCGGATCGAGCCCGTGCCTGTTGTTGGCGGAGACCGGCGTAGTCCGCCACCTCGAGCAGGCGATCGAGGTTGGCCGAGTAGCGACCGGAGTCATAGGTGTAACCACCCGCGCTCTTGTAGGGAAAGGCGGTCTCGGGCACGAAGTTCCGCCGTCGTACCTCAACCGGGTCCAGCCCCAGCTCGGTGGCGAGGTGGTCCATCGCCCGTTCGATCGTCAGGGTGGCCTCGGGACGGCCCGCTCCCCGGTAGATGCCGCGTGGGCTGCGGTTGGTCCACACCCCGCGCATCCGCCAGGCGTATTGAGGAATGTCGTAGGTTCCGGTCCCCATGCGGGGCGTAATGGGTTGAAAACCGTAATAACGGTGCCTGCAACCCAAGTCAACCAGCCAATCGAGGAACAGGGCTTGCACCTTTCCGAAATCGTCGGCCACCAGTCGGTAGGTTGCTCGCATCGCCCGTCCATGGCCGACGGCGAGCAGGTGTTCCCTCCGGGTCTCAGTCCACTTAACCGGCCTTCCCAGTCGGCGGGCGGTCTCGGCGACGAGGATCTCCTCTTCAGCCAGGTCGAACTTTGCCCCGAAGGCCCCGCCTACAAAAGGTGCCGTCACTCTGACTCGGGTCAAAGGCAGGCCAAAGGTGCGGGCGAACTCCTCCTGCATCAAGTGGGGCCCCTGGGTTGTCATATATATATGGAGAGCACCGTCCCGCCACTCCGCCAGCGCCACCCTGCCCTCCATGGGTGCTGGCGACACCCGCGGGTGATCGACCACTCCGGAGATCACCACCTGGCCTGGCAGCGTCCGGATGGCCTCGACGTCGCCGCGATTGCGGTCATATGCGACGTTGGAGCTCTGGCCATCGTGAATGGGGGGGCCTTCGATTGCCAGGTCCAGGTCACCCAACGGCTCGAGAGGTTGGTAGTCGACCTCAACAAGATCGGCGGCGTCGCGGGCGAGCGCCGGAGTCTCGGCGACGACGGCCGCCACCGGATCGCCCGCCATCAGCACTCTTCCTTGCACCAGGGGAAAGCGGCGGGGAATGTTCTTCTCCGGATTGGGCTCGGGTGGCATCTGAATGTCGGCGACGTCGGTGCCGGTGAGCACAAGCCAGACCCCGGGCGCCGCCGCCGCCATCGAAGTGTCGATGCTGGTTACGAGAGCGTGAGCGTAAGGGCTTCGCGCTACCGCCAGGTGGAGGGTCCCGGCTGGAGACAAGTCGTCGGTAAAGGTGGCTTCGCCCCGGACCAATGCGGGATCCTCGGCCCGTTGTACGGGCGCGCCGACTAACGAAGGGATGAGGGATTCCACCTTCGGAACGTTAGACGCCCCGGACTGATGGACTAACGGAGCAGGTCGAGGACCGTTTCGCGGAAGTCGTTTGGCTGGAAGGGTTTGGTGATGAAGGCGTCTGCGCCACCTTCGTCGGCCCTCCGCCGTGACTCCTCTTCGGCGTGGGCGGTCAGGACCACTACGGGGAGCTGGCGGGTCGAGGGATGCGACCGGATTTCGTCGAGCACCTGCCATCCATCCATCCCGGGGAGACCAATGTCGAGAACCACCAAGTCGGGCGCCTCGCTGTGGACTGCTTCCAGCCCACCGGGTCCATCCTCACGGGTGATGATCTCAAGGTCGCCTGCCCGGAGGCAAACCTCGATCAGCCGGCGGATGACTGCCGAATCTTCTACGACAAGGATGCGATGACCCACTTGTACTGCCTCTCGGGTTAAACCTGTACCAATCCTATCGGCGCGTCCCACTATGGAGTTGAGAGCTCCTTCGGCCCCCACCGGCGAGGTGTCCGGGCACTGTCAAATGCTCCACAAAGTGCTCTAACTGGCGCAGCGTCCGCACTTCGTACGTTCCATCGCAGAAAGGCTCGTATCTACCCATCACTGAATCACCCGTATCCCAATAGGAACGGGGCTCCGGCTTGAGCCAGTAGAGGGCCCTGGCCTTCCTGGATATTTCTTCCAGGTAGGTGGCTTGCGGTTGCCTGTAGTTGTTTCGGGCATCTCCCGTGATGATGAGAGTGGTGCGGGGAGTGACCTCGTGTCCGTACCGCTCCACGAAGCGGGCAAGCGAATTGCCGTAGTCCGAGTGGCCGTCCAGCCACACCGCCTCAGCCTCGGTTGCGACCCGGCCCAGTGCGTCGGCAAAGTCCACTCCAGGGCCAAAGAGCCGGGTGACTTCGTCAACCGTGTCGATGAACACAAACGATCGAAGCTTCGAAAAGTGCGTCGCCATCGCATAGGTGAACTGAAGGGTGAAACGAGCGAAGGTGGCCATCGAACCGGAGATGTCGCAGAGGAGAAACACCTCCGGGCGATGGGGCCGCGACTTGCGGAACACCGGGTCCATCGGCACCCCGCCGCTGGCAAGAGATCGACGCATGGTCTTGCGAAAGTCAAGCCGGCCAGCCCTGAGTAGTCGACGACGACGGGCCAACCTGGCGGCCAGTTTGCGGGTGAGAGGTTCGATGACATCCTCGATTTGGGCGAGGTCGTAGCGGGTGGCATGCATCAGATCGAGATCCTCAACCAGTGGCTGGCGAAGAGTTCGCGCCACCGACTGGCGCCCACGATCGGCCACCAGACGACGCCGGATCTCGTCCTGGATTTCCTGACGCAATCTGGCGATCTGGGCCTCCACCTCCTCCCGGGCCAACCGGGCGTCGAGTGTGTCTTCGGGATCGATCCGGGCGATGGCGCTCTCGAGCAGCCGCTGCTCGAGGGCTTCCACGTCGATTCGACGCATGGTCCGATACAGGTAGTAGGTGCCTCCAACCGGTCTGCCGGGTTCAATCCCGGCCAATTCCTCAACAGCCCGCCTGGCCGCCGCCTGTAACCCGGCGAGATCGTTGCCCATCAGAGCCTGATAGATGGAATTGATCAGGTCGTCCAGGTCGGCGGACCCCCCTGGTGCACCTGGCGGCTGGTTAGCTGGCGAGCCGCCGGAAGGTGACGGCTCCGCCGGGTCCTCCTCGGCCCGCCGGTGGTGGGCAAAGAAGACCTCGAAGGCGACATCGAACGCCCGATAGTGCCGTTCGTTCTTGACCAGGGTGGCACCCAGGGTGGCCTTGAGGGCTGACCTGTCGCCGAGATCGACGTGACGCACCGCCTCCATCGCATCGATCGACTCGACCATCGACACAGGTATCCCAGCCGCCCTGAGTTCCTGGATGAAGTCAGTGAGGAGTTGAATCATGGATCAGACGTGACCTGTTCCTCCCCCAGCGAACGGAGTGAGCG
>CAYYRT010000072.1:0-5910 GCA_964474055.1 uncultured Acidimicrobiaceae bacterium | reverse complement strand
GGGGCGGGGCGCTCGTTCTACACGTCGATCGGGCACCGGGACGACATATGGTCGAACGACCCGGTCTTTCGCGCCCACGTGGTGGGCGGGATCCGGTGGGCGCTGGGGCTCGAGGAAGGGGACGCGACGCCGCGGGGAAGCCGCTAGAGCATGGGAACCGAGCGGGTTGAGCCGATTCTGCCGGCGAAGAATCTGGACGAGATCCGTGCGTTCTACCGGCGACTCGGGTTCACACCTTGGTTCGACGGGCAGGCCTGGGAAGGCTACGAGATCATGTCTCGTGGCGAGCTGGTCGTTCACTTCTTTGCCGCACCGGACTTGCGGGTGGCTCACAACGATGCGGGCTGCTACTGGCGTGTCACCAGCGCCGACCGACTTCACGATGAGTTCGCAACCCTCGGGCTCCCATCGGAGGGCGTTCCCCGACTGACGGAGCCGTGCGATCAAACCTGGGGGATGCGCGAATTTGCACTTGTCGATCCCTCGGGAAACCTGGTGCGTATCGGGCACGAGCTCGAGTGACGGCGTTCTACCATGGCACGCGGGCAGACCTGAAGCCTGGCGACCTCATCGAACTGACGCCCCACGTCTACCTGTCTCCTAATCTGGATGACGCCATTTGGGGGGCCGAGCTGGCAGACGGCGAAGGTCCAGGGAGAGTCTATCTGGTGGAGCCGACCGGGCAGATAGAGGATGCGGCTGAGCTCACGGACCGGAAGCCTCCGGCTCATCCGACGATGTCATACCGCTCCCGGCAGCCTCTTCGGGTCACGGGCGAGGTGACGGAGTGGCGTCTCTACCATGGTACTCGGACTGACCTCGAGCCGGGAGACCTGATCGAGCCAGGCCATACCCCCAACTTCGGCAAGCAGGATAGGACTACGACCTACGTCTACTTGACCCGCACCTTGGATGCCGCCATGTGGGGTGCGGAGCTGGCCACCGGCGAGGGTCCCGGCAGAATCTACATCGTGGAACCGACGGGTCCGATCGCGGAGGACCCAAACCTGACGGACAAGAAGTTCCGGGGTAATCCGACGAAGTCGTACCGCACGCGGGAGCCACTACGGGTCACGGGGGAGGTCGAGGATTGGCAGGGGCATTCACCCGAAGCGGTCAAAGCAATGAAGGACGGCCTCGAGCGACTCGAGCGGCTCGGTGTTGAGCCGATCGACTAGGCTCGGATACGGGACCACATGGACCAGAAGAGCTATGAAGAACGATAACGACGACATGCGACAGGAGTATGATTTCTCGGGTGCCAAGCGCTCTAGGTACGCAGCGAGGCTCTCGGACAACGAGCGGCGGGAGCTCCTGCACCGATCCGCAGCGCTTGATGCTCAGTATTGGCTAGGGCACACGCTTCAGCGAATCCAGGAATTGGAAGCGACGCTCGTCGCCTGTTTGACTCTTGCTCTCGAGAGAAGCCCTGACGTTGCGGGCAGAGAGGCAGCCGCATTGCTCGAGGGTCATGAGGTCTCGACCCTTCGTCGCCTCATGTCGACAATGAAGCCCGGCCTCGATTGGGAATCTCGTCTCAAGAAGGTCGTGGACGAGCGTTCGTGGCTCATTCACAAGGGCGGATTCGCGCTTGCTTCGGAGCAGAGCGAGCCGGACGCGACCGCTTAGAGCCGTTCAGAGGCTTGCCGCGACAGCGCGGGAGGCAACCGCCATCGGCCACGGCCTCCGGTCCAATTTGGAGGCACACTTGGGCGAAGCTGGAATCAGTGCCGAAGAAGTTCGGAAGCGGACTGACGAGGTGATTCATCATTGGCTCGCAGCCTGATCGAATGCGTGACCCGGTCGTACTGCGGCGGCCGCTCCCCACTTCGGTCTCGAGATGGGGGATGTGGGCGCGATTGTCCATCGAGCGCAGGTGACCTGCTCCAAGTCCGAAGCCTCGAGCGCAGCTAAGGCCGGCTTTCCGCGTCCCCGCGTCCCATCCAGCTATTGACAGGATTCGAGCAGTGGGGCCGGCGAGGGTCCGAGCCGTCGCCTACGACCGCGCTCTCGCGTCAATCGTGCCGCGCTCGCGAGCGCGGCGGCCTGTGCGACCCTTCCAAGCCCGCAACTACGCGCCACGTGCGCCTCGGGCGAGCCCAGGGCCTCGAAAATCCGGCAGTTATCTTGTCACGTCGGCCGAGTTCGGCCGGTGACCCGACCTACGGGAAGACGAAGACGACGACGGGAGGAGGTCCCTCGCATGATCCAGCTCCGCACCTGCGGCGCGGCCCGCGCCGCCGGACGCCCGACCCCGCAGGAGAACGACCGGCTGGCCGACGAGATCGCCGAGCTCGCGGCGCACCTGCACGCGGCGACCTACCGGCTGCTCGCTCTGCTGCGCGAGTACGACGCCCGCGAGGCATGGGGTTGGGGCTTCCGCTCCTGTGCCCATTGGCTGAGCTGGCGGACCGGCATCGCGCCGGGAGCCGCCCGCGAGAAGGTGCGGGTGGCGCGGGCTCTCGGCTCGCTGCCACAGATCTCCGCGGTGATGGAGCGGGGCGAGCTGTCGTACTCGAAGGTGCGCGCGCTCACGCGGGTGGCGACAGCGGACAACGAGGCCGAGCTGCTCGAGCTCGCGCGGTGCGCCACGGCATCGCACGTCGAGCGGGTGGTACGGGCTTGGCGGAGGGTCGATCGGCTTCAGGAGGCCGAGGAGGAGCGGGCGCGCCACGAGAGTCGGCAAGTGGAGCTGTATCCGGACGAGGACGGGAGCTGGGTGCTGCGGGGTCGGTTGGATCCGGACGTAGGCGCGCTGCTCGAGAAGGCGCTCGAATGGGCGAGGCAGGAGCTGTACGGGAAGCGGCCGGAGCCGGAGACGTCAGCCGGCCAGCGGCGAGCGGACGCGCTCGGGCTCGTGGCCGAGCAGGCGCTCGCGGCGTCGGCGGCCGCCCCCGCCAGGCGGGCCGACCGCCTGCAGGTCGTGCTGCACACGGAGCGCGCCGCGCTCGAGGGCGAGCCCACGAGGGCTGCTGCGGCGTCGGCCGCGGGCCAGTCGGTGCTGGCGGCGAGCGGTCAGCGCGTTCCCGCGGAAACGTCGCGGCGGCTCTCGTGCGACGCCTCGCTGGTCGAGATGACACACGACACGGAGGGCAACGTGCTCGACGTCGGGCGGAGGCGCCGGACCGTGCCTGCGGCGATCCGCCGGGCGCTCGAGCAGCGCGACAGCCACACATGTTGCTTCCCCGGCTGTGACAGCCGCTACTGCGACGCGCACCACGTGGAGCACTGGGCGGACGGCGGCGCAACGAGGCTCGACAACCTGCTGCTGCTCTGCCGCGTGCACCACCGCGCGGTGCACGAGGGCGGGCTGCGGGTGGAGCGGGACGCGGAGGGCGGCGTGCGCTTCCGGACGCCGTGGGGGTGGCTGGTGCCGGAGGTACCCTCGACGCCCCTGCTCGGTGGCGAGGAGCGTGGGGCCGCCCGTCTCAGGCACGACCACGAGCGGGCGGGCCTACAGATCGACCGGTGGACGGCCACGCCCGCCTGGCACGGCGAGCGACTCGACCTCGACTGGACGATCTACGTGATGAGGCGTGACGTGACGCGCAACGACGAGGATGGGCGGTCGCGAGCTCGGCGTAGAGCCTGCGGACGGTAGGCAGGTGGAGACGGCGGAGCATCGCGTCCAGGTCCCCGTGGGGCACGTGGGGTGCGGGCGGCTTCATCGTGGTCGACCGGCCCGAGGAGCCGCGTGCCCCCCGGGCCGGTACGTCCACGGCAATGCCGTGAAATGCAGCTACCTTGCGACCAACCTTAGGCTATTGGCCGCCTGAGCGATGAGATGCGCCACCGCCTGCGGCTGCGACACATACACTGCGTGACTGCCGTTGACCTCGACCACAGTAGCCCCGGCCCGCGTCGACATGGCACGCTGCGCGTCGGGCGGGATCATCCTGTCGTCGGTCGCCACGAGATACCAGCTCGGCTTGGACTTCCAGGCCGCCTCCGTGACGGCACCGTTCAGCGCCTCGACACCCCAGGGAACCTGGGCGTCAGCCATGAACGCCGCTGTGTGCGATCCCACGTCGGCCGCGAAGGCCTCAGGGAACTTCGCCCTGTCGAGGAACAGGAAACCGTCCTGGGGCGGCATGATGGGGGGCACGGGAGCACCGGGAGGCGGATTCTGGATCAGCGACGAGACTGACTCGCCCTCGTCGGGAGCGAAGGCAGCGATGTACACGAGCCCGGCAACGTTCGAGTCGCTACCGGCTTCGGTGATTACCACACCACCGTAGGAATGGCCAACCAGAATCGCCGGACCGTCCAGCGCGGCGAGGGTACGCCTCGTCACAGCCACGTCGCTGGCGAGCGAGAGCGTGGGGTTCTGCACGATCGTGACCGAAAAGCCGTCCCTCTTGAGGATCGTGTAGACACCCTCCCAGCCCGAACCATCCACGAACCCGCCGTGGACGAGAACGACGTTCTTGACACCGCCCGTCGTGCTTGCCTCTGACATCTGAGCCTCCGCTGAGCCGAATGTGATCGCAACGGTCGCCAGGAGTCCGAGCACGAACGGGCTCCTGAATGCATACGCCTTGCTTTCCGCTCTCATCGTTTCCTCCCGTGTGAGGGTCTCTTCGAATGCGACCACGAGGCGGGAGAGCAAAGGAGATGCCACTCACAAGTCGTTACAGGAACGGCACTTCCTGTTTCGCGGCTTGCGAAGATTCGCGAGAACTCGCGAATCTTCGAGACCGGGGGTGCGGTTCATTCAAACGCGAGCGGCGTGGGTCCGATGGCTGACGAACGAGAGCTTCGCCTCACCGTGGACACGATCCCTGGGCTGGTCGCCATCATGGCGGCCACGGGCGAGGTCGAGTTGGTCAATCAGCGGGTCCTCGACTATTTCGGGCGTACGCTCGACGAATTGAAACAGTGGGGCACCAGCGATGCCGTGCACCCTGATGACGTGCCCGCCGTGCTCGCCGCATGGGCAAATTCGGTGGAGCACGGGACGTCCTACGAATTCGAGCACCGCATCCGGCGCGCCGACGGTGTCTACCGCTGGTTCCAGTCCCGCGGCAGCCCGCTCCGCGATTCCGAAGGTCGTGTCGTCCGGTGGTACAACCTCCTCACCGATATCGACGAGCGTAAACGGACCGAAGAGAAGCTGCGCCGCAGCGAGGCATTCCTGCTGGAAGCTCAAAGCATGAGCCACACCGGCAGTTGGCAGCACAATCTGGTGACGGGCGAGCTCACCGTTTCGCCCGAGGTACTTCGCATCCGTGGAATGACACCGGACTTCAAGCCCTCGTCGATCGAGTTCTTCTTCCAGAACATGCACCCCGAGGACAACTCGCGAGTCCGGCAAGCGTATCAGGCGGCCCGGATCGGCGAGCGTGACTTCGCTGTCGACTATCGAATACTCCTCCCGGACGGCACCACCAAATACATGCACACCGTCGGCCACCCAGTCACGAACGAGTCGGGCGCCGTCGTGGAGTTCGCGGGGACCGGGATCGAGGTGACGGAACACGTCGAGGCGCGGCTCAGGCTGGAGAATGCTCTCAAGGAGATCCAGCAACTGAAGGACCGATTGCAGGAGGAGAACCTTGCACTCAGGGAAGAGGTCGTTCACGCCTCGATGTTCGAGGAGATCATCGGTTCGTCGCCTGCATTGCAGACTGCCCTGACGGGACTGGCCATGGTCGCGCCAACGGACTCCAGCGTGCTCATCACGGGCGAGACCGGCACAGGAAAGGAGCTGATTGCGCGTGCCATTCACCGGCGTTCTCGACGGGCGGACCGCGCATTCGTAGGCGTGAGTTGCGCCGCGATACCGGCTGCGCTGATCACCTCGGAACTCTTCGGTCATGAGAAGGGCGCGTTTACAGGCGCTCTTCAGCAGCGACGAGGCCGCTTTGAGCTGGCGCAAAAGGGTACAATTTTCCTCGATGAGATCGGCGA
>CAYYRT010000071.1:0-5468 GCA_964474055.1 uncultured Acidimicrobiaceae bacterium | reverse complement strand
CAGGGGGTGCGGCACGCCTTTGGCGGCTTCAGCAAGGAGGTGGCCCGGGGGCTCAAGATCCGCTGTGACTGGGGACCGAAGTACATCGCCGACGCCTGGATCAACGAGGTGAAGTGGCTGGGGATCACGATCTCGCCCTCGTATGTGGGCGAGCCCGAGTGCAACGGCGTCATTGAGCGCTTCATGCGTACGCTCAAGGAGCAGTGCATCTATCTGCATCGGTTCCAGAGCCTGACGGAGGCGCGGCGGATCATCGGCGAGTTCCTCCCCCGCTATAACACCGCCTGGCTCATCGAGCGCCTGGGCCATCGCACGCCGATGCAGGCGCGCGCCGACGCCCTCGAGAGGGCTGCCCCGCGCGACCACGCCGGATGACACCGCATACCGCGAAGACTGCCGCCGCACGACCATCAATCAGTCTATGACCCAAAGGCGGATCTTTCCCGGAGCTATCTCCTTAAATGCAATCGAACTAACGGCCATCCAAGAAAGCGACGCGGTGTAGTCGCCCGGGGCATCCGGGACGCCGTTGACACAACTGTTCCTCTCTGCGTCCTTAACCTTCACGGCGCTGTTTAGCGTCAGGAATCGCTGGTTCGAATTGGGCCGGCCCTCAACTCCCAGGATGGCGAAAATGTGCCCGTCGTTGTATGAGAAGTGACACCAGAGCGCTTCCCGACGACATCTCCTACACTTACCTTCGCAGGGCGGACTGAACCGTGCTAATGGGACCCCCCGTTCACTTACGGCTCAACGGCTGTACTTTGGCCGCGACGAGAAGCGTCGGCGGCTTGCCAGGTGTAGAGATGCAGCCGCTTGGATCCTCGAAGCAGGTACTGTTCTGACTCGCGACGCACGTTCGATCCCCCGACAACGAGCATCGCCGGTTCGCATCCCATCCGATGCCCAGCCGGCGCAAACTGATGCCAAGCCTCTGGGCGTCGACCAGGACCCCTACCAGTGTCGCGACCGCAAGCGCCTTGGACATGCCGTTCGGGAAGTTAATGGCGGCTGACGCGAGTGCGGCCATGCACGCGCGGGCACGTTTCTTATTCCGAGCCGTGATCGCGAGTTCTGCTCGCGCCACGAGGCTCACGAGACCAGCCCGCACCGCGCCGCGTTGGGCTGTCCGAAGGGCTCTCCGCGTCTCCTGAAGTCGCTTCGAGGCCATGGCATCCTCCTTGACCTCCGGAACGATTGGATTCCGGAGTCCATCAGAACACCAGCCATGAAAGGCACGGAAGATGTCCTTACTGGGTGGCGCGTGCCTGACTGACTAAGTGTGACGTCCCCGCTAACGTCTATGGCGCACTGCGTGCCACCGCGCTTGTCCGGCCAAGTGTCCTTTACTGGATGTCATTGACACCCGCTCCAACACGGCATCGGCTGGACCCGGGGCCAGTTGGCCGGGGTCAGGACCTGCCTACTCCTGGTACTTCAAGCAGATAGCCAAAGCGGTGGTGTTGCACCGACCGTGAGTACGGTCGGCTTGCCTGACTCGACGGTGTGCGAGAGGCGCGACCGGGTGCGCGCGGCCATCCGCCACGCGGGCCGGGCCTGAAAGCGCGCGAGTTCCAGCACCCTGACGCCGTCGAGTGGGAAGCTCATCGCGAGCTGCGCACCTCGACGCCGGGGTTGTCCTGCTTACACTGGCGGCTATACATCAGCTAACCTCCTTCATCTCCGCCTCCGCCTGTTCCAGCCAGTACGTCATCCCCATTTCGCGGTACATCGCCGTTGCGATGGTGAGGTGCTCGTGGGCCTGCTCGCGCTTGCCCGCGCGCCGGTAGAGCTTGGCAAGGCCGAGGTGGCAGTGGGCCACGAGCGGACGCATGCCGCGCGGTTCGGCGAGGGCCAGCGCCTCGCGGTAGTGGGTAGCGGCGTTCTCAGCGCCGACCGTCAACGCGACGTCACCAACGAGGCAGAGGGCGTGGGCTTCGCTTGCCCGAGCCCCCAGCCGCCGCGTGAGCGCCAAGGCCTCGCGGGCGTGACTGGCGGCCTCGTCGATTCGCCCGGCCGCGAGGTAGGTCATCCCAGCGCACAGAAGAATGAACGCGGGCCGGTTGTGCGGCTGGCGACGGCGGAACTCGTCGACGGCGCTCGCGACCAGGGGTAGCGTCTCAGGCCGGCCGGCGAGGGCGAGGGCGGCGCCGAGCGCGGCAGCGACGATTGGTATTCCGCCGTCGAACTGCCACGTTCGGCAGAGGTCAAGGCCCCGTTCGAGGACGCGGGTCGCACGTGGGAGATCCCCACGCCGGAAGTGGGCGCGGCCGAGATCGAGCAACGCGAAGTACATCGTGAAGGGATGATTGGCCGTCTCAGCGATCTCCACGGCTGCCTCGGCGTGCCCAATGGCCTCGTCGAACCCCCCGAGCTCGGACAGCACGAAGGCGAGCTCAGCCCCAGAGCGTGCCGACTCTATGGCGGGCGATCCAAAGCGCTCGTAGCGCAGATTCTCCTCGAGCGCGACGTTCCGCTCGAGGAGAGTGGCCGCTTCCCTGAACTCACCCCGGGCCGCGTGCGTCGTGCCCAGATGGGACGTGGCGACCACCTCGATCCAGCGATCGCCGAGGGTTCGCGCGATGCTCAGGGCCTCCTGCCCGAATCTGACGGCCTTGTCGTAGTCGCCGGTGAGCAAGCACTGGATCACCATGAAGGTGGCGATCCGGGCGATCCGATGCCGGTCGTCGAGCGTCCGGGCGAGCATCTCGGCCTCTTGGAGGTGCTCCCCCTGGCGCGCCTGATCACCGAGCGGGTTGAGCGCGTTCCGGAGGTCGATGCGGATGTCGATGGCCAGCTCGGTTGCCTCCCGGGTCTCCGGGAGGTGGCGGAGGGCTCCGAGCGCCTGCTCAAGTCGGATAACGGCCTCGCGGTTGGCCGCCCGCGCCATGGCCCGGAGCCCCGCCTGGCGGAGATACGCGACCGCCTTCTCCCACAGCGCCCCCTGTAGGGCGTGGTGGGCCAGCCGCTCCACCTGCTCGGCGACGCGCTCGGCCGCGAGCCGCTCGATGGCCTCGGTGATGCGTGCGTGCAGGGCGCGCTGCCGGTCATGAAGCAGCCCCTGGTACGCCACCTCGTGCGTGAGCGCGTGCTTGAACGTGTACTCAAGGTCCGGGAAGAGCCTGACCTGATAGAGGAACCCTGCGGCTTGGAGGCGCGTGAGTTCGGTACACACCTCATGCTCCGGCACGTCGGCGATGGCCAGGAGCAGCAGGACGGGTACGTCCTTGCCGATGACGGCGGCCGTCTGGAGCAATCGCTTGTGCTCGGGCGCCAGTCGGTCGATGCGTGCGGCCAGGATGGCCTGTACGGTGACAGGGATCTTGAGCTCCTCGAGGCGCCGGGTGAGCCGGTAGGCACCCCGCTCGCCCACCAGGGCCGCCGTCTCGACCAGGGCCCGCACGCTTTCCTCGAGGAAGAGGGGATTGGCCTCCGTCCGCTCTACCAGTAACTGCTTGAGCGGGTCGAGCGCCGCGTCAGGGCCGAGGAGCGCCTCCAGCAGCTCGTCGGCACTCTCGGGCGGCAGCGGATCCATCCGGAGCTGGCGGTAGTGGGTGTTGCCGCCCCAGGCGTGCTGGTATTCGGGGCGGTAGTTGACGAGGAGCAAGAGGCGAGCTGCGGGCAGGCTCTCGACGAGGCTGTCGAGCAAGGCCTGGGTCTCGCCGTCGATCCAGTGCAGGTCCTCGAAGATCAGGAGGAGAGCCTGCTCTCGCGCTTCCCGCAGCAGGAGCCGCTTGACTCCGTCGAGCGTGAGCTGACGGCGCTGGCCGGGGTCGAGCGCGAGCCACGCGGCATCGTCGACCGGCACGTCGAGCAGGGCCAGCAACGCCGGTAGCGTCCGCTTCAGGGCTTCGTCCAGGGTGAGCAGCTTACCCGTCACCTTCTCGCGGATTTCGCGCAGGTCGTCCCGGTTCTGGATCTTGAAGTACCCCTTGAGGAGGTCGATCACCGGCAAATAGCTCGTCGCCTTGCCGTAGGAGACCGAGGCGGCCTCGAGAACCAGCCAGCCGTGCAGGCGATGTGAGTGGGTCAGCTCGTAGACGAGGCGCGACTTGCCCACCCCCGCCTCGCCGACGATCGCCGCCACCTGACCGTGACCGTCACCCGCGAGCTGCTGAGCGCGGCGGAGCTGCTCCAACTCAGCGTCGCGGCCCACAAACCGGGTCAGGCCGCGCCGGGTGGCTGCCTGCAGCCGGGTCCGCGTCGGGCCCGTGCCCGTCACCTCGTAAACCTCCACGGGGTCGGCGAGCCCCTTCACCGGCACGGGGCCAAGCGACTTCACCTCGACGTAGCCCTCGGCCAGGGCCAGCGTCTCGGGCGTGATCACGATCGCGCCGGGATCGGCGAGTTGCTCCATCCGCGCGGCCAGGTGGGTCGTCTGGCCCACCGCCGTGTAGTCCATGCGCAGATCGCTGCCGATGGCGCGCACCACGACCTCCCCGGAGTTCAGCCCGACGCGGATCTTGACCACGGCCCCGTGAGAGCGTCGCACCTCGTCCGCGTACTTCTGCACGCTCTCCTGCATCCGGAGCGCTGCGTAGCACGCCCGAACCGCGTGATCCTCATGCGCCAGCGGCGCGCCGAAGAGCGCCATGATCCCGTCGCCCATCACTTGATTGACGGTGCCCTCGTACCGGTGGACGGCCTCCATCATGTGCTCGAGGACAGGATCGAGGAGCTTGCGCGCCTCCTCAGGATCGCGGTCGGCCAGCAGCTCCATGGAGCCCTTGAGGTCGGCGAAGAGGACCGTGACCTGCTTACGCTCGCCTTCGAGAGCGGCCTTGGAGGTGAGGATCTTCTCCGCCAGGTGCTTCGGCGTGTAGGATTGCGGAGAGCGCGCTTGGGGCTGAGGACCGACCCCCGTACCACACTCCAAGCAGAACTTCGCCGACCCTGGCAACTCCGCCCCGCATTTCGGGCAGGTCAACGCCAGACGGCCGCCGCATTCCAAGCAGAACTTGGCATGCTGCGGGTTTTCGTGCTGGCACCGGGAACACAGCATGCAGCACCCTCCCAGCAAGGCTGGAGCTGGGAACGGTCAGATAGGTGACGAGAGCTTAGGCTGGCGGCTCCGGAGCCGTCAAGGGCGTATGGGGCCGGACCTGGCGTCTTCGCATCCCACGCACTGAGCGGGATCGGGGCCTGTCTAGTCCCAGTACTTCAAGCAGATAGCCAAAGCGGTGGTGTTGCACCGACCGTGAGGAAGGCGGGTCGGCCGGTTAGCAGGTCGGCCGGCCGGGCGTAGGGCAGCGCCCTTTTCTTTCTTATGCGGGGGCCCAGCTATGGCCCCCGCACTCCCCCATCAGCGCTGCTTCGCAGCGCTGGCGCGCGGGGGGCGCCGGAGCTGGCGCTCGAGCTGGCTGATGCGCTGCTTGGCGACGGTGGCCTCGGTGCGGAGCTTCTCGGCCTCGACGTAGACCTTCTTGAGCTCGGCGGCCAGCCGGTCGGCGCGCTCCCGGTTCTCGACC